>DATBRD010000047.1:0-55243 GCA_036560465.1 Methylobacter sp.
GGCCCAGACCGTGTCAAAACGCTGACTTTGATATAATGAGGTCAACTTGTTGATGAGGCCAGCGGATGAAACGTTTCATTGAAGGCGAATGCCGTACACAAACTACGCTCCTGCCGGAAAGTATCGATGACTATATTGCCGATACCAATCCGGTGCGCATTGTTGATGTCTTTGTCGATGAACTGGACTTGGGCAAACTGGGTTTTGAAGGTGTTGAGCCCGCGATCACTGGCAGGCCCGCTTATCATCCCTCTGTCCTGCTCAAGCTTTATATTTACGGTTATCTGAACCGCATTCAGTCCAGCCGGCGCCTGGAAAAAGAGACACAACGTAATGTCGAACTGATGTGGCTGACGGGGCGCCTGATGCCGGACTTCAAAACCATCGCCCGTTTCCGCAAGGACAACGGTAAAGCCATACGCAGCGTCTGCCGACAGTTTATCGTGCTGTGCCAGCAGCTGGGTTTATTCTCCGAAGCCCTGGTCGCCATCGACGGCAGTAAGTTCAAGGCGGTCAACAACCGCGACCGGAATTTTACCAGCGCTAAGCTACAACGGCGCATGGAAGACATTGAATCCAGCATCCAGCGCTACCTGACAGCCCTCGATACCGCCGACCGGCAAGAACCGACTGTTGCCAAAGCAAAATCTGAGCGTCTACACGATAAAATCGCTGCCCTGAAAGAGCAGATGAAAGCCCTTAAGGACATCGAAGTCCAGCTTAACAAAACAGAGGATAAGCAGATTTCTCTGACCGATCCCGATGCCCGCTCCATGAAGACGCGAGGCACTGGCATCGTTGGCTATAATGTTCAGACAGCGGTCGATACCCAGCATCACCTGATTGTCGCTCATGAGGTGACCAATGTTGGCATTGATCGAGATCAGCTGACTTCGATGGCTAAGCAGGCCCGCACAGCCATGGCTGTTCAAGATCTAACGGTCATTGCTGATCGTGGCTATTTTAAGAGCGAAGAAATTCTCGCCTGCCATGAAGCCGGTATCACCGCTTTAGTTCCTAAATGTAAAACGTCAGGTGCCAAGGCGGCGGGACGGTTTGATAAGGCCGATTTTATTTACGATGCCGAGAACAACGCATACCGCTGCCCTGCCGGGCAGACACTGACTTGGCGCTCATCCCGGATCGAACATGGACTGAACCTGCATCGCTATTGGAGTTCATGCTGCCAACAGTGTGACATCAAGGCCCAGTGTACACCCAGCACCGAAAGGCGAGTGACGCGTTGGGAGCATGAAGATGTGCTTGAAGCTATGCAAACTCGTCTGGATCATGCGCCTGACAGCATGCGACTACGGCGTCAGACCGTTGAGCATCCCTTTGGCACCCTCAAGGCCTGGATGGGTGCAACCCATTTTCTCACCAAGGAATTAAAAAACGTCAGTACGGAAATGAGCTTGCACGTGCTGGCCTACAATATGAAGCGGGTCATGAACATACTGGGCACCCCAGCTTTGCTCGAGGCCATCAGGTCCTGAAACCCTGCTTATATCCTGACCTTAAGCAGCTTTTATCAGCCTAATTAGGTGGTGCTGAAGCAATTTTCAGCAATGGCCTCATGTTAGGAATTAAACTCGAAATCATAATGACTCCGCCTGATGCCTTTACCTTGGGTCGTTTGGCGAGCGTGCTGAAAAAAAGTTATGCGTTTTGACACGGTCTGGGCCGGTGGCAAACGCATCAATCCTGAACGCTGAAATGACTCAAAAAAGCTACAACGTTCTGTTCATCTGTACCTGGAATTCGGCTCGCAGCATTATGGCTGAAACCATACTCAATGAGATGGGTAAAGGACGTTTTCGAGCTTTTAGTGCCGGCAGTGACCCCCTCGGCGAGGTCAATCCGCTGGCTATCCAACTCTTGCAAAGTCTCAATTACGACACCGTCGGTCTGCGACAAGACCGCTGGTGAGCCTTGTCCGGTTTGGCCCGGTCAGCCGATGCAGGCACAATGGGGGGGCGATGATCCTGTCAGGTTCTTTAGATCTGTCGAACAGCAGCAAAAAGCTTTCCTGACTACTTATTTATTGCTCAAGCGGCGTATATCGCTATTTTGCAGCCTGCCGATCGACAAATTAGACGCGATGGCAATCAAACGCCACATCGACGATATTGGTCTTGTGTATGAAACGGACGTCTAAAGCTAGCTATTAATAAATTTAACGGGAGACAGTTATGAACCAATCGACCTGCTCAACAACACGATTATCCTTTCTTGACCGCTACCTGACGTTGTGGATTTTCACAGCCATGGCGGTAGGTGTCGGTATCGGTTTTGCCTTGCCGGCGCAAGTCACTGCCTTTAACAAGACAGTTTCCATCGGCACGACCAATATCCCCATTGCGATCGGTTTGATTCTAATGATGTACCCGCCGCTGGCCAAAGTGCATTACGAAGAACTAGGCGACGTGTTTCGCAACTGGCGGATATTAGGGATTTCGTTGCTGCAGAACTGGATCATCGGCCCGCTATTGATGTTCGGTCTGGCGATTGTGTTTCTGCGCGATTATCCGGAATACATGACCGGCCTGATCCTGATTGGTCTGGCCCGTTGTATCGCGATGGTGATTGTCTGGAATGAATTAGCCAGAGGCGATAATGAATACGCAGCTGGCTTGGTAGCATTTAATAGCGTGTTTCAGGTGCTGTTTTACAGCGTTTATGCCTGGTTATTCATTACGGTGCTGCCGCCACTGTTTGGCATGCCGGGCAGTCTGGTAGACATCACCATAGGCGAGATCGCCAAGAGCGTGTTCATTTATCTGGGTATTCCGTTTATTGCAGGCTTCATAACGCGTTTTGTATTGGTGCGAGCCAAAGGCAAGGACTGGTATCACCACAGCTTCGTGCCCAAAATCAGCCCGCTTACGTTGATTGCACTGTTGTTCACTATCGTGGTGATGTTCTCGCTGAAAGGCGATTTGATCGTGCAACTGCCGCTGGACGTGGTGCGGATTGCCATCCCGATGTTGATTTATTTTGTGGTGATGTTTTTGGTCAGCTTTGCCATGGGGAAAGCCATCGGCGCGGGCTATGAAAAAAGCACCACGCTGGCTTTCACCGCCGCCAGTAATAACTTCGAGCTGGCGATTGCGGTGGCCGTCGCCGTGTTCGGCATCAGCAGCGGAGAGGCTTTCGCGGCGGTAATCGGACCGTTGATCGAAGTGCCGGTGATGATTGCGCTGGTGAATGTGGCGTTTTTCTTTAAGAAACGGATTTATGCCGTACGGTAAAAACCCAGTAACCTTGACCCATAAAGGAAGATCAACCGATGATCGAATCATCGGAAATCAAAGTTTAGAGATTGCCTACCCAATGAGCTCACAACTGAAAGCGAATGCCGCCAGGACTACAACACCGCAGCCGACATGCCCCGATGAACAGGTTTGATCTCCCTCCGAAGTTTGTCGAAAGGTGGTTACGGGTGTTTCTCGGCATAATACAGATAGTCTGTGCCACTACCACGATGATATTGCTCTTTACTGTCGGTATAACGCCGATGACTTGGGGATTTGTGTTAGGCGCTTTCACCGCCACCGTCATCAGCCGCATACTCTACGGAGGAAGAGAAGCGGGCCGTTGATGGGACCGGTTTCCGAGTAAAAACCGCCATTGGGGTGTCGCCATTGCGAACCTGATAGCCGGGGTTCCCCAATGAATACAAAATATAGACAATGAGATACTAATGAATAATGTAGAAGAAGCCAAAGCCAAAGCCGCGATGGCCTACAATGCCGCAGCCGATCACTTCGACCATCCGGTCAGCTCCTTTTGGCATCGCTTTGGCCGGCGTACCGTGGAGCGGCTCAATCTGCGGCCGGATGAACGCGTGCTGGATGTTTGTTCCGGCAGTGGAGGATCAGCACTACCTGCAGCGGAAATCGTCGGGCCTGACGGACACGTCATTGCGGCTGATCTCGCCGAGCGCCTGATTGACTTGGCCAGAGCCAAGGCCGAAGCCAGGAGTTTGGAAAATATCGAGTTCCGCGTCGGCGACATGCTGGCTCTGGGCTATCCCGATGACAGCTTTGATGCCGTGGTCTGCGTCTTCGGTATTTTCTTCGTTCCGGACATGGCCGAGGCGGTCAGGGAGTTATGGCGCATGGTGAAACCGGGTGGTCGACTTGCCATTACCACCTGGGGGCCGAACTTATTCGAGCCGGCCAACGGCGCTTTCTGGGATGCCATCCATATCGAGCGCCCCGACCTGAATCGCGGGTTCAATCCTTGGGACCGCATTTCGGAACCGGATGGTCTCAAAGCAATGCTCGCCGAAGCCAACGTGCGTAACGTCGACATTCTTGCTGAGTCTGGAACGCACCCTTTGAATTCCCCTGATGACTGGTGGAAGATCGCCATGGGCAGCGGCTACCGAGGAACGCTTGAGCAACTGGATACGGATACCTTGGATCGTGTGCGCCAGGGAAATCTGTCACGGCTTGTTAAAGAACAGGTGAATGCAATTGAGACGAACGTCATTTACGCAGTAGCAACGAAAGAAGATAAACACGCTCTTATTGGGGATGAAGCTCAAGGGAATGAAAAGGCACTTTAATATCTAAGGCGATCCATTTTGTAGTTAGTACGGCGTAATCAAGGAATAGTTTATTACTCTCGCTGTAATTGATTTACGGTCGACAGCGGCTTTTGCCATTTCCAAAAACAGCCTGCTGGGTTTTACGATGATTATAATGAGGAGATGCCAATGAACCCACAAGAGCTTGAGCAGTACCTGCATGAAAATATACCGCTCTCACAGGCCATGCAAGTCAGTGTGATCGAGGCGGAGAAGGAAAGAGTTATTCTGAGCGCTCCCTTGGCTCCCAACATCAATCACACCGAATCCGTATTCGGTGGCAGCGCCTCAGCAGTAGCCATCCTTGCTGCATGGTCCATACTGCATGTCCGCCTGAAGAATGCAGGCATGGCAAGTAACATCGTGATTCAGAGCAATATCATGAGCTATGAGCGGCCAATCTACGGCACGTTTACAGCGCGCTCGTTTATCACGCAGCCAGAAGCTTGGGAAGTTTTCATGCGAACACTTTTGCGCAGAGGCCGTGCAAGAATTGCGGTGTCATCTGTCCTAGAGTACGGGGGGCAGTCAGTGGGCAATTTTGAAGGGAAATTTGTGGCAATCGGCAAAACCCATTCATGCGATAGCTAGTGAGCCATCAAAGAAATAATTGAGGCTCTCACGTCCATTATAGAAAGTTGATTGGCTGCTTAGTTCGAGGCTGATGACATGGTAAAGGTTATCTGACGTTATCCTTGCTACTGCTCCCATAATACGTATTTGGCATTGGCGTAGTAAAGCGGTCATGGGGAACCTTTGACGGTTCTCATAACATACCGTCGCCTTTGGCCGAATTACGGCCACTTCAAACCAGTTTCCTGAATGTCCGCTCTATGCTAAGAAGCGGGCGGTTGCCAGTCGGGAGCTTGAATGTCTCAAAGGGGTCGATAGCACCAGTATACTCATTATCGAGTGCCATCCAAATCGGCCTAACTCAACTTGTGATGTATGGAATGAAAAAATTGAAGCCAGTCACAATCTGTAGCAATGGTTCCATAGATCATCTTTCATTGGTTTGTAAGATCGATATACAGCTTCTAACATCACGACGCTTACTTCGTGCGTTAAATTTCAATTCACAAATTTGAATGACCGGTTTGGGGCCAAGCTGATGCTTACACATCCGCAGAAAGATTTCAGTTCCTATCCTTAGATTGTTATGATTGAGCTACACTAACGATCAGGATAATGATGGCAAGCCCAGACTCAACAGGCGGGGGCGGAACCCACTTCGAAGCGCGGGTAGTCGCATATTACCTTGCAGCTAGCTTTGCAGAAGCGCCAGCGAGAGCAGTGCCTGGGCTACACGTAACCCAGGTGCTCACTCAGCGCGCTGCATTCGGTGAGCCGCTCGACGACGTCATTGTGAATGGCATCTTGGAGGATGGACGCCTCACCAAGCTCTCCCTTCAAGTAAAAAGTACACTGACCTTCACCGAGAATGACAAGGAATGGATCTCGGTATTGGGCCAGGCCTGGACGACCTTTATGTCCGACACATTCGATTCTACCCGAGATAGACTCGGGGTCGCAATCAGCTCCTACAGCGCGCGAGCCGATAAATACTATCAGTCCGTTCTGAGCTGGGCTGCACATAGCCCTAACGGCCAAGACTTTATGCAGCGCATTACGCGGAAGGATTTTTCGCACAAGGACCAGCGGGCGTTCGTAGCGGTGACGCGAAAGATCCTCGCCAGCCATGCCGGCACGACCGTCGACGATGACACCCTCTGGCGGTTCCTCTGTGGGTTTCGCATTCTTCACTTCGACTTCGATACCGAAGACGCGTCGCGTGACGCGGCAGGCGTTCTGGACCGCATCCGCCATTGCTTGCCACTAGATCAGCGAGGTCAGGCAGCCGCCATCTGGACGCATTTGATTGCAGAGGCTGGTGTAATTTCTCCTACGGGGGGCGGCGGTTCCCGAGCGAGCTTAGCAACCAGCCTACAAAATGCGGGACTGCCATCGGGGGCTGGTACTACTTTCTGGCGAGACATCCAAGCGCTTGACCAAGAGTCAAAACGAGCGCTCGCCTCGATAAAGGGCGACATCCATGGTCTTTGCCTGAACCGAACGAAAGCATATGAGCAGGTCCAAGACGCTCTACATACTGCGCGCTTTGTTCAGATCGACGGAGAACCCGGTAGTGGCAAATCTGCTCTTTTGAGGCAGCTAGCCGGTGAGACCGCCCAATCTGGACCGGTCTTTCTTATGAAGGACAGCCGAATACAACCGCGCGGTTGGGCTGCTCACGCTGGACAGCTGGGACTTTCGGGCGATCTTATTGGCTTGATGAGCGAGCTCGGCACTGTTGGAGAACATACACTGTACATCGACGGTATCGACAAAATCAATGATCCGGCTGCGCAGCTTACGGTCAATGATCTTATCCGCGTGATTGCATCGGAACGAGCTCTATCCGGTTGGAAAGTGCTGGTGACGGTCAGGGAGCAGAATCTAGAGCATATCGCAACATGGCTTGATCCTAATGCACTAAGACATCTACCCGTACGTTCCGTATCGGTATCGCCACTCGACTCCGATGAGCTTAGCGTCATTTCTGTCGAATTCCCGCGCCTAAGCCCGCTACTGCTGGAGTCTGGGAACACCGATGTAATTCTTCGTCGGCCATTCTTTCTTGATGAAGTCCTGAGCCTCGCAGGCTGTGAGGGCACGACATCGCTCCCCGCTACCGAAGTGGAGCTCCTCAAACTCTGGTGGAAACATGGAGGTGCCGACCAGGCTGGTTTTACTCCTGCACAGCACCGGCGCAATGCCCTGCTCAGCTTGGCGGAGCGGTTCGTCGTAGCACCCAATAGCGCTATCTCGATACGAGATCTCCCGCCCGAACCATTGGAAGATTTGAAGTCCGCTGGCGTGATCCGCGACAAACAACTCGGACACAGTGTCACCTTCACTCACGACATTTATGAGGAGTGGGCATTGTGCGAATGGCTTATCGGAGAGTTGCCGAACATTGCACCAGTGCTGAGGAACTGCAAGGAGCCTCAGGAACTTATCCGCCCAATACAGTTACTCGGCTCCTATGAACTTGAGACCAATAGCACAGAAACCGAATGGCAACAGCTCTACGAAGGGTTGGCTGATGCTAACCTACGGCCGGTGTGGCAGCGTGCCGTATTGACTTCCTGCCTACGCTCAACGCGAACAACGGATATTCTCAGCAAACTCGCAAACTACCTTCATCAGAACAATGACGACGGCCTGAAGAAGCTTCTGAATGCTCTTAAGACGCTAGAGGTTGTACCGAATGCGACCTTTCTGAATGAGATAACCTTCCCTGACCTTGAACCGGAAGAGCGAGTAAACTTCGCGCATGCCACAGCATGGCCCAAGCTACTAATCTGGATTCGTTTTCTCGACTGGTATCTGCCGCATGCTGGCGAACCTTCGCCCTCGCTAATCCCTGATCTCTTGCCGGTATTCAGCACTTGGCAGTCAGCATGCGCGGGACAGAATATTCGTCATTGCCAACAAATCGGCGAGATAGCCCATGGATGGATCACCGAATTTGAAGCCGCCTTGCACCCAGATAATTTTCAGAACCTGCGTGACCCGTTTGGGATCGACCTTGATCGCCATGAAGAACGTGATCTCGAAGGAGCTATTCGTACGCTGTTCTTGTCATCGGCTGGCGATATTCCTGAATTGGTCACGGCTTATTTGTATACAAAGGCCAAAGATCGGCTGCGCTATCTGTACCGCGAAAAAATATTGTCGGTCAGCGCGCCCCTTGCCCGGTGGCTTCCTAAACAGCTGGTCGATTACATTATTGCCGCTTTTCTGGTGCACCCGAAGGTCAGTCAACGGCAACGAAGCTATTCATCTTTTTCAAATCGTGAGCTCGGTGTTGAAGGACACCAGAGCTTCTATCCCTCCTCGCCCTACCAATCACCCTTTCTTCCCCTGCTACGCCAGCACGAGAAAGAAGGATTAAGGTTAGTCAAGGCCATTTGCAATCATTCTGTAGATGTGTGGCAATGGCTCCGCCATCACCCTGACTATTCCCAAGAAGCGGTAACGCCGCTCCCGGTTGAGATCGAGCTCCCCTGGGGTAAACAGGTTTTCTGGGGTGACGGTCAAGTCTACCTCTGGTTCCGTGGTTCCGGAGGAAACCACGCCAGTGAGTGTGCCTTGATGGCGCTTGAATTCTGGGCGTTCGAACGTATCGATGCTGGTGATGATTTCGCCGACGTCTTCCGTAAGGTGCTGGAAGGCAACGATTCCGTCGCGGCTTTGGGCCTGGCCGTCAGTCTTTGCCTTGCTCACCCGGATAAATCAATTGAGCAAGCCCTACCGCTCATTACCTGTCCTCACATCTGGGAGTGGGATCTTACTCGCTCCGCAAAGGACTACGGAGGCATGCTTGGGAATGAGATAGCAAATTGGCAACGATATCGGCATCTTTTGAATGCGGTGCGAGAACTGAATCGAAAGCCACATAGGCAAACCTGCATCCGCGACTTGGTCCCGTATTTTGTCTTCTGGCACGATGACTCGCTCAAGGAACACTACACAGCTGGCATACGCTCTTTCACCGATCGGCTTCCCTTCGAATACGCCGAGGATAGGGTTGACGAAGCTTATGAGGCAGGACTCAAAAAGTCGATGAGTTGGCATGTCGAGCAAGCTGATCCGCAGTTCTGGCATAGCGAGTCAACGGAAGACGGCAAGCACATCAAAATTTGGAACGATCCGCCGTCGGCAAATGCTAAGGAACGAGTCCAGCTGCTCGAAAACCAAGCTCAGCTGAACCGCTACCTTCGCTTGGCGCTCTGGGCGCAAAAGAGCTTGGACGGCGATCAACTTGAGGACAGTGTGATCTTAAGCGAAGCGTTGGCCGAAGCCCAGGATTTCGATTTCGAGAGCCTGTTCGATGATGCAGAAGACTCCTTTGACCAAGCCAAGCGAAGAGCGTCCGTCTCTGGCACTGCATATGTATTGGCGAGATTTGCGGGCACCGATCTTTGGGATACCGCAACGGCAATGTGGACACTTAAGACTTTACAGCGCGCGGCAAGATTTCGAGGCTTGAGTGATGTGACATATCGCGGCAGTATTTTGTCAATGCACCCGCTTATCTTCGCTGTACACGGCTTCGCCGCATTGATAGCGCGTGGGTATAAGGTTGAACAGTGCGAAGGAGTCTTATTGAGTCTTGCCGTGGCTCCTCTCGAAGCGGTAACGGAAGCCGTAGCGACATCGGCGACGCTCTACGCAGCCAAAAACCCTGAGTTCTACGTAGTTCTCTTTGGCCTATTCGTGAATCAATGCATCATCGATAAAAACGCATTGCCGAACTATCATTCGCCTTACTGGGACGAGGCGGAAGCGGCCCGCAATATTGCCTTGGTCGAAGCAGCTAAAGCGGCTCTTGCAAAGGACGAGGTAACGCCTTTGCCGGCTGTGCCGCTGCCCTGGTTGGAGCGAGACAACCAAAGCTCCAAAAAGGATCCCGAAGCATTCGGATTCATTCAAAACCCGCTTTGCTTTCAGTGGCACATCGCTCGGCGAACGATTCTACGAGCCAACCTTGACGTGTTGCTGGCTACGCCGGAACGGCGCTCACAGTTCGTGATATTCGTTGAGCAACTGGTCGCAATGACGATCCAAGAAATCGTTCCGCCATTCGCTAAATCGCGCCGAGATAATCGTGGGGATAAGCCCTTTGAATGGGTCTTTTCTTTCTTCCACTGGCTAGGAAATGTGGCATCGCACCTATCCTCAACGGAGGTCGAAAGGATTGTCCTTCAACCGCTTTTCGAGACGGATAATGAAACCGCGTTGTTGGCGATGCAAAGCTTCGCACCGTCCTATTTGGCGCATGCGTTACTTCCCCCGGCTGCTATCACTGATGAGGCTTTCGCGGTTTGGGAAAAAATCGCCGAATGGATCATCGAGAACCCTGAAGGCAGAGTTAGGGGGCTACATATCGGCCGCGACTTTTCATGTTGTATTTTCATCCTACTATTCTGCTTCAGCGGTGACTTCCAGCCACTCGTTTGTGTCATCGAGGAGGAGTGGTCACTGCTTGGTCGTTTCAAACCAATCATCGAAAGGGTCGTCCGAAAATTCGGCATGAATACGAGCCTGTATATTGGCGTGCTTCGCTTCTTCAAAAAGGGTGGGCTGGATATGATTCCTGAGCCCGGTCTTTCGTGGTTGCGCGAAGTTGCTTTAGCCAAGAAGCAGGACCAGAACTTCTGGAGTGCGAACGGTGATGAGACAGTTGAAATCCTCAAGCTGATTCTGGCGAAGAAGGCTCTACTCCTGTCGGCGGAGCACCGCGACATAATCTCCTTCATCACCGATATTTTGGTTGACAATGGAGTGCGAGGGGCGGGCTTCCTGCAGCAAGATCAGCTTCGACAGTAGGCTTCCTTTTTTAGTCCCTCAAAATGCAGTGATGATAGGCTGCAATGGGTCGAGTACCGGCTGTCGCGAATATCAGAAAGCGGTGGAAAACGGCGTTGAACTTTTTACACATTCCGCGCCATTATTTTCAGTTCATTACGCGCATTAGGTATTTGAGATCATTAAGATAACGACTATTAGTGGAAAAATTTAGACGCTCTTTTTGCTTTAAAACGGCTTTGTTGCATAAATCTGAAACGTCCCCAAGTAAGGGCATATGGAAACGAAACAGAAACAACGCTACCAAGTCAAAAACTGGTCAGAGTACAGCCAAGCCTTGGTTAACCGGGGTTCATTAACGCTCTGGTTTGAAGAATCGCAGCTCGAACGATGGCACCAGCCAGAACGCACAGGTTATCGAGGCAGTCCGATGATCTACTCGGATTGGGCTACCCAATGTGCACTGACGATTCGTGAAATTTTTCACTGTCCTCTTCGAGTGACAGAAGGTTTCCTCAAATCGCTGGTCAAGCTGTTGAGTCTACCGCTTAAAGTACCGAACGACAGCACCCTCAGCCGAAGGCAACACACTTTAATGGTTAAATTGCCCAGAGCGTCGAGCCGGACGCCACGGCATCGAGTGGTGGACTCGACGGGCCTGAAAGTCTACGGTGAAGGCGAATGGAAAGTCCGTCAGCATGGCGTTGGCAAACGCCGTATCTGGCGGAAACTGCACCTGGTCGTCGATACCAACACGCAGGAAATCGTTGCGGTGGAGTTGGCCGCGAATTTCGTCGGAGATCCCGAAGTGCTGCCGGATCTGCTGAAGCAATTGCCCGGCAATGAAGCCATTGCCACCTTCGCAGGGCATGGCGCCTACGATACGGCAAATTGCCATCAAGCGATAACAGCGAGACAGGCGCAGGCTTTGATACCACCTCGAGCGGGTGCGGTCGAATGGCCGGATCATGACGATGGCTCAACCCATCCGCGAACCGCGATAGTACGAAGCTTCTCTGAACAGGGAGAAGCAGAATGGAAGCGTATCAGCGGTTACCATCGGCGTAGCCTTGTGGAAACGGCTATGTTCCGGATTAAGAGATTATTTAGCGACCAACTGAAAAACCGCACCTTCACGGCTCAACAAACCGAAGCTTATTTGCGCGTAGGAGCACTGAACAAAATGACGGGGCTTGGCATGCCCGAAAGTTATCCCGTAGCATAAAATGGAACTCGGTTCTGGGCCACTTTGATCGTGCGTTTATTTATGCAACAAAGCCCTTTAAAACTGGAAAAATTTCTACGCCGTTTTCCACCGATGAGTGTCCAATCCTTTCTGACATTCTCGGCCTACCTTGGGTATTAGTTTTAGTTTTTTTGACTCCTTTACCAAAAGTTCGTCGGTTTTCTATCTTGGAAATTATTTTCGCGTAAATGTCGGGTTTAACTAAATAAGCCGCAGCTTTTTGTTGAAGATTTTCCCGCAGCTTTACATCGTAATGGTTAATCATACCGATTCCAAGCGTCAGGTAGCCGTCTTTTTCGGCATTACAGTTGTAGTAATTTCCTTTACCTTTCAGAATAATGTCTCTCCAATATTCGCCTATTTGTTGGGCTAGGGGAACATCTTGCCGTACTTTTGAACCGTCATAAAAAAATAACAGATGATAGTGGAACCCCTTTTTAAGGCCATATTCTAGCTTCCAAGCATAGCCGACCATGTGTTCAAATAATTTGTTCGATCTTGTATTTCTAAAAAAATGTTCACGGTCTGCGATTGCTTGGGCAAACCTATCTTCGATTTCAACTTCTGTCATGAGGTAATTATCTTTTTCGTAACTTAAATCCACCCTTAGTACGAGAAGCCTGCTGTATCGTTCAAATAAATTATCGATATAGTCCTTGAGCTCGCCATAATTCTTACGTATCGGACGCATATAATTATCTAATCTATTTTTAAATGCCTTGCTTGCCGCTTCATGTCTGATGCCTTGAATAAATTCGTTTAGCGTATCTACCGTTTGTTTTTTCAACTGATCGTTTTTGCAAGGTAAAGGAGTTGGTGAATTTTTCTTACCTAGCCATTGACCATTTGCTTGAATCAACGTGAAACTGACTTTACCAGCCAGCTGGTTATTCACAGACTTTATGAAAAGATCAACATAAGGATTGAATTCATGAATGGGAAAACTTAATGCTATTTCCTGATTAAGTTCTGATTCTAATTCATATTCGGGGTTATATGAAAAATTATAGGCAACGTGGCGTTGTATGTGATTTAAAATGTCAGGGATTTTGCATTTTAAATGGCTTTCTTTCTCAATGTAAAAAAGTGTTTCGTTTGATTTAATAATTTCTAAAACTGTTTTTTCAATTTTGCCAATCTCAATAGCTCTATTTAAATCAGCGTTTATTGTTATGATGTTGTCTTGGAGTGAATAGGTTCTTCGCCTAAAAGCTAGTTCAGCTTCATTTATTGCAATGTTTTTCATAGTATTGGTTATGCTGTATTTGTTTGAATAAGAATTGATGGTTGATTTGAGTGTATGGAGTTTGGTAGTGGATTGATAATAGTATTTTATTGTTTTGTATTTTTATAATGCTCTATGTTTGTCCGTATGTTGTATATATGTCTCTTATTTCTGTTTGATTTTCTTTTGTCTAATAGGATAATAATATAATTAATAATCTAATTTAATAATCTAATAACATAAAAACCAATATTAAAAATTGGTTTTTATTGTGATTTTAAAGGTTGTGGTTCGTGAATTGTCTAGGTTTGTTTTTTAATCGCTATTTAAATAATTCATTTAAATCTATGCAGAGTTAGTTTTTTTACGATAATGCCTCTCAAAAACAAAAGTAATATTCATCCTGCATAAACGTTTTCACTAACGAATCAATAATGGCCTGTTTATGCAGATAAGGAGCCAGCCTATATTTTTTGATCTGGGGTTCTCTGTGGCTAAAAAATGTAGTTTTAAAGGTTTATCCTATGGTGAGTGTTGCAAGTTAGTAACGATGCTTTAATAAAGATGTGGGTAAAATTTGGGTAAATCAGATAATCATGGATATGCACAAATAGGCATTGCAACGCGAGGGCTATTTGTTTAGATGTAATTAAATCAATAGGTTATGATTATATATAGCACTTTTAATGCGATGGTCGCGCGTTCGAATCGCGCACGACCCACCATCAAAGATCAAATGAATCAACCAGTTAGCTTATCAGTGCGACTGGTTTTTTTATGTCTAAAATGTCAGTGTAGTAAATTTGTCACACAAAACTTTCTATCCTATTGGCATGCTCAGCAAGATGCTCGGGCGACAAATGCGCATAGCGCATTACCATCTTCACATCCTTCCAAGCTCCCAACTCCTTTAAGACATGTAATGGCGTACCTTGTTGCACATGCCAGCTTGCCCAGGTATGTCGCAAATCGTGCCAGCGGAAATCTTTAATACCCGCTCGCTTGAGTGCCTTGCGCCAGGCATGATTATTTGTCCTTGCGATTGGGCTGCCACGATAGGTAAACACAAACTCCTGATGTTTACCGGTTTGCTGCAAAATGACATTCATAGCATCTTGGTTTAAAGGCACCGGAATAGCACGTTTGCCTTTCGCTTGCTTGGCAGATATCCATGCGCATTTTCGTTGCATATCAATCTGCGCCCAAGCAAGCTCGACGACATTTGTTTCCCGTAAACCTGTCGCTAAACTAAATTGCGTCATCGCTGCCAGATGTTCCGGCAATTCCCGGATCAGTCGTTTTGCCTCGGATTGCGATAACCATCGAATTCGATCATCGTTAACAACCAGCAAACGTACAAACGGCGTCTCATCAATCCAGCGCCATTCCTTCTTGGCTCGATTCAGGATGGCCCTGAGCAACGCCAATGTTCTGTTAACCGTGGCATTTTTGACGCCTGCCTTTAGCCGATCTACTTTAAATCGATCGATAAGGGCTAGGTCAACTTCGTGCAAAGGTTTATCCAGCAGATAAACATCCAGTTTTTTTAAATGGTCTTTATCAGTCTCAAGACTGCGTTTGTCGCTTTGCTCGATTAGCCAGCGTGCAGCGGCATCTTGCCACAAGTAACTTGGTTTCTCTTTCAAGGTCTTAACCCGCCACATTTCAGCTTTAAGCTTATCATGCAGTTCTTGGGCTTCTTTCTTTACCGATGTGTGAGCGGATTTTTGAAAACGCTCACCGTTCGGACTGGTGAACTGAATCCACCATATTTCTCCGCGTTTATAAATTGACATTAAGTTTTCTCCAAAATGGCAACTCACAGCATTCGCGTGAATGGATTATAACTTATTGATAGGCCATTCGGCTTTGATTAATTCAGAGAAGAAAGGTAGCGGCAGTGGTGCATAGCTTTTACAAATGATCCAGGAGTATTCCCTAATTAATAAAAGCTATGCTTTGGCAAATATAATCAGATGTATAACTTGAGGTTGTTGGTTTCGGTTTAGCCAATCATGTATTTGAGCACCTCTTTCTCTAAATAGGGTTCTGGATCTGGCTCATCTCTTTCCTTAAATTCGTAGTCAATATATGCAGGAGTAATAATCTTATTCAATTCGTTGACGTAATAAGCGGCCCGATCTTTCACAGTAGTACTTTTTGGGTCGCAATTCTTATTTTCAATTTTATTTTCGATAATAGCTAAAAATGCAGCTACATTTTCAATAGCGTAAGTCTGAGTGAATGAGTCGATTTGATTTGAGCCATCACCCATTAATACTTTAAACGAATCTAAAATATGCTCTACACCAGATTTTTTAAAAGTTATTACATCGTTATAAATCATATAGAATCCTTTGATTGTGAGGATAATTCGACTGGTAAACAACCCTCTTGTGCTATTGGTGATGACACAAGAGGGTTGTTTAATTTAAGCGGCTTTCTCAAATATGCTTGAATTGGCTGATTCGAGTGAAAATAGGTTCACGTTATTTACTTTGTCCCGCAAATTCTCATTGGTTAAATGAGCATATCTCAGTACACACTGATAAGTTTTCCAGCCACCTAATTTTTGTAGCTCTAGAAGAGTCGTGCCATTCTGAACGTGCCAGCTTGCCCAAGTATGTCTGAGATCATGCCAACGGAAATCTTCAATTTCTGCTTTTTTTAAAGCTTTTTTCCATGCTTTATCTCCAGCTTTTTTTATTATTTTTCCGTCAGGTCTGGGAAATACAAGGTTATTATGCTTACCTAATTGATCTTTTAGAACATTTATTGCATCTTCATTAAGCGGGAAATACAAAGTGGTTTTATTTTTAACCGTTGATTTTCTAATCAATATGGTTTTATTGTCGAAATCAATAGCGTTCCATCGGAGATGTAGCAAATTAGACTCCCTAAGGCCAGTGGCTAAAGTAAACTTGAAAAGATTTATATGTTTGTCTGGAAGTACCGAAAGCAAATCCTTAGCTTCCTTTTTTGATAGAAATCGATCTCGCGCATCATCAATGTCTAACATATTAAATGTTGGTACATCCTCAATCCATTTGTTGTCTCTTGCTCTGTATAGGATTGATCTTAATAGCGCCAAAGATCTATTGATTGTATTGTCATTTACTTTGTCAGTATTTTTTCTGGCATAAATAAATTGGTTTATGACTTCTGCATCAATATCTTTTAGCGCTAAGTGTTCAACGAATGGTGCCAATAGACGCATATGATGAGCATCAGTTTTTAAGCTCTTTTTTTTGCTTTTAAATATCATCCAGTCGTCCCCGGCATCGATCCAACTCATTATTGGCTTTTCATTCAATGCCTTTTCCCGCCAAATTTGATTTTTCAATGCATCATGCATTTCTTGTGCTTCAGCTTCTACCGAAGTGCCAGCAGATCTTTGTATCCTTTTCCCCTCTGAGGTCGTAAGTTGTATCCACCAGATGTTTTTACGTTTATAGAGCGACATTTCGAATTCCTCACTTTTTCATCAGATATAAAATTAACAGGTTTAACGGCTAAATCAGTATTAGATAGCCACTCCACTAATCGATCTTCCAGAAACACCCATTTTTTTCCTGTCTTACGACCGGGAATATCTCCAGCTTTAACTTTACGCCGCAAACACTCAGAACTCATTTTTAAGAAACTAGCCGCCTCTTCAAGTGTTAATGTGTTATGTTTCAGCATAATCAAATATTAATAGTTGTTTTTCATGTAAATCAATAAGTGGATATCTATAAGTATATGTGGAATTGTTATTCGCTCTAGTACCCTATGAATTATTTTTCTATTAATGTCTTAATATGTAATTTTTTAGAAATACATATAGGTGAGCCTACAATAACTCCCAAGCTAATTAATCTTTGATAAGCCTTATTTCATAAGGCGGATTAAAACTGTTTTTAAATGCCAAAAACATTTTATGTTTAATTTAATAAATGTAAATTTTAAAAGTAGTTAAAAGAATTGCGGCTTTATTAATGACCCATTTGAAATGACGTCAAGGTTATTGCGAATCACGAGCTTAGCTTTACCACTGCCAACACCAGAGGATATTTAAAACCGATAAATCTTTTGTAGCATTTACTATAAGAGGTTGGTCATGTTATTGAATTCATCGCGATCTTCAATGACCTTGCTTTACGTCACTGTGAACAAGCTGGCTTTTCCTACTTCAAATCAACCGCCACTCTGGCTCAGTGAGGTAGAGTTGAGGGCATATGCGGGAGCTGTACCAGTACGTTGATTCCGAATAAAGTTTCATAGCAATGAAGGAATTGGTTGCGTATCTTTGGTTCAAATCAATCGCTGTCCAGGCTCAAACGCATTTTTCACAGCCACGACATGGTAAGATGTGAGGTTTTCCTATTACTAGCCATTGGGCATAAACTAGATAATCAGCACAGCCATGACACAAAACACCAACAACTTGGCCGCCTACATTTGGTCATTAGCCGATCTATTGCGTGGCGATTTTAGGCAAAGCCAGTATGGCCGCATCATCCTGCCTTTTACTCTGTTACGCCGCCTTGAAGGCGTACTAGAGGACAGCAAGGAAGCGGTGTTGGCGCAGGTTGAAAAAGTACAAGCCATGAACCTGCCCGAAGAAGCCCAGGAGAAATTGCTGTTAAGAGCGACTGGCGGGTTGTCATTTTTCAATACCTCTAA
This sequence comes from Methylobacter sp., assembly GCA_036560465.1. Taxonomy (GTDB): domain Bacteria; phylum Pseudomonadota; class Gammaproteobacteria; order Methylococcales; family Methylomonadaceae; genus Methylobacter_A. The sequence goes on from DATBRD010000047.1 coordinate 18,106, forward strand.
AATGGATCTTTCCAAGCTTGGTGAAGCGGGTATTGCCACCAATCTAGAAGCCTATATTCAGGGCTTTTCCAAAGATGCCCGCGAGATTTTTGAGCACTTCAAGTTTGCCGAATTTATCGGCCAGCTTAACGATGCCAACCTGCTTTATAAAATTGTGCAAAAGGTTCGGCAAACCGATTTAAGCCCAAAGGCTATCTCTAACCACGAAATGGGATTGGTGTTTGAAGAGCTGATCCGCCGCTTTGCAGAAAGCTCGAATGATACTGCCGGGGAACACTTTACCCCGCGTGATATTGTTCGTCTCACTACTTCGCTGGTGTTTATGGAAGATGATGAAGCATTAACCAAGCCGGGTATCATCCGCACCATTTACGACCCTACCGCAGGCACGGGTGGTTTTCTTTCATCGGGCATGGAATACGTGCATGAGTTAAATCCGCAGGCAGTCATGCGCGCTTTTGGCCAGGAACTCAACCCGGAGAGTTATGCCATCTGTAAAGCTGACATGTTGATCAAAGGTCAAGACGTTAGCAATATTAAGCTGGGTAATACCCTGTCGAACGATCAGCTCTATGCCAGTAAATTCGATTACATGCTGTCCAACCCGCCGTTTGGCGTGGACTGGAAAAAGATCGAGCAAGACATCAAGGACGAACACACCCTGAAAGGCTTTGACGGCCGCTTTGGCTCCGGCCTGCCCAGAGTCTCCGACGGCTCACTGCTGTTCCTGCTACACCTGATCAGTAAGTTAAGAGATGCTTCCGATGATGGAGCAAGGATCGGCATTATTCTAAATGGCTCGCCACTGTTTACAGGTGGCGCCGGCTCCGGTGAATCGGAGATTCGCCGTTATATTTTAGAGGCCGACCTGCTGGAAGCCATCGTCGCATTGCCGACTGACATGTTTTATAACACCGGCATTGCCACCTATGTTTGGGTGCTGTCCAATAAAAAAGCTGCAGAACGCAAAGGCAAAGTCCAGCTGATTAACGGAGTCAACCTCTGCGGCAAAATGCGCAAATCCCTGGGTTCCAAGCGCAACGTGATGGATGACAGCGATATCGCCACCATCACCCGCTGTTTCGGCAACTTCGAAGTGGTCGACGCCCGAGAACTGGACAAGCCCGCCGAACAAAAAAGCAATCGCGGCCGCCAGTCAGACAACTCAAAAAACGAAGCGCCCAAAACTTTTGCCAGCAAGATTTTTAACGCCTATGAATTTGGCTATCGCCGCATCACCATAGAACGGCCTCTACGCTTATCCTATCAGTTCAGCGATGAACGCATCGCGGACTGTCGCTTTGCCCCCAAACCGTTAACTGACGTCATGAAATGGGCTTATGCCGAATACGGCGAACACTGGACGGATGCGGTTGATTGCGAGCTTTACGGCGACTTAACAGAACACGAAGAGGGCATACGCAACCGGATTAAAACGCATTTTGCCGAGCTCAAAGAAAAGCAGATTAAAGACCTGCTCGATAGCAATACTTGGCGCGCACAAAAACAAATCCTGCTGAGAGCCAGACAACTGCAACAGGTCATTGGTACGGCGCAATATGATGATATGAACGGTTTTGAGGATGCCGTAAAAGCCGCCTGTAAAGAGCAAGACATCACATTAGATGCCAAAGAGAAAAAACAGATAACGGATGCGGTTAGCTGGAAAAATCAGGCTGCCGAAAAAGTCATCAAGAAAGTGCATAAGGGCAAAGCCAATCCCATCTATGGCTTATTTGAAGTCAATGGTCAGGTGCTGGAATATCAGGCTGATGGTGACTTGCGTGATAATGAAAACGTCGCCCTTGATCCTTCCAGATCCGTCAATGAAATCAACGAAGCCTACTTTGCCAAAGAAGTGCAGCCCCATGTGCCCGATGCCTGGATCGATGCCGGCAAAAAAGACGACAAGGATCAGGAGATCGGCATCGTCGGTTATGAAATTCCGTTTAACCGGCATTTTTACCAGTATCAGCCACCGAGGGATTTAGCCGAGATTGATGCCGATTTGGATGCGGTGAGTGCCGAGATTATGCAGTTGCTACAAGAGGTGCATTCGTAATGCCGGGGAAATACCATGCGTATCCTGAATATAAGGATTCTGGGGTTGAGTGGATTGGAGATATTCCAAGCGATTGGGAGATGTGGAAAATCTCACATGCTTGTCCTTATGTAGCCAGTGGCACAACACCTAAAACTGATAGTGACTCATACTATGGGGGAGATAATCTATGGGTTACTACTGGGGAGTTACGTGAAACCATTATTGGAGATACACAAAAGAAAGTGACCGACAAAGCGCTAGCTGATATGCCAACATTACGCCTTCATCCAAAAGATTCTGTGGCAATCGCAATGTATGGAGCAACAATCGGTAGGCTCGGTATTTTTGCTAAGGAAGCTACAACGAACCAAGCTTGTTGCGTAATGCCACCATCTAAAGTTATTCATAATAAGTACCTATTTTATTGGTTGTATGCCACTCGGCATGAAATCATCAATTTATCGTCTGGTGGCGGTCAGCCTAATGTAAACCAAGAGAAAATCGCATCACTTAAAGTAAGTGTGCCCGAATTCCGTTTACAAAAACAAATCGCCAGCTTCCTCGACCACGAAACCGCCAAAATCGATACCCTGATCGAAAAACAACAACAGCTAATCCGACTGCTCAAGGAAAAACGTCAGGCCGTCATTAGCCATGCCGTGACCAAAGGTTTAAATCCTAATGCGCCTATACGCGACTCCGGTGTTGAGTGGTTGGGGGAAGTGCCGGAGCATTGGGTTGTTGCTCAGTTAAAATTTCATACAACGGAAATGCAGACAGGACCATTTGGTAGTCAGCTTCATGCTGAAGATTATATTGATGGGGGAACCCCACTTGTGAATCCGGCTCACATGATAGATGGAAAAATAGTACCTGATTCAAAAGTTAGTGTAGATGAAGAAACTTGGCATCGTTTAAATCGGCATCAACTATCAGAAGGTGATCTAATTTTTGCTCGGAGAGGTGAATTGGGGCGCTGCGCTATTGTTACTAAAGAGCAGGAAGGATGGCTTTGCGGGACAGGAAGCTTAAAGGCTAAGCTAAATGATCGCATTGTTCCAGAGTATTCTTATCTTTTGATTACATCAGCTGGAGTTGTGTCAGAGTTATCTTTAGAGTCGAAAGGATCTACTATGGATAACTTGAATACTGAAACTCTTGGAAGAGTGAAAATACCTGTTCCACCTGTAGTTGAGCAGAGAAAAATATTAGATTACGTGAATGAGGTTTCGGGTAGGTTTAGGAGTCTTATTAACAAAGCGAACTCCGCAATCGAATTAATGAGAGAACGTCGCACAGCCCTAATCTCCGCTGCCGTTACTGGTAAAATTGATGTAAGACATTGGAAGGCGTCATTAAATGAAGCCAATATGGAAATTATGGAAACGGCACTATGAGCGATATTAAGCTTTTTTCACTAAGTAATCAGCACGTTATTGAGCTAGTAGGCAGTGTAGCAACTTTAGAGAAACATCTTCAGCAACGAATCGAGAAAAATATGGATGTTTTTCTGGGAGTACGTTTCCTAGCTACTGAAAAAAGTACGGGGCATAATCATAGAGGGCGTATTGATTCGCTTGGAATAGATGAAAACAACTGTCCAGTCATTATCGAATACAAACGCCACAGTAACGAAAATGTGATCAATCAAGGTTTATTTTATTTAAACTGGCTGTTAGATCATAAGGCAGAATTTCAATGGCTAGTGATGGAAAAGTTAGGGAAAGAGATTGCAGAAAATATCGAGTGGGGCGAAGCTCGATTGCTCTGCATAGCATCCGATTTCACTCATTATGATGAGCATGCAATTCAGCAAATTAATCGAAATATTGAGCTTATACGCTATCGTTATTTTGGTCAGGATCTGTTATTGCTCGAGCTAATTAATGCACAAAGTGCAAAGCCTAATTCATCCAGGGATAAGACTCTGGTTAGTGAGGTATCAGTCAATGTAGCTAAACGTGTCAGTACGGACAAAACTCAATCAGAACGACTGGCAGAAGCATCTCCAGAGCTGGTTCTTCTTTTTGATGAGCTGTGTAGTTTTGTTGAACAATTGGGCGATGAGGTGCAGCGTAAAGATCTAAAGCTCTACACTGCCTTTAAAAAGATAAAGAATTTCGTTTCCATTGTTGTTATGCCTCAGAGAGACGCAAGGTTGCAAATCTATTTAAAACTTCCAGGTGAGAAGGCAGAAGAAAATAGCTTTTCTCGTGATGTAACGAATATAGGTCACTGGGGTACGGGTAACTTAGAGGTATCTGTTCGGAACTTGGCTGATCTTGAAAAAGCTAAAGCTCTTATTATGGAAAGTTATGATGCTAGTTGAAATGGAATCTACTGATGACATTAAGAACATTTAAAATTGCTCTGCTGGATAATTCCCAGTTCTGACGCTAGCAAGTTCGATGTAAGAAACTGGCAATCATCAGGAGCTTTTAACAACACTAAGAAATCAACAGAGAAGAAGATACTGCATGAGTCAGTTGTCGATTAGTTAGTACTTGCTCGCAAAAAGTCAATGAGCTCACTCTTCTTCATGACATTATCAATCGGTTAAACGTTAGCAGCTGCTGCCCGACCTGTTAGCCAAGACCTTATTAATTACCGTCCATTAAACCTATATCAAGGATGAATATGAGTACTGCCCCCCTCACTAACTATGCACCCAGTCCAGTTGAGGTTGAGAAAAATAATCTACAACAATTGTTAAAACGGCCTTTGTCCATCCCCGAATACCAGCGCCGGTATTGCTGGAAGCAGGAACAGGTGTCGTTGTTATTGGAAGACATTAAAAGCTTATTAGCTGACGACAAAGGCGAGCCACCATTATTTTTAGGCACGGTGATTTTGCATCGGGAGCATAACAAGGCCAATCTGGTGGATGGTCAGCAGCGCTGCTTAACTTTGGTGTTACTCTTGAAGGCTCTTGGTCATAGCGGACAAGTCGCATTAACTGAATTAATGCAGTCGGAATTCCCGGATAGCCAGTCACAGAAGAGCCTAGCGGATAATTATCGGCAGATTCAAACCTATCTGCAAACCAGTGCCGGCTCGTCATGGCGGGATAATCTGCCCATTTTGCTCGATAAAATGGAGTTTGTGGTGATCACCATTTCTGACATTGACCAGGCATTCGCATTTTTTGATAGTCAGAATACAGCCGGCAAACGCTTAAGCGATTTTGACTTGTTAAAAGCGCGGCACTTGCGAGGTATAGTATCTAAGCCTGAAGTGGGAATCGGTTGCTCACATATTTGGGAGCGATATGAAACACAGAAAGTGGGCAATGAGCAGCGTCTGGCCTATTATCTGACTGAGCAGATTCTGGCCAGAACGCGTATGCGCCAGCGTGGCAAACAAGTGGATGACTTACGTCTGGAGCGGGAGTTCGCTGTACACACCGAACCCAATAAAAATGGTAAAGGTGATGCCAAAACCGTTCAGCTCTCACCGCCGACGGCAGTTGATTTCTATAGCAACTGGCAAGTGATTTATTTACCTGAGGAAAGCGTTAGATTTCCGTTCAAGTTTTCAAATGAATTAAATTTGAAAAATAATCAAAGCATAAAGATCGAGGTTGATGACGTTTTGCATTTGCCTTTGCAAATTAACCAACCATTATTAGGGGGCGAGCAGTTCTTTTTATATATCGCCAAATATACTGAGCTATATAGGCGATATTTTCCGTTGGATATTACTGATCCTGAACATAATGAGAATGCCAAATCTGTCTTGCAGCGTTCAGAGGGAGAAATTCCACAGCATCAACGCCTTTTGCAATTGCATCGCAAGGTAGAGCAGGGGCAGGATGCCGGCTATTCGCGCTTGATAGAAATATGGCTGGCTCTAGTAGTGTTTTATCTAGATCGCTTTGGTGAAGATGAGCGTTTTAAAGACTTTGTGCGTCTTGCTGACCATTACGTGTTCAGTTTGCGAATCACTGAAGGCTCTCTACAAAGAAGAACGGTAGAAAAGCATTTTCATGATCAACGCCTTTTTGATTTTCTGTTGCAGTGTCCGTCATCGAAACAGGCGATGACATTAATTAAAAACCTGAGCAACAAGCAAGCAGATGCGCTACAGCGTAAAGATGAAGCCTGGTTTGACAACGTCAGTAAGAGCAATGTGGTATGGCAGTATATGCGGGTGTTCTCAATGCCAGAATCAGATGGCGCAAAGATTCATGCGGCGAATGATACGTTGTTGGCTTCCGTCTTAAATAAATTAAAAGGCAGGGATGGCAAAAAATGATTGACCGTAATGATGAATTAACTGCAAAAAAATACAGCGCTAAAGTTATTGTTGAGGGTGGTACAGATAAAGAAGGAACAAAAATTCCCTCACTGGATAAGCCTTTTCGCATACCCATCTACCAGCGTTTATATACTTGGGAAGAACAACACGTTGAATGTTTATTAGATGATTTATGGGAAGCGTATCTGCATGAAGATGATGCAGAATATTTCATTGGCGCAGTAGTCGTTAGCCCCTCTGAAGATGGTGAAGCACTGGAATTGATAGATGGCCAGCAGCGAATGACTACCTTATGGCTTCTAGCTTCGGTGCTGGCTACCAATGAGAGGTTAAGCACTATCTCGATCGAGGCCTGGAAAAAATTCATGACGTTAGGTGATGCAACATCACCTGTCGCCCGGCTGGATTTTTCAGGCAGGGAACGAGATAAAATTGCACTTACAAATTTCATTGAACGCTGGCAATGCAATTGCGGAATGCCATCCTGTGGCATTGAATGCAATGGCTGGCTAAAAAATGAGGCCATGAGTATTGCCCGGCAAACGATAATCAGATTCTTGAAAGGCGAAAGGAAAAAAGATCACCACGACGCGACGAGAAACATTTCTGATAATTTACGGGCATTCAGCGATTATCTTTGGGAAAAGGCCACATTCGTTATTACCCAGTTGCATGCTAACACTGACAAAAACCGTTTCTTCGACACCATGAATAGCCGTGGCATTCAACTGGAGAAGCATGAGATCCTGAAAGCTCGCTTACTCAATGGTTTGCCAGAGCCGGAGAGGGTTGTTTATGCCAGAACATGGGACTTATGCGCTGATATAGATGGCTATATTCCGGGCGATAAGCAAACGATGCTGGACTATGGCCGGGTTAAGGAAAAAATTCAGAACTATTTGATAGCTGAAGTGGAAGCCTATAAAAAGAAAATTAGGGATTCAGCCAATTCAGGAGATGCAACCAAAACAGAAGAGCCAAGTTTCCCGACTTTAGACGACATATTAAAGGGCGAGCTGTCTCTGAAGAAGTCTGAGGAAACTGAAGGTAAGCCGACCAAAGAATATAAAAGTTTTGTCTCGTTTCCCGTATTCCTGCTTCATGTTTTAAGAATATTTTATGTTGAAAAAATTCCCGCTGCTGACTGTAAAGACATTTCAGTTGATCCCAAGAATTTGATCAGTGAGTTTGAAAAATTTTTCCCCAGTGAAAAAGACAAGCCATTTGATGACAAGCAGAAATGCAAAGACTTTATCCACTGCCTTCTGCAATGCCGATTGTTGATGGATAACTACATGATAAAAGGCCACATCGATGAGGGTAATAGCAAAGGCGCGCGATGGGAAATATGGTCACGTCTATCCAGCACCGAAAAGAAAGAAAAGAAGATCAAGCGTACAAAACGCACAGGCCAGGAATGGAATTCAATCACAATGCTGCAAAGTATGATGTATTTCAGCCAGGATCTGACAAGAGTGCCATGGCTTACAAATACGCTGCAAATACTCTATAAGTCAGGATCAGGGCCAGCAAATACTTCAGGTTATTTAAGTGAATTGAAACTGCAAGATCTGGATTATGCAGAAGCCACGCTAATTCATGCAAAAAATAAAAAGGAAGACCACACCCTCTCAGGTGTTCTTGGTGCTGGCAAAGATAGTGATGGTTGGGGAACAGGTACTCCGCATTACTGGTTTTACAAGCTGGAGTATTGCCTATGGGAGTTGTGGTTTAACAAAGAAAAGACTAACCCGTCGGTAGATTGTGAAAGGCCACAGTTATTGAACGGAAAAATAGATAGTTTTCGTTTTCGCCATGTAACATCAATTGAACATGTTAGCCCCCAAAACGGTGAAAATAAGGTTTTGGAACATCCATTTTTGGATCGCTTTGGCAATCTGGCATTAATTTCAGTCGGAGAAAATTCAACTTATAGCGCTAGAAGCCCAATAGAGAAAAAGGGTATTTTCAAGGCTCGTCTCGGCAAGGGGTTCATTCAATCATTAAAACTTGCCCATATATTTCATTTAATAGGTAGCAATATTGTGGATGAGGACCTAGCTACAGTTGAAAAGTATAAAAATAATATGGTTGAACATGAAAGGGTGATGTTGGATGTGTTGCAAGCATTCCATCCAAAATTAGTGCAAACCAGTGCCCCAGCCGACAAGGAAAACGCATGAGTAAGGCGAACGAACTGGTCTTTCAAAACGACATTATTCATCATCTGTTGACCAATGGCTGGTTGTTAGGCAAATCGGAAAACTACAGTCGTGAACTGGCCTTGTATCCAGAAGACTTGTTGGGGTTTGTGCAGGAAACCCAGGACGCCCAGTGGCAAAAATTCTGTGCCTTATATCCCAATAATCCTGAACAAAAGTTTTTGGAGCGTGTAGCCAGCCAGCTGAATAAAGTCGACCCTAATGCCGCCAATAAAGAGATGCGCACTTTCGGCACCTTGGGCGTGTTGCGTCATGAATTGCGAGACCGTGGTACGCGCTTTAGTTTATGCCAGTTCAAACCCGAACATGACTTAAACCCGACAACTTTAGTCCGTTACCAAAAAAACCGCTGCCGGGTCGTGCCGGAATTGGTGTATAGCCCGTGGGCTAGTGCAGAGCATTTAACTGCAACGGGGGCCAAAGCCAAAGCTTGGCGCATTGATTTGGTGTTGTTTGTGAATGGTTTGCCAGTGGCAACGTTGGAATTAAAGTCGGAATTTAAGCAGGCAGTGCACAATGCCATCAAACAATACAAAACCACTCGCCATCCCGTAGATCCTGTTACCAAAAAACCAGAGCCCTTACTAACCTTTAAACGCGGGGCGTTAGTGCATTTTGCGGTCAGCCAATATGAAGTGCATATGGCCACCTGTCTAGAAGGCGCCGACACGTTCTTTTTGCCGTTTAACAAAGGCACAAAAGAGGGGGCTGCGGGTAACGATGTGCCGGAAGATGTGAACCAATACGCCACCGATTATTTATGGAATGAGGTATTGCTGCCGGCTAACTTGCTGAATATTCTTGCCCGCTTTATGCATTTGCAGATTGAAGAAAAAGAAGACTGGGAAGGGCGCAAGTATAAAAAAGAATCCCTGATCTTTCCGCGTTATCATCAATGGGATGTCGTCAATAAATTGATCAATGCGGCCCGCAGCGAAGGCCCGGGCCATAAATATCTGATTCAACATAGCGCTGGATCCGGCAAATCCAATTCCATCGCCTGGGTGGCGCATCAGTTATCGTCACTTTACGATGCGGACGGCAATAAACAGTTTGATTCGGTGATTATCGTGACCGATCGAACGGTACTGGATGACCAGTTGCAGGATACCATCTATCAGTTTGAGCATGTAGATGGGGTGGTAGGCCGCATCAATAACAAAGAGGGGGATGGGTCTAAATCAGAGAAATTGGCCGCTGCGTTGGAAAACTCGCAGCCGATTATTATCGTCACCATTCAAACGTTCCCGTATGTATTAAGAGCCATTGAGAACAGTATCAGCTTGAAAAAGCGGCGCTATGCGATTATTGCCGATGAGGCGCATTCATCACAAACCGGCTCCACAGCGCGTCAATTAAAAGAAGTACTGATGATTGACGCTAAAGGCGATGATGAAGAGATGACAGCTGAGGACATTCTGGATGCCGCTATCGCCTCACGTCGCGCGTCCTCTAATGTCAGCTATTTGGCTTTTACGGCGACGCCAAAAACCAAAACCTTGGAACTGTTTGGCCGACTTCCAAACCCGGATGAAGCGCCATCTAAAACCAACCTGCCCGAAGCTTACCATGTCTACAGCATGCGCCAAGCCATTGAAGAAGGCTTTATTCTGGACGTCTTAAAAAACTACACCAATTACAAGGTCGCCTATAACCTGGCGTTAAAAATTCAGGATGCTGACCAGGAAGTTGAAAGCAAAAAAGCCAAGGTAAAGCTCAATCAATGGGTGCGCCTGCATGATTATAATATCGCTCAAAAAGTGCAGGTCATTGCTGAGCACTTCAAAGCCAATATCATGGGTTTGTTAGGCGGCCAAGCCAAGGCGATGGTGGTCACCAGTTCACGCAAAGAAGCGGTGCGCTATAAACTGGGTTTTGATAAATACATTAAGGCACAGGGCTACCACAACATTCATGCCATGGTGGCTTTCTCGGGCGAGGTCGAGTTTAGCGATAAAGATCCCAATGTGGTTGGATTGCTCGGCGAGAAGTTTACGGAAAGTGGCATGAATCCGAACCTCAAAGGCCGTGACATGCGCAAAGCTTTTGACTCTGACGACTACCAGGTCATGATTGTTGCCAACAAATTCCAGACCGGTTTTGACCAGCCCAAACTCTGCGCCATGTATGTGGACAAAAAGCTCGGTGGCGTGGAATGTGTGCAAACGCTATCGCGGCTGAACCGTACTTATCCCGGCAAAGCCGAAACAGGCACTTTTGTATTGGATTTTTTCAATGAGCCGTACGATATACTCAGCGCCTTTCAGCCTTATTACCAAACCGCCGAATTAGCCGATGTATCGGACCCTGATTTAATCTTTGATCTGTTCGATAAGCTGCGTGCTGCGGGTATTTTTACCTGGCAAGAAGTCGAACAGTTTTGCGAGGCGTTTTTTATAAAAAGCAAAAGCCCTGCGGCCATTGCTAATATTTGCAAACCCGCCGTAGAGCGCTGGCAGAAACGGTATAAATCAGCCATTGATGCCTATCAGCAAGCCAAGGCTATGTTTGAGCGTACCAAGAAGACGGCCGATGCAGTGTTGATGGCTAACGCGGAAAACAGCTTTAAAGAATGTAAGAAAGAAAAAGATGCCTTGGAAATCTTTAAAAAAGATTTAGGCACGTTTGTGCGCTTTTATGAGTTTATGTCGCAGATAGTTGACTACGACGATAAGGCATTGGAAAAGCTCAGCCTGTATGCACGTAATCTAAGGCCTATGTTGCGTGAAACCTTTATGGAAGAAGAGGGCATCGATTTAGATAACGTGGTACTCAGTCATTACCGCCTTTCCATCATTCGTCAGCAGGACTTGAAACTCAAAGAGGATTCAGAGGACTATAAACTGGAGCCCGGTGAAGGCTTGGGTACGGCTAAAGCTAAAGATAAACAGCAAGAATTTCTCTCGCAGATCATCAGCCGTTTGAATGAGCTTTTTATTACCGATCATCTAACGGAAAAAGACCTGGTCAACTACGCCTATACCATCCGAGATAAAGTCCGTGAAAATGAATTAGTTATGAAGCAAATTGCCAATAACTCTACTGAACAAGCCATGCTGGGAGACTTTTGCAAAGCCGTTGATGATGCAATCATCGATAGTAGCGAGGCGCATCAAAACCAGATGATGCAGTTATTATCGAATCCGGCTAAAGCGGCCAGTTTTGCAAAGGTGGTGTTTGATTTGTTGAAGTTGGCGGAATAAATGATTTAATCTCGAGGCCACTTTTCTCGGCAGTTATTAGCCGATCGATGGTCCGTAAATGGAGTTTTAGTTGGTTGTTGCTTGGATTTCTCACATCATCTAATATTCGTTTAGCGTTGCTGGTCTTGCCTTCCTTTGCGAATTCCAATAAATGGGCATTTATTGTTCGTTTTTCATTACAACTTTCATTTTTAAAAATAGATTCAATAAACTCATCTTTGAAAATTCAATTTAGGGTGCCAGTCAATCATGAACATCATCTGTCATGCTCATAATTGACTAGCGCCATATCTAAGTGCTTTTATTCCACTTCGACCGCATCATCAATTTCTGCGCTTTCGTAGAGTTCTTTAGCCAGCCAATCGTTGCCAAAGAATTCAACGACTTGATCTGCACTTTCGCAAATCGCACCCTGATACGAATCTTGCTCTCCCTGCCAACGCGTATAGTCTTTTTGCTCACAAATGTACTTACCCGCTTTGGTCCGGTAGACAGCCAGCTCTGTCCAGCGCCCAACGATGCCGCTATAGCCTGAACAAGCTTTATTGTCAGAACTAGATACAGAGGCAATGCATTCGCCGGTAAACTTAATGTTACGTTCGTTATCACGTCTTACAACTATTGTTTCCATGAATATTTCTCCCGTTTATTGATGATAATTATGATCAAAACTGTTTCTGTGCCAGATAAAACTTCCAGAATAGTAATACCCGCCTGTGCATGATTCTTTTTGATCTATTTGTTGATGCAGCGTCGCACGCGCTAATGCGCTCAGCACTAAATCAATGGAGTCTTGCGTATACCGCGCATCGTTGTAAGGATCGTAATCCAGCGACCTTGCTCGATCCGCATAGTCATTAGGCACGATGCCGGTTATTGTGTCGTCGTCTGTCGATAAGACGGCGAACACCGTGCCATCGACTTCATGTTGATAGATATACCCCATGCATCCGCCGATGCAAGGCGATGACTTGTAATTTATCAGCTCAAGCAAACCGGCTGCTTTTGCAGCATCAAATTTATCAATTACGTTCATATATTTTTCCTGTTTTCCTATTTTATTTATAAATCAATTGCTTTTATGCCTTGTGTTCACAAGGGCATACCCATTGTTATAGTGGGATTGCAAATGTTCTCTAGTAAACTCGAAAAATATTTTTAAAAATTTAATTATTTTGCTGCGGAGTTGTCTGAAGAAAAATAAATTTACCAGAAAAATCAAGCGCATAAAAAAGGCGGTATCAATACCGCCTTTTTCCAACAGTGGCAATTAATGCCAAATATACCCCATCGGCTGCCTGGCTTCAGCCTCGACTTCGGCCAGATCAATGTCATCGGGCTCGATATGTATCGAGCCAGGTTCAAATTTACTATTGTTCCGGCAACGGTATGCGGCATTTGAAAATGCCAGTTTCAATAGCACCTTCATCTGCCGTGGCGAAAAATCCAGCAAACAATCGATAACGTCATCACTGAGCGTTGCTGCAAAAGCTCTGTACGATTCAGCTTCAAGGATGGAGCGATAAATAGAGCCCGCAATGACTCGCAATTGCGATGGAGAGGGTTGCGATATATTGAGGACATGAAACCTCGACAAAATCGCCTCAGGGATGGTGTCAGTACTGTTGGCGGTTGCCACATACATCATTTTCGAGGCATCAAGTTTGAGCTGGGGAAGGTATTCATCCTGAAACTCTCGCATCATGTCTTTTTCAAGTAACTGATAGAACACGTTCAGCGGCGGATACTTATCTTTGTCTGGCGACTTATCGATCTCGTCGCACAATATCAGGCCATTGCATCGGTTAGAGTTTATTAGCTGATTAAAAATTAGTCCTGGTTTTGCCGAACTCCAGACCGAGCTGACGCCGACTAAGATCCAGGCAGCGCTGGCCGTCGAATAATCGACGAAATCAAAAGGCAGGCCCAAAGCTAAAGCCACATCTTTTACGCACGCTGTTTTGCCGAGTCCGGGTTTGGAGACCAGCAGCACCGGTGGCAGGTAAAACTCCTGGTGCTTATTGTGCGCGCTCAAAGCGGCGTGTTTATCGACAAAATCCAGGAAGGGCAGCATGTTGGGGTACTTGGCTTTGAGCGACAGAATGCGCGCCTGGGCTTCCGGCGTCACTCGCTGCAATTGGCGAAACCCCGTGTCATTTTCATCCATGTCTTTGATGATCCGGCGAGTTTCTTTGTCAAATGATGAGCTTTTTTCATAGAGCGCTTCAAACGACATACGATCAAAAATCGGGAACACGGCCTCGTCATCAAGCTGATCACTTTCGACGTCTGACAGTGGCCCCGTAATTGGCATGACAGACTGATCTTCGCCCGTTTGCGACTCTGTTGTATTGAATAACGAGAGGAGTGCTTCAGCATCTAAAAAGGCTGGCTTACGGACTGGGTTGGCATCGCATTCCGATACTCCTGCAAGCTCCTGATCGTGAACATCGGCAGTATCTGTTGAAGCCGGATGAGTGTCCAGAGCCTTAAGATAAACCTGTAGCGTGGGATGTGCGGATGAGTCAAAAACGGTATTGGTTATCGCCGAATGCCGAGCAAGGTAATCGCGAGCAACGATGTACTGGACAGCTCGAACGGAATTAACGCTGAGCGGGTATTGAGCAATGGATTGATAATATTGGGATGTGTAATTGGCTATTTTTTTAATGTCTTTGTGTGATAATAATATTTGTCTCATATAGTTGATGGGTAGTTGATCCTGCATTATTCATTTGTTCAACTATGAAGTCAATAACTTTGAAAAATATTATTTAGGTATGGGATTAACCTAATGATATTTCCATGTTAAATTAATAACTATATAGGGACTACTAAGGTAAAAGGATATGCCAAATAAACGACACTTAGATATTAATATTATTAATATACAGCAAAGCGGCAAAACAGATAGCTCAAGCTATCATCTCGCACATATTATCTTTGACGTTAATGACAAAAAATTTGAAATGGATGAGTATATAGATTCGATTCATAACGCAATCGTAACCCAGGCAATTAAGCCATCGGAATCGGTCGCTGGCAATGACAAAACCTCGCTTTTGTTTGAAATGTCAGTCAAGCTGTATTTAGATGATGACGAATGCAAAGCGCTGTTCGCCCAGATCGCGCGAAAAATCAATATCATCATCAATGAAAGCGTAACGTTTCGTAAAATCTTTCCACCGCTGAGTGAATTGATGGCTGTAGGCTTTTCCCACGGGTTCTCATTTCACGCCATGACCCCCAAATTTCACCTTAGTAAAATTGAGTGCGATGGCCGCGAACAGCATATCTGTACAGCATCAATCAGGACACTAGTGCAGGAACTGGATGACTACGCGGCTGGAGAAGGTGTTACCGAGTCGTACTCCTATCACGAATTAGCCTTGCAACGCGTCGGCTACCCCGATTTTTTCATTGCCGTTAATAAGGCCGGCAATGGTTGGATAATATATTGGTGGGGAAAAGAAGCAGGTCAATATTTACCGCGTAAAGTTGACACCTTGCGCGATCTTGCCAGTGAAATTCGTTTTCGCAAAGCGCGCTCTCCCTATGGTTAAAAAAGACACCCTCAGGCTTAGCCTTGGCCACGCCGAGCACGAGACAAGATAAATTGGATTTTTATGAGAAATTACCCAGGTTTTTGGACGTGGAAGCGAGCAGTTTTAATAAAACCAGCTATCCGATTGAAATCGCTTGGTCAGACTCTGGCGGCGCAATTGAGACCCATCTAATCAATCCCGACGGTATCCAGGATTGGACTGATTGGGACTTTCATGCCGAGCAGATTCACGGTATTAGTCGACAACTATGTCGTGAGTCCGGCGTTCACCCGAAATCCCTCTGCCGGCGTATGAGCCAATCGATTGCGCCGGGCGAATTGATCTACGCCGACGGCGGCCAGTACGATCAGGACTGGATCGATGTGCTTTATGGCGCCGGCTCAAAGTTGGGTTTTTCCCAATTTAAAGTCATCCATTCGGATTCGATCATGCTGCCGCTTTTGAGTTCAACAGAAAGCGACAGTGGCAAGCGCTGGCAGCTCTATGAGAAATTAAAAGCGGACGCACGGAAAAAGGTGGGTGGCCAACATCGTGCAGCGCTCGATGTCCAATACTTGATTGAGCTATTCCTCTTATGTACCGCAGTGAGTAGGCAATGTCGTGAAAAAGCGTCTTAAGCCAGGGTCTGATAGTTAAAGGCAATGGGGCAGGCTGGTAATGGCCTCAACAAGGCAAACTACCCATAAAATACGGATAGTTTGCCAAGCTGAAACTTTAAAAAGCCGCGCAGAGGGCGGCAAACAACTATAAGAGTATCAAGTCGCTAATATTAATTTTCTAAGCCGCACAGAAGGCGGTAAACAAAGCAGCAAGATAACTTATGGGTACTACTTATTCTAAGCCACACCAAGTGGTGGCATACAATCTTGTAAGACGTAGCTTACCTTTTTGTATTTCTAAGCCATATTAATAATGGCAAACATCAGACAAAAAACATATTACTTGCCTGATAGATATATTATATATGTTTCTGCTATAAAGAACAACAGAATATATGTATATTTTTGTGTTTTAGTAAAAAATTACAGAGTATTCATTTGCTAGAACTTTCATAAAAATAATCACACCTAAAGTTGCGCTATATTGGTTATTATGAGTATATGATATACCTATATCATTATATTGCCATTTCCCAGCAACAATACATCAGTAATCACTGATTAAACGGAAAATCAGGTAATCCACGTTTTCGGCTTTGCCGCTAAGCTTATGGCGGCAATTCCGATTCTGCTTTTGCCAATGATTCAATTTAAGATGCCTTTTTTTTCGATACTGGTTTTGATTTAGTTATGCACACAAGCGCATTTTTATTAAATCTTGCATGGTCATAACAAAACTTTTCTCCGTTTGCAGTAGCCTTCTCTAGCTCATCAAGGTTGGCTTTTAATGTTCGCTTAAATGATTTCAACTTTACCTGGTCTGTTTCATTATTTGCGTTTAACCACTGCTCACTATAACCCGACAGCCAACTCAGTTTCTCTAAAGTATATGCAAAATTTGACGAGTCTTTATGTGACGAGAAATACCCATAAAGCCATAATGCTAAGGGCCTGTGGGACAGCGTCTTCAGCACCGAGGCATCTAGATAAGTAAAATTCTCGCAAAGTGATTTCATTGACTTGGAGATGGTAACCCAATATTTTTTTGTTTTGCTGTCGTGATCAAGGCTCTCGATTAAGCTGCCGCAAAAAACAGTTTGCTTGGATAATTGGTATTCTTCATAGCTTTTCCCGGTTATCTTGTCCAGGCCAGCTATATCGGACATGTAAGCTGCATAGCTAATTTCTTTCGAGCCATCGATAATTGTGACGGCGGTATCATTGAGCCGCAGTAGTTGGTTATGAAGCCGGCGTATGTTGTTGCCGCCGTCGGATTTATTGAGCACTCTCAATATGTCACTTGCCGACACTCGGAAGGGCTGTCCAATTTCGCGGCCGCCGGCAAGGTACATAATGCTTTGCCAAGTCGCTAAATCATACTGATCTAATCTTTGGCCACTATAAAACATCAATTTTTTGTTTGCTTTGTCGGGATCATTGCCCCAGACAGCGAGCTGAGTTTCGGCATATCTAATTTTGTTTTCACTTTCAGTTGCTGTAAAAAGCGAAGATCGTAAAAATATTCTCGGCACTGCTCTGGAATCCTGTCGGCAGTACGGGATAGTGTCTGGGTATGCTTCTTGAGTTGGAACTGTATTTTTAATTTTTGGTTCAATTCGCCCCACAAAGACCCCTTCTGGGCCTGGAGTTTCGGCAGCTTGCTCAAAAAAGTCACCTTCTATCGTATTCCACATAATTGAGGACTCATATTCAGGATCAAAATCCCCATGATCAAACACATAATTGTTCATGCTATTTCGCCTTAACCTCTGTACGGTCCGGTACTTTGCGCGCTAATTGCAGCATTCTATCTTCAGTGATTGCCAACTGGCGGCGCAATTCAACAGCTTCAGCGGTAGCTTTCTGGGCAATATCTTCTGCTGTCTCAGCGCGTTGGCGCATTGCTTTAAGCTCCGCTTCAAGCCGGATTAATTCGGATTTTTGCGCATAACTGGTTTCTACAGACTGTTCAAGTTTTTTGCTTAGCTCGATATTCGTTGCCTGTTCGGTTTCTAGTAGTTTAGTTGTGCGGTTGATGTACTTATGAGCTTCAGCCAGAGCAGTATTGGCGGCAAAGGCGTTATTTTGAGCTGTATGCAAATCATTGGTAAGCGATGAGAGAATTCTTTCCTGTATCTTGAATTTCTCAGTAGCGGCGTCGATATGCCCATGTTGTTCTTTTATTTTCTCATTCGCCTGCTCAAGCTCTGAAGTCAGCTGGTCGGCTAATTCTGCCGTTTCTATTTTTTCATTTTTAAATGCAAGACGGGCCTGTTCCAAGGCTTTTCGCTCAGCTTGTAACTTGTTGTTCGCCACTTCCAGAGCAAGACTCCAAATTTCGCCGCTAAACTCATTCAAACGACTGGTTACCGCCTCGGGCGCTGGCTCTCGTATGGTCGATGCGGCAAGCGCAATCTGCTGGCGAGTTCGCCATTCTGTCATTGCTTCGCCAATCGTTGTATAGCTCCCGCCGCCAAGGAGCTTACGGACCGAGGCAAGCGTTGGATTGCCGCCTTGATCAAGAATGCTATCGGCGGCATTAAATATGTCATCTTTTGTAATAGCCATTACGCGACCCATGTATAGGTGTTGGTATGTAGTATATATGTATTATATTACAAAATTGATACATTAGTAAATGACGATTCAAAAAAAGCCGGCAAGCGCCGGCACTATTTGCTGATTTAAGATTTCTTTTTTCAATGTTCAGTTCGTATTTGATTGCTGGTTCGCGAAGCATGATCAGCACGCGTCAGTGGCGAAGTGTTGGTGACGAGTAAATCAAGGCGCAGATAATCATTCCATTCTTTATATCCATGATCTGGAGCCAGGCGCTCGGCACGAGGAACCCAGAGCCGAATTTGTTCAAAAGCCTCATCATTTTTAGCATTGAGATTAAAACCAATCACTACCCGCGCATAATCTTTCGCTAACGCAACGGCGTTTTGTATCTCTAACCCGGCGATCGCAATAACATCAAATTGAGCATAAGCTAGAAATTGCGGCTTGTTTTTTAGCAATTGGAAAGAAACTGCATCAATCGCTGATTCAACAAGGACTACTCCTTCTGGGCACTTGGCTTTGATCTTAAAGCCCCCCGATTTCTCACCTCTAAATCCTTTAAAGGGTGACTGACCTGTACCGGATAGCTCAACGCCGACAAGGGCGGTATTTTTTCGATAAACAAAACAGGCCGTGATACGGTTTCTAATTGTCGACGCAAAAACCTGTTTTTTTTCATAGAGCCAGTCAATGATGTGCTCATCAAGTCCTCGACTTTTAACTAAATATTGTTTAGCCGTTAACCAACTGTGCATCTCAGGGATCGGTAATGGCACAAGCTGTTGAACAGCCCATTCAGCGTCGGTTTTAGCCTTCGCAATTGCCGCTCCTATCGCATGAGCCTTACCCATTTTGCCGCCCAACCAGCTGATGGCTTCTGTATAATTCAGACTTTCCACATGCATGACTAAATCAATTGCACCGCCACCGCCGATATTTTGGTGATGATTAAAAAACTTCTGCCCCTCAAGACTGATGCGCTCACCATTTACCTCATACACTCTATCCTTCTGCACCGCACTTGCGCCCATTCTTGCTAATACCTCACGCAAATCGATATCCCGCGCGTTCTTAGCATCCAGTCTGATTGAATCAAGTTCTGCCGCAAGTTTTTTGGCAGTTTTTTCGGCCTGCTGGGCTTTTTGCCGGTTAATAGTACTTACCGCAGCCTTAGCTTCGATGGCTGAAAATTGAGGCTTTTGCTGGAAATAGATACGTTCTGATTCTTCACTCGCCCAGACGGCACGATGGGATTCTTTTATCGATAAGGGTGGGGTGGTTACAGCAGGGAAGGGCACAGATAATATTTCAGCGCTTTCGATGGCGCCGTAAAATTGTTGAATTGTTGTATGAGTAGATACACTGCCTTTCAATCCTCGCTCCAACCCCAGGTTTTTTACTTGATCAAAAAACCGATCCTGGAGCCCGCTAAGCCTCTCTTTGCCATCAAGCCATCGTGATGCGTTGAGTCGATCACTGTCAGGGTCTATGGGCACGATAATGGCCTGAATATGAGGAGTCGCTTCATCAAGATGGCAAATTGCTGAAATTACGTTTTGTGTCCCGAATTCAGCTTTCAAAAACGCAATAGCACGTGCATTAAATTCAAATGTCTTAGTGTGGTTGTATACGCCATAATCACAGGGGTTATCGCGAAAAAAGTCAGGACTGGCGGTAACTAGAACCTCAATAGCAATGACGCCGTTTTTTCTGATTTTTCTATTACTGATTCTTTTTTTCACTGCATCAACTAAGCGTTGATCACAGTCTATTAGTTCGATATTGCTGCTGGTTTTGACCGGGTTGGCGTTTTTTACGTCATGTATGCGAAAGTGATGCCCACCCACCGCTTTGAGTTTTGCAAAGGTTTTAAGTTTTTCTGTTCTGAGTATTGCGTACGCCATCTTTATTTCCTTGCCTACGGCTTCGGCTATCTAGTTGCTGTACTTAAGTTTTAGCACCTATTTTAGAAATGCAAAGCCCACCAGAAAATTTTTGGAATACGTAAGAATTCCGTAACTCACTACGGAATTTTGCTGTGCGTCAATTCCTGCATTCGCCCTCACTCTCCAAGTTGAGGCAAGACTCTGGTGAGCCTGCAAAGCCCCTTGGCAGGGTCTTGATAAGGCGAAGGCCTTACAGGTCGCAGACGGAAATGAAGATATTTTGTTTTCAGTTGTTACTGATAATGAAGCTGCTTGATCAGTACCCATCAAGGTTAACAATAAAACCCGCTGAGAGTTTTATGCTCTGTAGCGTTTCTTTATCGGCTCTCGATAAGCAATAATGTTTTTACAAGGGATTACGGCTCTGCTTCGCCACCTATTTAAAATATCTTTAATATTTTCTATATTATAACTATGGAAATATAAGATAATGAAATTAAAAGTATTTATAATGGTTTTAGTTCGTGAAAGTACGGGGGGTATTACGCGATAGTACGACGCTATTAACATCAAAGTACGAATTTAAATTATTGATAGTACGGATTGATTACTTGAATCTACGGAATATCTACCTAATAGTACGGAGAATGGTTGTGAAAGTACGGTCACTGAAAATCATGGAGACCTGACGTAAGCGAAGCAGGGTTAAGACTACAAGCCTGGAAAACGTCTTCTAAATTTTACTAATTTTACGGCAAAAAAGCGTTCGAGTTTATCAACGACCAACCACCATTATGTTGATAATATTGCATACACTAATTTTTTAACTGGAAAATTCAACGCTGTTTGATGACAAATATTGAAAGCCGTTTCCCAAGCTTTCAATGCTGATTTCTATAATTATCCGGTAAGTTTTGCATGGTAACTGACACAATTGCTTCAGATTCCTTCTCAGCTTTAGCTTAGAATTCTTGCTAACAGCTAAATTAATTCTATTACATCCTTTTCAAATTATTATAAACTCCATCTATAGAAAAGTGATCCCGTTCTCTTTCGTTTGGCTGGCGTTAGGGGGGCGAAGAGGCCTGAAAAGGTTAAATATATAAAGGAGAAAGCCAATGTCGCAATTACCTCAACAGGGTGGGGCGTCTGTGCATGCGCGCGGGCATATTCCATCCACTGATCTTGCTTCCCTGATTGATTTTCTGGTGAAAGCTTTTCCACCAAAGGGCAATGATATTACTCATCCCTATGGCTGGTCCGTTCTGAAATTCGATCCAGATAAAAAACGGCTTAGCATCAACATTTACGGGATACTTCGCCGTTTTCTCGCTCAAAAAGATATGCGCGATGCTTTTCGCCAAACCGCGACTAGTGGGTTCCTGCGCGACTTGATGAGTCCTCAAAAACATTTCACCGCAAAATTAGGGGGACGGGTTTTCAACGACAACCTCTCCGGACTTTCACAGCACACGGACAAGCTAAAACGGCTCATTATTGACGATATCGAGAAATTCGGATTGTCGCCGGACGACCTGCTGGTTAATGACCCTGCGTCAGCTCTTCAGGATCTGTCAAAAATAACAGGAATTAAGGATTTTCTGACGGAACTGCCTGCCAAAATGGTGGCTATCGAATTTACTAAAAACGATAACCAAGCATTAAGTCATGAAAAGGATGTGGCACGTGTTTTTTCCGCTTTGGAAGACATCCAAGCGGAAGATTGGCTGGATCGAATGGCGAAAAGTATTGCGGATGCGCAGCGCCAGCGCGATGATGAATTTGACGAAATACAGCAGGACAAGCTTCTAGAAACGCTCCGACAAGATTTTGATAAGCATGATAGCCAGATTACCCGTTTTCTGAATTTTCTTGAAGATCAAGCTCTGGCTCGTGTGCGGTTAAGAGTCAGTTTCGCCATTATGGAAAGCCTTGCGGTTCAGGTATCAAAATCTGACCGTATCAATAATCGACAGTTCGTCGAGTATGTTCAAAGAGTCCACCGGTTATTTGAGCATTACGGGGCGCCAGAATCCCCTCATACATTACAGCTCAATTTAACGCGCGATTACGGCTTGGGCGCTGACTTTTCAATATCCCAGGAACTGGTGAAAGCCCTGTTCTACAACTGTTTACCAATTTGGTCCGAGTGGAAAGCGCAATTGTTCGAGTCTCGTCGTATCGATCCTTCGTCACGCGGTGTTTCAGTCGTGCGCGAAGTTAGTTATCGGTTCAGAGTCAATGGGAAAGACCCTCGAAACGAGATGGAACATGCCTTCGATTCTAGACTGAAGCGCTTGCGTGAAGTGCTTCAGGATCATTCAGGCCATGAGCCATCGCCATTTGTTCTGCGCAGGAGTTTGACCGAGGTCGTGTTTCTTTGGCTGGTTCTTAACCCCAATATTAATTTGTCCAGTCTTGTGCAGGAAGCCGAGCAGCTATCCCAACGCCTTCAGGAACAAGGACAAACCGGTATAGCCCTATTGTTGGATGATCTGTCATCCTGGAGCCCATCCGTCAAGGAACTGAGCAAAACATTAATCGCCATATTGCGCACCAAATCACGAAACGTCCTTACCCGTGCGCAACGAGCAATTGATGATTTGTATCTCGTCGTTCAACAAGATGTCGTGGATTGGTCGGCAATAGAGCGATCAAGAGGCAAGGTGCGTGATCCGCTGATTAAACCGTCCGCAGATCAATCCGAAAATGTCGAATGGTTTAAACACATCCAAATCGCTCACAAACCGGATGAAGTTTGTGACCCTTTATTTTCAGTTCGTATTCGGACCGTCTTAAATGAAAGAACGCTCGTCATGCGCGAAGACAGCAATTCGACCCTTCAAATTCATCGGCAATTACCCGAGCAGCTGCTCAATATTGCCTGGATGCCAATCAGCGTCGACGTAAAAGAAACGCCTGTAAAACGGGTATCTAGAGCCAAAATTGAGCCAGCTTGGCGCATGGGGGCAGGGATCGATATATGGTATGACCCTGACCAACTAAAATATAGCAACCGCAGTGATATTCCTGAAGAAGATAGTCGACAATACCGTGCGGCGGCAGCAGCAGCCATGGCAGTCTTGATTTATGTGGTCATTCAGGTTCTGGCCGAAAAGCTAACGAAACCCTCGGCTAAATTTTTGCCGGCATTGATGGTCCGGTTTCAGGCACAGGGCAAAAAAGCCTTGGAAAATGAAGGCGATCATTGGGTGTATGCGATCTCTCAGGCCATTGAGTCCGCCTTGATGCGAGATATGCCGGTACGCATGCAAGGCTTGGTCACAGAAGGGGAACGGCACTATAAAGACAAAGGCGCCGCCTTTGCACTATCAGCGGCGTTTCCGATTATTGTGGGCACAGGCAGTACGCCAGCCATTAACAAAATTGCGGCAGTGATTTATACGACTCGCCCCTGCGACGACTTTCCGGGCTCGAATGATACCGCCGGCTTTATCTTTCAAGCCAAAACCTATCGTGCCGATGCCGTCAGTGATAACCCAATGGGCGGTTATCAGCTTACATTTGATCGGATGCAATCCCACGTAGTTGAAACACGCGAGGCTTTCAAAAATCCCAAACTCATCGTTGAAGAAGTCTCCAGGCTTCAAGAAATGGGGTATGAACACATCATACTGATATCAAGCCATTTCAATAATCCGCGCATCAACCGTTCGGCGCAGCGGCATTCTCCGCATACACAAACGGCATTTCTTGACGAGGTAGCAAGCAAATTTTCACATGTCAGCCTTTATATGTTGAGCCGTGATGTGTTTCCGGCAACCCGGCTGCATAAGCGAGACCGTGCAGAATCCGCGTTTGAAGCCGTTAGAATTTCCGACCATGACGACTTTGTTATCGACCAAGGGGATGGCGTGCTTAAACAACTTATCCCTGTCTATACCTTGGCGACGTTGGCGATTGTCGGTAAAGATGATGCTGCGAGGCCGCAGTCGGGATTTTGTACTTATTTTTGGGATGCCGATTACCAAGTTCGAAACAGCGAATGGCGTGAGCGAGTGCGGTCTAATCTTTTGGGCTCAAGTAATGGCAGTCGTGATTGCCTTTTGAACGTACTGAGAGGGTTGCACTATCTGGAAGCGGAAAAGCAACCCGAAGGGGGCGTTTTCAAACCGGTATTAGATCCTTTTGGTTGGGTCCAGCCGACTTCAAACGGGGCAGCGGGAGAGATCATTGTGTGTCCTTCCAGTAGACGCAGGGGGAGCGTTTTATTGTCATTACCCGCCTTGCTGTCGCATGTCACAGACAGTTTGCACAAAGGGACCCGTTAACAATGGATCTGACTCAACGGCAATCCTTATGGGGTCAGGTATTCGAAATTGCCGTCAAAAGAGGCGTGTTGACGATGTTGCTGGGCAGCCAGGTTGGCAACCTTAAGCAATGTGACTTGGACGAATGGAAGCAGTTGGACATTGCCGATGTGTATGGTGCACTGGCCAGAGAACTCAAGGAAGTCGATTTTAATTTAAAGACCAGAACCCGCGAAACGGCTCGCCATCTTTTCGAATTAGGCATGGGGTTAGGGCAAACGGCTATGCGCGAATACCTACGCCAGCTTAAACCCGGCCCAGAAGATTACAGTATTAGGGCCTTATGGTGCCCGTTGCAGCTCCCTCGCATCAAGGGAGATTTTGATGCTGACACCGAGATGGCCTTACAGGCATTCTTGAAAATCTTTGCCTTAAGTGGCAGGGCTGACTCTGCTTTGACAAACAAAGGCTTCCCGGTCAGAGCCGATTTCTTGCTTTGGCTTGAACCTCACCACGAGGCATTAGACAGAGAGTTACTGTGCCTGGAGTTCTCCCTGAACGGTTTGCCTGAAATGGCGGATTACAGCAAGCCGGATGCACATCTTGATGAGCTGCAACGTTTCGCCTGGTTCATGGATAGCCGTAGCGTATTCTCACGGGTCTGCGCAGAAGTTTCAGGGGAAGAATTTCTACTTTCGCCACGCGTTAAAGAACATTTCCCGGCATTTACCGGCCGAGACAAGCCTTTCTATAAACTCTGCCAAGCCGCATCGTATGTCGAGACTACCTTGAGATGGCTGAAAAGCAAAGGAGTGGATGACAGGCCATTCAATGCCCGGGCGCTATCTATTACCCAGAATGGCTTTGAAAGTTTGTGCGCAAGGTTTTTTTCAAAAGAGCAGGTTGATCCAAGGGGGGCCTTGATTAACAACCTGGGCCGAGCCTATCGCGAGAGCACAAAAGTGCCTGATGGCGACGAAGAGGCACTGGATGATCATATTCGGTTTGCGTTTGATAGTATTCGCAAGGCCTTGCCGAAGGCCATTAGTCGTCAGTTTCGCGAAATGTGCGAGATGCCAGTTCTCGGCAATAACTTAGCATTTAATTTTTCAGAAGACATTGAGGGATTTCTTAATCCAATGGCGACAATGCCATGGGATCAGGCATTATCCTGGGTTGACGCGGAGCCAGGCATAGCGGATTTTTTGAAACGAGCCCCTAAACAGGCCTTGGCGGACATACTCGCTCAACGAGTTGAAACTAATCATGACATACCGCTGCGCGATTTGCACGCATCGGCTGTTATTGCAGGTATGCGAGCATCTGTACCGGGCCAAATGACCGTGCTTGGCCTTGAAGGGAATCCCGGTATCGGTAAAACGACAGCGGTGGTCGACGCCCTCAATAAATCCAGCGAGGGATTTCTGTTTCTCTATGTCAGTCCACGAGTGATCATTAACGATGACGTCACCGAAAACCTTGCTCGTGACAGGCAGAGTAAACAGCCCACTGGCACACTTACCGTGACGACCAATTCTAAACTCATTGGCGCCGCCAATGCGTGGTATGAACAGCAAGTGAAGGAAGGAACTGCCTCTAAACGAAAGGTCGATAGCGCGGTGGTGGTCGATGGGGTTGAAAACCTGACCCACTCTGAAGGCAGCACGCTTATTTTGACTCCTTCAGAAAAAGAAGCGCTGGAACTCATCCATATCGGCGCTAGTCATCGAAAACGTGCCGAAACTGAACGTCAGGATCGAATGGAAGATATCCACCGACCAGGCGTTTTGAAGGTTCTGTCCTCTACAACACGCAACCTGCTTGCAGAAAATCCTGAGGTTAACCGAGTTGTTCTGACTGCCGCCATCCAGGGTTATCGAGAATTGGGCGGTGATAAAAGCACGCTGTCTGCTCTGGATCATCTTTTTCGAAATCCGATTAATCATTCTGCCGGTAGGCAAGAAAGGCGGGCTTTTGCAAACCGATTCCAAACCATTGTCGTCATGGTCGACGAGCTCACGGGGGACGGTGCCGGTGCCCTATGCATTCATGCGATTGCCAAATGGCTCAATCAACAGTTCATCAGGCCTTTTGAGAATGATCCGATATTTAAGGTGATTCTCATCATATCGGATGCTTCGTTGGGTAATGAAATCGTCTTGGACCGTTACCTCAATAGTGGAAAGCGGGCTCCCGACAAAGTGCTGATTTCCAAAAGCGCAGGAAAGAGGCCATTTCGGCTGACCATGGTGCCGATCAGGATTGGGGGCAGGCGTCTTCCGGTATTACATATCATGACCAACAGCTATCCAGCCTCGACATTGTCTGTAGACTATCGGGTTCGGCTGGATATGGTCAGGCCTGGAGAACAATCCGACGGAAAAAAACAGACCGTGCGCCAATCTATCGCCGAGCAACAGGGCGAAGCCATTCTTGCTAATGTCATCCAGGAAATTAAGCGCGCAACGGATGCAGGTGCGGATCAAGTGATTTTTTTTGCACAGGACAAAGCGTTTCTTCGATCAATTGAGTCGGCGTTGGTGTCGAACGAAGACAGTCAGGCTATGTTAAAGCCAGAACAGGTGGCAATCCTGGATTCAAGTGTGACGGCCACTAAACGCAAGGCGCTGATTGCGGATAATCGCAGGGATACGGTGAAGGTTTTTTTAATGACTTCAAGCGGGGCACGCGGCGTGTCTTTTCCAAAAACCGACTGGATCATTGCTTTGATCCCCCGGTTTGGGATTGAGGCCGCATTGATGGAAGTTGCCCAGTTAATCTATCGGGGACGCGGCAAAGCTTACACGGCAGATAGCGGCGAGGTGAAAGAAGACGGGGATTGGAAAGATCGCCGATTAGTTATGCTACTCCAGGATTTCCTGCCTCAAAACGATACGACCGAGCTTCGCCAATGGCTAAGGCAGGTGAGTGATCTGTTGACGTACCTAGTCATGCTGAGAGCAACCATTTATACCAGGATTGTTGGAGATGCGGGATTGGATAAGCAGAATCTCGCCATGGTGCCGGTGGGTGGGATTGGCACTGAAGAAATGCGTTCGTTGATGAGTACCCATGTCAGAGCGTTTTTGAAAGAAGCCGATATTTTTCTACGGGACTATTCGTCTGATGCTAATCGGCGAGGTTTAGTTGCAAATGCCCATAAGAATACTCAGCTTTTGTTTTCGAAATTTTCACTGGACGCGACAGCAAAATCCCGCGAATTTAAAAGCGTAGCTCGAATTGAGGATATTCAGCGTTTTTCCAAGCGGGCCAGCGCTGATAATGCGCCTCTTTTAATATCACCCCATGAGGAGCCAGAAAGTCTGTTGCCGGATCATCTTTATTGTACAGGCCCTTTCTGGCTGGAGCATTGGGAGCATCTGGATAAACAAGAACGATTCAATATCGAAGGCTGGTCAACGGATGTGGGCCACCAGATATCGAAATTGTTCGGTGAACTTGGGCACATACACCGCGATATCGAGTTGCCTTTTAAATTAAGGCAGCCGGCGGAAGAGCTCTATCGGATTTTAGCGCGTGAGAAAGATGAGGCTACGCGTGAATTTTCAACGGTAAAATCTCTGAAGACCCCTTCCACCTGGCTTGCTGTACCCTTGGATTATCCGCGTTTTTGGAAAAAAGATGCTAGCGGACGCTTGCCATCACTGGGAGATGACGAAGGTAGTTGGCGGGACTCTCTAGGGGCATGCTTGGCGACCACAGGCGAAGTGCTACCAGTCATCCCCCGTTATGACGATATTCCTTATGCGGCTGTGATTGGTGAACATGATCCGGCAAGGCTGGACCTGATTTTTGATAACAGATATCTTGCCGCATCGAATGAGTTGAATTTATTGAATATGATTTTGCTTTCAGAATGAAATTGGCTACTAGCATACACATACAGAAAGCAGCTATAGGGCGTCGGATAGAAAACGGCGTCTAAATCTTGCCAGTTTTCAAAAAAAGAGCGTGTAAATTTCTCAACAGCTAACCCCTATCATGTTGATAGTATCAACTATGTTAATTTTATGACTGAAAAACTCAGCGCCTAATAGTGGCAAATATTGAAAGCCGTTTTCCAGAATGATGGGCTGGATGTCTCTGGCAGGTGAAGCTCACGCTTCGGTCTCAGCTTGTACTTGCTTGATAACGGCTAGAGCTTCGCGACAGAGTGTCAGCAAAGGTTCGCCTTCGCCCTTTATGTTGCCTAGGTGGAAATCCTCGGGTAGATTCGGCCCAGCAGCCATGATGGCCAACGGAAAATGATGAGTCGCAGCCTTTCGAACCTCATAGAGGCGCGCGATGGTCGGATGCAGCCCAGCGGTCTTTACGTAGTAAGGCTTCTTCTCGTTCTGAACGACGCGGACGTAAGTGCGCAATTTTTCAATTGCCTCTATGTCCTCAATAGGGTCGCCAGTCTGTGGGTCTGTGAGCGCGACCGAAGCGTAGAGAGCCGTGGTTTCGAAGTAGCTGTAGACGGCATTCAGGTACGCGCTGACTAACCACCTGAATCGCGTGCGATCCGTTTCGAAGGAAGCTAGGCCAAGTAAGAATTCGCACTCTCGAATCTTGTCTCCCGGGTCCGCTATCGCGTCAAGGTCAAGGCGTTCAAGGATTTTGTCTTGAGATGAGTTAAAGGGTCGTGGCATGTGACGCCCAACGTTATAGTAAGGGGCGTGCTGCTAACGAAAGCGAAACGAGGCCGCCGAACCGTGATAAGAAATCAAACCCCAAAGTCGCCAACGGGCGGTGCATCCCTTTGACTGACTTATTATGCCTGATATTTCCCAATATTTTCATTGACTTCGTAAATTGCTGACTTAAGCACTTGTAAGCAGATCTTAGCCGTGTGTACTCTTGGGCTAAACCCCGAGCTCATTTGTTCAAACGGGTGAATATAATTTCTAAATTCTCTAAGTGAGTGGCTAAATTTATGCGTATCATGTTGAATAAGACCTAAGTCCTTAGCTACGTCAATGAATCCCGCTAAATTCCATTCGTGAAATGGCTTAACTTTCCCTGCTCCATCTTTTGGTGATGATCTAGCTGTGTTAAATGTTTTCGGGTGCTTTGTTGCCAGTCCTAGAAATATGCCTTCCAGAGTACTACCTGCTAGCAGAATGACTGCCAACGGTGATTCAGACGAAAAGCACTTTTCAATTTCTTTTATTCTAAACTGAAGCACATCTGTTACCGCACCCTCTAAGCCAAGACCTTGAACATTTACGTTGCTGAATTCACGCATAAGAAACTCGTTTTCTGTGTCTTTTTCAATTTCAGTAGCTATTTCTACTTTTTCCAGACGTTGAAGCAAAATATCTGCTTCTTTTCTAACAAGCTTCCATTTATCAAATGCTAAAAATTGGTTGAAATCTTGAATGCACTGATCGAGTCCGTAAATACGTCCAACGAAATTTATAGGAGCAAACACTTCTTTGATACATTTATCTAAATTTGGTGTTCCATTAATTTGTTCTAACCTTGAATCTGTGTATAGCCAACGAGAGGGAAATCCCTGCCCATAAGAATCAGTAAATCCTATCTTGTTAAAGAATTGAACGAGCTTTGGGCCTGAACGATATTCCGTTTCTTCGTTTATCAAATCCCTTAATTTTTCCAGCGCTTTCTTACTTAAAATCATAGATGGTTTTTAAACTCTGAAGGCGCATAACGTTACGGTAGGGGCGCGTCCATTTGATCGATTTGTTAGGCTAGGCAAGAACAGCCAAAGCCAAAAAACTATTACGTACATGAATGCGCACATGTGGATTGAATATTTAGCGCAATGCATTGTCCAGATCTAAGTTTGTTAAACCGCCGGAAGGGTGATTCAAAAATTTAAAACGTGAATCATTGCTGTAACCCAATGCTAGCACGGATTTTTTTGCACACGCCCCAAAAACCACAATTGTTTGATAATGTGATGCAATGTCTGTTGCAAGCCATGACTGGCAGTTTTTACGCATGGTCTCGCTAGGACGCTTATCTCTTCCTGTACTATTTTTGCCGGGGTAACATTGCACACTGTTTGTTATGTCAAAATCTCCGCGTGATTTTCCAAGCCTAACAAGAGAGTTTCTTATTCGTGCTGCCGCACTACGAGAACCTTGGCTTATGATTGGTTGTCCAGTATTCCATTCATCAATTCCCGGTGCTTGGAAAATAAGCAAAACAGACGAGCTATTGAATTCTTTTGAAAGAGGCTGATTTGCGCGACTACAGGCCGGATTTTGAGATTGCCCTCCAGGACAATTAAGGCAATGTGTTTGACGTATATTCGGCATAATTAAGGATCAACTAAAATTTTAATATGTAAGCCTAATGTAAAGCTAACCGGGCGCGGCCCGAAAAGTTGAAAAAACGAAACCGCAATTGTAATTGCGCTCTGGATGAGCGCCATGTTGGACCAATATTGGAACATTAGAATTATTGCGTTTTTCGCTTCGTTAGACTGCAGATTAACACAGCTATGTTAAGGGATGTTAATCAGCATCCGAATTTTTCCGGTATTAGCGTTGGCATTACTAGCCATTGACCCGATCGGTTTCTTTAAAAACAACAAGATGTAAATTTCTGCTGGTAATCTGGACGCTGTTTTTAAAAGAACTGGCAAAATTTGGAAGCTGATTAACAAGATTGGATTATAACGCCCAGCAAGTTCATGGCATTAGCCGGAAGCAGTGCAGGGAAGAGGTGGGCTCCGGAACAGCTTTGCAAGATTATGGATCAATCTATCATGCCTGGCGAGATCATCTACGCTGACGGCGGTGCTTTTGATGAAAACTGGGTAGATGTCTTGTACGGTGAGGCTCTTCACTGGGTTATGCCCGGTTCAGGATTGTGACAGCTTCTGTCTTATCCAATTTTTCAGTTTTTCGTCCCGTTAACCTTTAAAAAAGAGCTTTTCTTCCAAGGTCTTGCCGTGGCTCAACTGTCGATAGTGCCAGTGATGAGCATGGATAGCCTGCATCAGTAGCTGATCCATATTAGGCTGCACGCCAGGGTTATATTCCACGATAAATTCATTTTTTTGCGGATTAGTGACCTGCAAGACGCCGTCTAACGCTTTGAGGCTAGCCATCACGTCTAGCGCCGGACAGGGCTCCATTTGCAGGGTAATAAACCGGGAAGCCGTTGGCTGCTCGTCTTCTCTTATCGTCTCTGTCTGCAATCGACCGTTTTCCAGCAGTAACACGTGCTGGCACAGCCGGTCCAGTTCAGCCAAATCATGAGAGCTGATGATAAAAGTGGTCCTTGACGCTTGTTCGGCTATGACGGCCCTGACCGTTCGGACATTCACAGGATCAAGCCCGGCAGTGGGCTCATCCAGTAATACCAACGCCGGATGGCCGATCAGCGCTTGGGCAATCGCGACCCGTTTGGCCATGCCATGACTGAGTACCGGCGGTTTTTCATGGCCGACCTCTGTTAGGGCGAAGGCGTCCAGCACTCTGCCGGTTTCCAGCATGGCCTGCTGACGAGCCATGCCCTGTAGCCGCGCATAAAAAACTAACTGCTCGGTCACGGTAAAGCTGGCGTCTAGTCTGGCATCCTGAGGGAGTGCCGACACCTGGCCATTGAGCTGCACGGCCCCTGGTGGGTGACCGAACAACCTGGCCCTGCCGGAAGTGGGGCGCAAAAAACCGGACAGTATATTGAGCAAGGTCGTTTTACCAGCGCCATTGGGTCCCACCAAACCGATCGGTTCACCTGCGTCCAGTTCAAACGTGACATTGGACAATGCGACTTTGCCGGCATAGGCGTGGCTAAGCTGTTGGCATTGAATAATCGGGGACTTCATAGAACTTGCCTTGCCATGATCCAGCGCCCGAAGGCTAACAAAATAAAGGTTTGCAGAAGCGGAATATACGCCAATTGCAGGGGTTGCCATCCTGAAAGTTGTGTTAGCTCAGCTAATTGATAGCCGGGGATCAAGAGTTTAAGAAAAGCGAGCGCAGGCAGGTAGTTAGCAAGACCATTGATAAGGCCGGCCAGAAACGTCCAGATCAGAATAGCCCACAGAGTGGCTTGCCGGGCTGTTTTGACTTGAGCGGATAAGGTGGCCATCAAGGCTGTGAAGGGGAGAACGACCAAAATCAAGTTAACGATGAGGGCGAGCAAATTCGGCCAGGCCGAAGAAAACAGCATGGCATCCCGATACAGAGCCAGAGCCAAGGTACTGAAGGCGGCCGCACTGATGAGCAGTGCCTGAATCACCATAACGCCAGCAAACCGGCCAAAAAATACCCGGTCGCGACTGCTGCGCAGGACAATAAACCGTAAAGTACCGCGCTCACGATCGGAGCAGGTTTGGTCGGCTGCCAGTGTGATGCTCAATATCGGGAAGATAATCAAGGCCAACTGCCAGAATACGCCGAACTCCGGAATGGGCCAATGGTGTATGGACCCCAAACCGATGAAATCAAGAAAACCGAAATCCTGCTTGAAACCTTTTTCCTGCGCCAAAAGCTCAGCAGCAAATCTCAGCGGATAGAGCAGAATAAAATACCAAACGACTGCAAACGTGATCAGCGACAGTAGGCCTCTTCGGGTTGCAAAAGCTCTTTTCAGCTCAAACAAACTGATCAGTAACAGGTGATTGAAGAAACTGGGCGGCATGGTTTTAGCGTCCCTCTGACGGAATGTGAGAAGAAAGAGTCTTCATCAGCCTGTTTAATAAGCCGATTTTAAGGTTGACCAACCTCAATAACATCGATGATACCTGGGGTTTCACGCAATTGTTTAGCTATCGTTTTGAGTTGACTATGATCGTCTAAAGCAATCCATAGCTCACCACTTTCAGATGGGCCGTAAACAATATGCGCACCAACTTGGCGCAACAAAACCACCAAATTGCCAAAGCCTATATCGGGGTTGATAGTGAGTTTCATGTCAGCGGCACTAACGGTTTCTGACATACTGCGATATTGAGCCGCATTAGTCAGCGTGTCTCCTGTTATATGGGACTGCCATAAAATAACACTTTGAACAACGGCGATAAAAGCCATTGCTGCGAATGCGGGTGATAGTCCCCAATCGGAACAGGATTCCAGAAAGCGTTTCCATCGGTATGTAAATGTCTTGGCTTGCTGAGCCTCGATAGCTTGCAATAATCTGTCCAGTCCTTCATCTTCACGTCGGTTAGCACCCACCAATTTAACAGAGCTGCGTAAGGCTTGAGTAAATTCAACTTCGGCTTGTAGATCAGGCTGTTTATTCAAACATTCACTCATGAAAGCTTTGGATTCAGCCCCCGACGTACCATTTACGTAAAAAGGCAGTTCTTCACGAAATCGCAGCAAATCAGATGCATCTATCATCGTTTATTACTCCATGAGGAATCAAGTCTGCCTAAACAGTCGCGAATTTTTGCTCGCGCATGAAGTAGTCTCGTTTTTATGGTGCCGAGAGATGTTGCGAATTGTTTAGCGACATCTTCTTGCAGCATATCTTTGTAGTAAACCCAATAAGTGGCTTCACGTTGTGGCTCCGGTAACTTATCGATACAGCCTTGCATAATTTCACTTAATTCATGATCCTCGTAATTCCGCGATAGATCCCATGAGTGATCAGTTGAGTATTCGGTCAAAAAATCCTCACCTACATCGATGAAGCGCCGCCCTGATCGCTGTAAAGTTCTGACTTTATTTTTAGCTATACCACATAACCAAGTCGAAAACTTTGCATTGCCATCAATGTCGAAGCGCTGATGTTTTTGTGACACGGTAAGAAACGTTTCGTGAACTATGTCCTTTGCTATCGAATCGTCGATTACCAAATGTCGTACATACGCAAATAAAGGAATTTGATAGTGCCGGTAGATCTGACCAATTGCTTGTGGATTGCCTTGGGCAATTTCATTCAAGTATGTAGAAAGTTGGGGAATTGGCAGTTCAACCATAAACAATACATTCAATCCAATGATAAATGATAAGAAAATATGTCACCGATTGAGGCTGTGAGAAGCGTAATCAGCGATTAAGCCAATAGAGCCGTTCTGAACCGGGCCCAATATTAAACATGGATTTGATGCGATGAACAAGCCAGATAGTGAGCAAAAACTGTCTGCTACCGACTTAGTATGACGAGAAAGAAGGGAGCTGTCCGCTTTATGGAATAGTTCATACATAGAACAAAAAGGTTATTGAGTTCTGCGTTTTGCACGTCTAAAGCAAATAACGAACAGTCCTTGAACTTATACTTTGGATATATAGGCCGCACTAGTTGCCTGGGAAAATCAGTTTTTTAGCAGGGGGCAATCTAAAAAAATACCAAGTAATTTTGATTGTAAGTCAATATTAAACAAGCGGTTATGGTTCTTGCTGTAGGGCAAGTAAAGTTTTTTACAAAAAATAATCTCAAATTAATTGAACCTTTTGGTGGAGTTCTGCAAGTAAGGGGGGGCTGGTTGATACGAGACATTGAAAATGTCTTAAAAAAATGTCCGTGTCAGCAGATACCTTTTAACCCTTAACTTTTAATTTGGTGAATATGAATACATTAAAAAAATCTTCGTCTCCTAAACATGATGCATCCTTAATTCGCAATTTGGCAGGGAAAGGCAACATTGAAGCCCAATTCCGCCTTGGTCAAATTTATGAAAATGGGGAAGGTTTGACTAAAGACTTCAAAAAAGCTGTTCATTGGTACCGTAAAGCGGCTGCTAAAGGAAATTCTTGCGCTCAAAATAGCTTAGGCGATATGTATCAGTATGGTCGTGGTGTGGAGCAGGATTTTGCTGAAGCAGTGACTTGGTATCGCAAGGCAGCGGAACAAAACGATCCTATTGCTGAGAATAATCTGGCAGAACTTTGCTGGAATTCATCGGAAACTGATGAAGAAATTCAATTGGTTTTGAATTTGTTTCACAAAGCAGCTGAAGCTGGCAACGCCGATGCTCAGCATAACCTATCCGAAATTTATTTTACGGGGGATCATGTTAAGCGTGACACTGATCAAGCGTTGAAATGGCTTTTGAAAGCGGCAAATCAAGGTCTAGTTCGAGCTCAGAATGAATTGGGAATTCGTTATAGTCAAGGTATGGAAGTACCAGAAGATCATACTCAATCAGCAATTTGGTATCAAAAAGCTGCCGAGCAAAATCATGATGAATCTCAATTCTCCCTTGGCCTGAAATACTGGTATGGCTTGGGGGTCAAGCAAGATAACGCTGTAGGCGTGGCCTGGATCATAAGCGCGGCTAAGCACGGTTTGCCGTGCGCTCAAAAATTTCTTCATGATATGAATAAAGAAGTAAGTCAGGTTACAACAGAAACCCAGCAATCTGGAACTAAGTCGACTGACTATGTTGATTACACCTATGGCGATCGTGATTTTGAGTCACCTTATAATTCCATGATTAGGATCGAGAACAAAGGTGGAGAAATCAAGGAGACTAACTATTTCGACTTACCTCAGGCAGAACAGGGACTGTTTTATCTAAGCTGGAACTCTGGAGTTGGTAGGTTGTTAGTGCCAGACATTCAACAACAGTATTTAGGTGAAATTGGCACGGGTAAAAAAATAGTCATCATTCAATACCGTAATGATATCGAAGTCGTTTTTGATGATCACAGCGAATCACCGTTCTTTATTACCCTTGGAACAGTGCAGACCGATCGAATTATAGCGGTACCAGCTAAAGACATTATGCTGATTGTCTACAGTCGTGAGGGTGAAAAATACCGTTTTCCAGCAGAATTGCGTGTCTCGAAAAAAGACTACGCCCCAGGGCTGTCTCTTTAAATCAGGTCGAATAAGCAACTTCTTCATATAAACGAAATTGGGTGTGTAGCATGCAGCTTCTCCTCCATAAGCTGCGCGTTAGTTATCGATTTCATAAGACTTTAACCCAGTTAACTTCAATACATAGACATTGAGGTTGGCTTAAATTTGAGAGCAAAATAATGAATTCCAGACCACTTCAACATCTTCAAAAATTTAACAAGCTTTACCCTAAGGCTTGGCAGTTAATTGATAGGCTACGTCAAGCTCGCGGCAAAGATATACCAAATTGGCCGAATTGGTGTTTTTTACCGATGTCTGGGTTTTATGCCATTATTTCAGAGCGAATTAACAAAGATAGGTTGCCATTTTCTTTTATTAACGATATTTCAATACTAACCGCATTGGGTTCATGGCGGATCACCCAAGGTATCTACCGATTTGATACAACGCTGGAAAGTTCATTAATTGATTCAACAATAACCGGTGATATTCCGGTCGATGTATTTTACAGACTGCCTGAGTGGTGCGTTTACATTGAAACAAATGATATTGAATACTTTGGTAAAAAATTGCATGGTTTTTTTGTGCACTTGGAATATGACGCTAACACGGGAAGAAGCGAGTTAAGGTTGTTGCTAGACCATGATGATTTTCTTGAGTGTAATGGTCAACTAAAACAGGACACTTTCTTAAGCAGTCTTCCTATAGAATTCCCGTTCAAATTCCAGCGGGGATTGATAGCTTAGTTTTGAGTGCATGCGTTTTCCATTATAAAAAGCCAAATAATCAATAATGCTC
>DATBRD010000048.1:0-12163 GCA_036560465.1 Methylobacter sp.
TCATCAGTCGCTGGACTATCGGACCCCAGCTGATGTGTATTTGGCGAAGCGTCATGAAGAAACGGAAATAACAACTTTTTATCAACCCGCCTCTATCTTAATTACATGATTATTTGGTCTGGACAATGGGGAGTACCTTAATGCTCCTGATAAATAAGAAAGCACCACAATAGACTGATTATGTTTATTAACCACATCAAACAGCCGCTCACGAAACTCACGTTTGTTTTGCCATTCACTGATGTGAGAAATTGACTTAAACGCCTTAATAGACGAGTTTTGATCAATTGCTTTGTTCCATTCTTTATATTTGCTTAACCCTTCCAAAAAATGATATCGCTTTAAATAATCTTCGCTCGATCTTGTTAGTCCTACATAAGGTGGATCAAGATATATAAGATCATAACCAGTATCTAATCTGGAAATATCCCCATGAGGTAAAATATTAACGACTTGTTTTGCAGGCTTAATGATTTCTTGAATATCTTGAAAGCTTTCTTTCATCAGTTCAGAAAACTGTTTTTCCCAAGTCACCCAATTACCAAATGAGCGAGTAACGTTAGGGTTAAGTCGTAGGTTTAAATTAGCTCGATGGAACAGATTAAATGGCCGTTTTTTTAAACAGGCTTGAAATAAACAATAAAAATATATACTACGTTCAATTGGATCAGCTATTTGATGAATAGCCTTGGCTGCACCATCCAACCAACGATTTTCTTCGTTCGTGTAATACATTTCAGAAAATGTTTTACTTATAAAACCGTTATTCGGTTTAATTTGATCTATAAAATCATAAGCCTCGGCAATTTCGGCAAAAGGCATTTTATCGGCCAGCAAGGCCTGAGCGGCAACTGTATTGCAATGCAACCCATCGTGAAAATTGACTTGTTTGCCCATCGCTTTGAACAGTAGCGAGACACTGGCGGTGCCGCCAAAGCCATCTAGCACAGTATTAAATGGCAAATCTTTTAGGGCACGATAAATCCAGCCCAGTAAGCGGCGTTTACTGCCGTAATAGCGGGTTTTAGGAAAACGCGCTATTACAGAATCCATATCTTCGGCTAACAATGGCTTAGCTTTCTGGATACGCCGCGCAGTTGCGGTAATCGCTGTTTCAAAATGGTTAGGGGATTCAAAATTCATGAGTTAAGAGGGTAGTACCGTAGGCTAAATAGCGTAGCGTGACTCGGCATTTGCAGAGCGAACTTGTTGGGTTACGGCGCGAAAAGATGCGCCTAACCCAACCTACGGAGCTGTAGCGGGGTAGATAAAATAACTGCTGATATAGAGGGTGACCTCTATATCAGCTATTAAAGATATTTACTGAGTGTAATGCCTTTCAATATACCGTTGCACGATTTCCTGGAACTCTTCGGCAATCCGGTCGCCTTTCAAAGTAACGGTTTTTTCACCGTCTTCATAAACCGGCGCTACCGGAGTTTCGCCGGTGCCGGGTAGGCTGATACCGATATTGGCGTTTTTGCTTTCGCCGGGTCCGTTAACCACGCAACCCATAACCGCAACTTCCATGGTTTCGACGCCCGGATATTGCTTGCGCCAGACCGGCATTTGATCGCGTAAATAGCTTTGAATATCCATCGCCAGTCTTTGGAAATAATCGCTGGTGGTGCGGCCGCAACCGGGGCAGGAAATAACCATCGGGGTGAATGAACGAAAGCCCATGGTTTGCAGGATTTCCTGGCCGACGATGACTTCCTGGGTTCTGGATGCGCCGGGTTCCGGTGTCAGTGAAATGCGGATGGTGTCGCCGATGCCTTGCTGCATTAACACCGACAAAGCGGCGGCTGATGAGACGATGCCTTTGGAGCCCATGCCCGCTTCGGTCAGACCCAGATGCAATGCGTAATCGCAACGGCTGGACAGGTCTTGGTAAATGCTGATCAGTTCCTGCACGTTGCTGATTTTGCAGGACAGGATAATTTTGTCTTTGCCAAGCCCAAGTTCTTCGGCTTTAGCGGCGCTTTCCAGTGCGGACAGCACGATCGCTTTGCGGGTGACGGCGGCCAAAGGTTCGGGTGTTGCAAGGCTTCTGTTTTCGTCGAGTAAACGGGTCAGCACCGATTGATCCAAGCTGCCGCCGTTGACGCCGATGCGCACCGGTTTGTTGTATCGGCAGGCAAATTCAATCATTTGTTGAAATTGCGGGTCACGGCTTTTGCCGCGGCCTACGTTGCCCGGATTGATTCGGTATTTATCTAAAGCCTGTGCGCAGTCGGGGTATTTTTCCAGTAACTTATGACCGTTGAAATGGAAGTCGCCAACGATCGGGGTCGAGTTGCCTTTTTTGTCTAATTGATTGCGGATTTCGGCAACGGCAGCGGCTGCTTCTTCGGAATTGACCGTAATGCGGACCAGTTCGGAACCGGCAGCGGCCAGTTCGATGATCTGATTAACGGTTGCGGTAATGTTGGCGGTATCGGTATTGGTCATAGACTGAACAACGATTGGAGCGCCGCCGCCGACTTTAACATTGCCGACTAAAACTTGATGGGTGATTTTTCTAAGGCTAATAGACATATACAAAATCTTTTGAAAAAGGTTACGGTTATCTGGAATAAATTGTTAAATTATACGCCTATACCGGCTATTAAGTAGAGTTTAGTGTGAGGATAAATTATTTTTCTGATATACATTTGGAGTTCGGGGCACTGGAAGCCCCGGATATTGATGCCGATATTGTTATCGCAGCAGGCGATATAGGCATCAGTTCGCAAGGCCTGGAGTGGCTTAAAACTTTCAATAAACCCGTTGTTTATATTGCCGGTAATCACGAGTTTTATACTCATGAATATCAACA
Source organism: Methylobacter sp. (assembly GCA_036560465.1). Lineage (GTDB taxonomy): Bacteria > Pseudomonadota > Gammaproteobacteria > Methylococcales > Methylomonadaceae > Methylobacter_A. The sequence goes on from DATBRD010000048.1 coordinate 2,819, forward strand.
AACGTTACAGTTAATTCGTGACCAATGCGCTGGCAGCAATGTGCATTTTCTTGAGAACGACTGTTTTATATTTCAAGGCGTGCGTTTTTTGGGTTGCACACTCTGGGCCGATTTGTTTGTTGAAGGCGACAAGACAGCCGAGGCTTTAAGTAAAACGTTGAATGATTTCAGGCGGATTAAATTTGCCGAAAATCGTTTTGATGCGGTGCAGTTCAGTCAATTACACCAAAATTCAAAAGCTTGGCTGGAACAAGCATTAGCACAGCCGTTTTCAGGGAAAACTGTCGTGGTAACTCACCATGCGCCTTCCTTGTGGAGCTGGAATGATACGGCTCATGCGCTTAAAAAACTGGCTTACTGTAATGATATGAAACCGTTGCTGCATGAATACGAGATTGCCGCCTGGTTCCACGGTCATGTCCACAGCCAGATAGACTACCGCATAGCGGGGGCAAGAATATTATGCAATCCCAGGGGCTATGTGGGTTCGAAAGTCGCTCCCCGGTTTGATCAAAATAGGACCGTGGATATTTAGACTGATGCTGTATGTTCGTAAAGGAATATTTATTGAAAGACTGGGTGCAAACTATGCTTTTAAGCTTGCACCCGTCTGGTAGCCTAACGACCGGTGACCGAATTAACCTGACCTTAGCCACACAGCCCTCAGGTATTACCCTGCTGGAACAGCGCTTCAGCGCGCTTGTTGATTTCCTCCGGCGTTATATCTTTCTTATGGGTCGCAAGAAACCAGATATGTCCGAAAGGATCTTGCAACATGCCGGTGCGATCACCGTAAAATTGGTCGAATACCGGCCTGACTGCCTTTGCTCCAGCGCTAATGGCCTGATTAAATTGAGCGTCCACATCCTCTACATAAACATGCAAAGCAACCGACGAGCCACCCAGCGACTGGGGGGCTTGGAAAGCGCCTTGTTCACAGGGATCGGCAAGCATGATAGATGAATCTCCGATTTTGATTTCGGCGTGTCCAATTTGACCGCTTGGGTGAGATAAACGGAATATTTCAGTTGCACCAAATGCCCGTTTATAAAATTCAATGGCTTCGGACGCCCCTTTAATCATCAGGTACGGGGTTATAGAGTGATAGCCATCCGGAATTGGTTTTACTGTCATGGATTTCTCCTTTACTTTAATGATTAAGATAAAAATAACAGGCGTTGTTAGCTTTGGCGCACAGCTGTTGTATTGTTAGGCTGGATGAGTAATTGCAAGACTCCATGCTTCTTATCTCTCAGCGATAGCCTTTAGATTGGCAAGACCTTCCTCAAAATCTTTACCGACCATGCTATCCCGGTCGTATAAGATTTCCATGATTTTGCCAATGTAGGGATTGGTACCATGCATGGCCCATGTGACGTCAGTTTCGTCACCTTTGGTTTCCAATATAAACTCTAGGATGCAGTGGCTTTCGATAGGTTTGATCAAGTCCAGTTCGATAGCGATCATGGACGGTGGCGACGACTCGATGATCTCCATGCGGCCTGTACCGGCATGACTGTCTGTGCTTTCCCACTCATACACAGCGCCTTTGCCGCGTGACTTACCGCTGAGGTTTCGCTTCATCTCCGGGTCTATTTTCTCGTAAGGCGACCAAGCGATCCAATTGTGGAAGTCGCTGATTAGCGCAAATATTCTTTCGGGAGACGCTTTGATGCTGGCGGCGCGGCGGACGCGGAATATATCAGGCTTGGTCGCTACATAAAAGACCAGCGCAACGAACAGAACGGTAGCTATGATTATTATTTCCTTAGCCATTTATTACCTCGGTACGGGGCTGTCATCATATATGGCGGTTAGGAACCGCTCTTGCGGCTGGGTCCGGGCTAAGGTTCGAGGGCGAGTACATCTTTAGACGTCTCCGGGTCGAAGGAGGATGCGCAATGTTCATACACGATTTGCCATTTGTCCTGATGCCGTTGATAGCCGACAGTGTTCCGTGTCCACGTCTGCATTGTCGGGTGATCTTTGTCCATTCCTGTAAAGCGCCAGAACCAGTGGGCAAGCGCCAGGTCACCGCTAACGAAAATACCAAGATCACGTATCTCTGTCCCGAATATGGCTGGAAGGCAGGGCAGGCAGGCATCCCAAGCGCGGCGTAGCTCATTTACATTTTTGATTTTTTGGAACGGCGGTTTCACGTCGAAGATGATAGCCCCCGGAGCATAATGACTTATGATTTGATTCGTATTTTTCATACAAATAGCGCTCATTTGGTCATTAATGAGTTGTCGAATTTGGGCTTTGTCATGCGTTTTGGCGGTCTCGGTTCTCATCGGGCATCCCTTATTTAATTGTTAACTCGCGGTTTTTTTTAAGCTTGTGTAAAGGCTCCATGAAGGTGATTTTCTAGGTGCTGCTAATCCCAGATCACAAAACTCATACTCGTACATTACCCCGTCCTGCGGTTCGTTATTGATTGCTCGGTCGGTGACCCGCCTTGTTAACCATCTCATCGTTTTTTCTATACTGTCGAATGTTAATCACACAAGCACTTCAGCAGTCTGCGGCTTTGCCGATTTCTTTTGGGCAAAATCTCAAAGCCAGCCTCGATCACTAATACTTCACTTAGCAGGCATCCTCAGTGGCATTTCAACGGCAGGAACCTTTCCCATACCCTGTCTTGTTAAGCTCGGCTTTTAGCGGCATAACTGACCATGAGGTCCTGGTACATTGGAGTATGGCCGCAAAGGAGCTTACCGAAGCCCTGGACGTCATTGCGCCAGTCGCGCTGCAGTTCGGCACCCACGGCGAACCAATTTAACAGTTGCACCCCGGCAGTCGCCATTCGAAGCCATGCCGCCTCACGGCTAGTCTGGTTGAACGTGCCGCTTGCATCGGTGACGACGAAGACCTCGTAGCCTGCCTCTAACGCAGACAGCGCAGGAAATGCTACGCAGACCTCGGTCACTATGCCGGCGATAATAAGCTGTTTGCGGCCGGTATCTTTCACAGCCTTGACGAAATCCTCGTTGTCCCATGCGTTGATTTGGCCAGGGCGGGCGATAAACGGAACGTGCGGAAACATTTCTTTCAGCTCGGGCATAATGGGACCGTTCGGCCCTGTCTCGAAACTGGTCGTGAGAATAGTAGGCAGATTGAAGAACTTTGCCATATCGGCCAAGGCCATAATGCTGTTTTTGAACTCGCTGGGCGGATAGTCTTGTACTAACGCAGTCAGACCGCACTGATGGTCCACGAAGAGAACCGCCGCGTCATCTTTAGATATTCGGCGGTATTGATAAGTGCCGTTCATAATGTCACCTCTTTCATGGTTTAGCGTTCATTGCGACGATACCTCCTCCCAATTAACACGTTATGATTTACTATTCACATCTTCTGGATTTAATTATCAATATCTGAATCGCACATACAATTGGTATAAACACTTATAGGTGCTCGCTTAGCGAGGCAGTGGCTGTGAATGCCGGGTCTGATTGATTGGCGGACTTCACCGCAATGGTATGGAAATAATGAAATGCCGTGCTGACCAGCTAGCACGGCATTTGTTAAGCAAGTTTTGTCATTTCATTTTGCAGCCATCGTTCCAGAACTTTGATCACATAGGCTTCCTCTTCCGGAGTAAGGGCGCGGCCTTTCGGTATTCGGTGCCATTTTTCCAGGCAACTGCGGCAGCAGCATGCTGTTGCATGTTGTGCTATAAAAACCGGGTGTCCCCGAAAAGGAGTTTGCTTGCCATCATTTTTAGGCAATGGCGGCGATAGGCGCTGTGCAATAAAGTCTCCTGCATGAGCGATAACTGTTGATAGCCCTTTGGCATGTAGATAAATGAGATCTTTGCCTTGGAGGTGGAATTTGCTGCGAAAAGCTGACTTTGAGAGTGCCTCAAAGAGTTTGTCTAAATCTCTCATCAGGGTTTTATAAATAGCTGGATACTGTTTCATTATGGGTGGATGCTTTATCATGAATCAAGTTCTGAATATTGATAAGTGCCGGCCTCTATATGAATACCCATGAACAAAGACATCGCAATGGGCATCTGAATGATCGAGTATTGTTCAGCGGTAAGCAATTGCTTCATTTGCGTGATGCTGTTTATGAGCTGTGCTGGCTGCTAAATCGCGGTTATGCACGGCATTCGGCTATCCAATTGGTCGGGGACCATCATCAGCTTGCCAAGCGTCAACGTCTGGCGATTTCCAGGGCGGCTTGTTCGGATGTCAACCGGGAGTTAAGAAATATAAGACGCCTTGAGATTGAACAAATCAAAGACCGGCACTTGGTTATTGACGGATTTAACCTGATTATTTCCGTTGAAACGGCTATGGGAGGCGGATTGTTGCTGCGTTGCTGCGATGGTTGCGTACGGGATATAGCCAGCATTCATGGGACGTACCGGCTGGTGCATGAAACCGGGCAGGCGATTGAACTCATTGGCAATGTGCTACAAGCCTTCTCTCCGGCAAGTGCGCTATGGCTGTTTGACAAACCCGTTTCCAATAGCGGTCGGCTTGCCGAATTAGTTCGGAATATTGCCCGCGCTCATTGCTGGAACTGGCAGGCGGAGTTAATTGATAATCCGGATCAGGTCATCCTAAATAGCGATAAGGTCGCTATCACCTCCGATTCAGCAATATTAGACGGGAAGGTGCAGTGGATAAATCTGGGCGCTTACCTGATAACGAACCATTTTTATGAGTCTTGGCAAATTGATTTTTCAGATATTTCGAATACGCCTGTGAACAGTTAGAGCATGAATACAGAAGCGGCATAGCGGTGTGCCGATAAGACAAATTAAAACGATTTGATGGGCGGTGAGCAGGGCCGCCTTAAGAGTTGAACCCGCATCAATGAATTTAAGCAATGACCACGAAGGGCATGAAGACTTTAATCCTTCATGCCCTTCGTGGTTTAAAAATAAGTTATTTCATGCTCCTCCTAAGACACGCCTTATCAACATCCGTCACGGTCATTCAGTAAAGCCGCATTATCCATTATCAAACTTTCCTCTTGCGGTTTTCGTGGACAATGTGTAACACCAATTAAACAGATAAATTAACGTATAATATGTTTATTTATCCGGCTGTATTTGATGTCCACCCCCGATCTTATCAAGCAACTCACCCACCAGTTACCTAATTGTCTTAATCAAGACAGGCATGTATTAAAGCGGCAGTTAGACCGTTGCCGCAGCAAAAAGTCAGAGGAAGAATTGAGCAAGCTGGCGAGCCGTATTGAAAGGTCAGTTGCGGCCAGAAATAAGCGCCTCGCCAGTATTCCCGTGCTGAACTTTCCTGATTTGCCGGTTACCGGTAAAAAAGACGACATCGCCAAACTGATACAAGATAACCAAGTGGTGATTGTCTGCGGCGAAACCGGCTCCGGCAAGACCACGCAGTTGCCCAAAATTTGCCTGTCGATAGGTCGGGGCGCGGCGGGTTTTATCGGCCATACCCAACCCAGGCGAATTGCTGCTCGCACCGTTGCCGATCGCATCGCGGAAGAGCTTGGCGAGACGATCGGCAAGTCGGTCGGTTACAAAATTCGTTTTAACGATAAAACCCATGCCGACTCATTAGTTAAGTTGATGACCGACGGTATCTTGCTGGCGGAATCGCAAAACGATCCTTACTTAAACCAATACGACACCATCATTATCGATGAAGCGCATGAGCGCAGCTTGAACATCGATTTCCTGATCGGTTACATGAAATGGCTATTGCCGAAACGGCCCGATTTGAAGCTGATCATCACCTCGGCAACCATCGATACGCAGCGCTTTTCCGATCATTTCAATAAAGCGCTGATTATTGAAGTTTCAGGCCGAACTTATCCGGTGGACGTACGCTACCGGCCCATCGTGCCGAAAGAGGAAGTTGATGGCGAGAAAGCAACCGATGAAACCGGCGACGAATTGCAAAACGCAATACTCGATGCCGTCGATGAACTGTACCGGGATTTGCGCGGCGACATCCTGATTTTCCTTAGCGGTGAGCGGGAAATCAGGGAAACCGCCGATTCATTAAAAAAACATCATCCGACTCAATATGAAATCCTGCCGCTATATTCCAAACTCAGCGTCAGCGAGCAGGAGCGGGTATTCAAACCCAAAGGCGGCAAGTTGCGTATCGTGCTGGCGACCAACGTCGCCGAAACCTCGTTGACTGTTCCCGGCATTCGTTGCGTGATCGACACCGGCCACGCGCGGATCAGCCGTTACAGCCATCGCAGCAAAATCCAACGCTTGCCTATTGAGCGCATCTCGCAATCAAGCGCCAACCAAAGGGCAGGGCGCTGCGGCCGTGTCGCCGAAGGCATCTGCATCCGGCTGTATTCGCACGACGACTACCTGGCTCGGCCGGAGTTTACCGAACCGGAAATCATGCGTACCAACTTGTCTGCGGTTATTTTGCAGATGATCTCGTTGAATCTTGGTGATATTGAAGACTTCCCGTTCATTGAGCCGCCCGAAGACAAGATGATTCGCGACGGTAAAACCGTGCTGCATGAAGTCAACGCGCTGGATAAATCGGGCAAACTGACTGAAGTCGGCAAACAGCTAGCCAAATTCCCGACCGATCCCAAGCTTGCCCGGATGCTGATCGCTGCCGCTCATGAGCATTGCTTAACCGAAGTTGCGATTATTGTCGCTGCTTTAAGCGTGCAGGACCCGCGCGAAAAACCGGCCGATAAAATGCAGCAGGCCGACCAGAAACATGCGGCGTTTCGCCATCCCGAATCCGACTTTTTAACGCTGTTAAATGTCTGGAATACTTACGAGGACAAGAAAAAGCACCTGTCCAACAACAAGCTGCGTAAATACTGTACCGACAATTTCCTGTCGTATATGCGGATGCGCGAGTGGTTCGACATTCATGCGCAGATCATGCAGGTGGTTAAAGGCGATCTGAAAATGACCCTGAATACCGACGATGCCGGTTATGAAAAGATTCATCGCGCCTTGTTGCCGGGCTTGTTGTCCAATATCGGTTTCCGCCATGAGCAATACGAATACCTTGGCGCTCGCGACCTGAAGTTTTTTATCTTCCCCGGTTCCGGCCTGCATAAACTCAAACCCAAATGGATCATGGCTGCGGAGCAGGTCGAAACCAGCAAAGTTTATGCGCGCAATGTCGCCCGGATCGAGCCGGAATGGATAGAGCAATGCGCCGAGCATCTGGTCAAGCACAACTATTACGACCCGCATTGGGAGAAGAAAGGCGCGCGCTGTATGGTGTCTTCGCGCACTTTGTTGTACGGTTTGACGCTGCAAGCCGGGCGCAAAATTCCCTATGACCATGTCGATCCCAAGGCTGCACGGGAGATTTTTATCCGCTCGGCGCTGGTCGATTATGATTACCACAGCAACGCGCCGTTTTATGTCGCCAACCAGAAACTGCTCGAAGAAGTCGGCATGATCCAGCACAAAGGCCGCCGGGTTGATTTGGTCGAGGATGAACAATGGCTTTACCAGTTCTACGACAGCAAACTGCCGCCCGAAGTCGTCAGCGGCGTTACGCTGGATACTTGGCGCAAAACAGCCGAACGCGCCAACCCCAAAATCCTGTTTTTAACCAAGGAGGATTTAACGCGGGAACAGGGGCAGGACTATGTCAACGAATGGGATTTCCCGGACAGCAAGAAGATCGGCAACCTGACCATTCCGCTGCAGTACCGGTTCGAGCCGGGGCATAATGAAGACGGCGTGACCGCGATCATTCCGGTGCATCAGTTAAATCAAGTCTCGCAAACGGCTTTCGATTGGCTGGTGCCGGGTTTGTTGGAAGAAAAATGCATTGCGTTGATTAAATCCCTGCCTAAAAACATCAGGAAACACTTTGTGCCGGTGCCTGAAACCGTCAAACAATGTCTTGAAATCGAACCGGATTTTAAAGGCGCGTTGCAGGAATGGCTGGGCAACCGTTTAAAAAAACTGACCGGCGAAGCGATTCCGTTAAATGCGTGGAATACCGAGACCTTGACCGATCACTTGAGGATGAATTTCCGGGTTGTCGACGATCAAGGCCAACTGCTGGATTACGGCCGCGACCTGAAAAAATTGCAGCTCAAGCATACCGCCAAAGCCGGGGATAGCTTCGACCAAATTGCCGCCGACGAGCTGAACTACACCGGCTGCATCGGCTGGGCGTTCGACGACTTGCCGGACACTTACCAGTTTATCCAGAAAGGCCAATCCTTTGTCGGATTCCCCGCGATCATAGACGAAGGCGATGCGGTCGGCGTGCGTATTTTCGACACCGAGCAAAAAGCTGCATTACAGCATCAGGCCGGATTAATGCGCTTGTTCCAACTGCAACTGCGTAAGGAATGCACTTATGTATTGAAAAATATACCGAAGTCGGCAACAGCCGAATTAACCTACAACCGCTTGCCGAAACATCCTATTGTCGGTAACGACGCTGAGGTTTCGTATAAAGACGACATACTTTATTTAACCCTGTACGGCGTATTTGTTGAAGGTCGGACCATCCGTACCCAGCAGGCCTTCGAGCAAAGCTTGCAGCAAAATAAATCCGGGTTGATCAGCGCCGCTAATGACGCTGGGAAAATCGCGCTGGAAATCATGGAACTGTATGGCGCCATTAAAACGCAACTGAACCGCCTGAATGCGAATGATCCATTGGCTAAAGATATTAACGAACAGCTGGACTTGCTGATTTATGCCGGGTTTATCCGCAACACGCCGTATCAGCAGCTTAAAGCCATCCCACGTTATTTGAAAGCCGGGCAATATCGATTGGATAAACGGGATAACAACCTGCAAAAAGTCCAGGAAGTCAGCCGCTATGCGACGCGGTATTGGAACGATGTGGAGAAGAAAGTCAAAAAAGACAAGGTAATACCGGAACAAGACCCGTTCCGTTGGATGCTGGAGGAATTCAGGGTTTCGTTGTTCGCTCAGCAGCTTAAGACGGCTTACCCGGTTTCTGTAAAGCGGATGGATAAGGCTTGGGATGAGAGAGGGCGATGCGAATGTTGTAGATTTTACTAGCATAAAGATCACAATTAACAATACATTAGCTATCCTTATGAAAATAATACAAAGTAGAGATGATGTGCATTTGTTTTTTGAACTCCACTAGACATGTGCTCAAGTATTTGATTGCTAATTAAATTTTAATATATAAATAGAGGTCACTGTATGGTGAATAGAAGAAACCTTTTTACCGTTCCTTTAATGCTGGTGTTTCTTCTTTCGGGAAAATAAGGTACTCCCCATTGTCCAGACCAAATAATCATGTAATTAAGATAGAGGCGGGTTGATAAAAAGTTGTTATTTCCGTTTCTTCATGACGCTTCGCCAAATACACATCAGCTGGGGTCCGATAGTCCAGCGACTGATGA
>DATBRD010000049.1:0-14148 GCA_036560465.1 Methylobacter sp.
TTCTCGCAATGACTCGACGCGATGTCGGAAAGCCTGCATTTTCACTACGCAAAAAACGCTTCGTGAAAACACATGCACTATCGCTTCTGCGGACTAAAAATCTTCGCTACGCAGTGCTCCGCTTCCAAGATTTTCAGCGAAAGTTATTGTTAGCTTTTTGGCTGGAAGTGGACATGAATGGTTTGCCTGAAACCTATAAATTAATTTTCCTGATAACTTCCATTTATAAAAGTTAATTGACCGACTTTATGCTCGTACTCATCCCACAGCACAAGTAATCCATTTTTCTTTCCATCTTTATAATCCGTTTCAATATACTTCTTTTTATTTGGGTGATATTCCTTATGCTTGCCAGTGAAAGGCGTATCTTGGTCAGGTAAATAAGCAAGATCATTTCTGACTTCCAGCTGTTCTGAGGTGACTATATCTTTCCGCTTTTTATTTTTAATTTGTATTGGCTTTGCATTTTTTGAAATATTATTTGCCAGCTTAACTTTATTCCTCGGCTTTTTATTTCTTAGAACACTGGCTTTAGACCTGGCGTTTGCTTTCGCCAGTATTTCCGCTAAAACTCTAGCATCAGCGGTACAATCTGAACTAAAAAATACTACAGCCAATATAAATATTATATTTTTCATTAAAATAATCTGGTCTGATATTGTTTCTGAAAACAACAAATTAACAGTTTGAAAGTCAAGAAGTCAATTATTGCTTCATGGTATCCGTTTATTAGTTAAGGCCATAAAATAATATTTTAAAGCGTGGCGCTAAGCTATAAGATAACGCAGGCCGAGTTAGGCGTCCTGCTGAGCAAGTAACGAGCAGGGCAAAGAGCGATGCCGAACGCATGCGGCGGATATAGGGTTCTGTTATTTTTACAGGTAAAGTATTAATGAGCTTCACTAAAGCAATTAAGCAGATCACTCAAGTACAACAGATTTAGCAATTAAGCGAAAGTAATCATCTTCATGCAGTCCCAATTACCAGCGCATTTCCTGAAGTTCAATAAGCCATAGCCCCAATTCAGCCTTCAAAAGTTATTAAAAGAAGAAAAAAGCGACCAGGCCTACATGCAGGTAAAAAAGGATGTTGATCGTTTAAATCTCAATATGCAAAGTCGGTAGAGTGTCACTATTTGATATAAAGCAGGGCTAACGCAAACTAGACTGCCATGTAATAATATTTAATTTAACATAATATACATTATGCGAAGTCATATATAAGTTTTAGCAATTCAAAAATAGCCCTCAAAGCACGTAGTGAACATTCTGCAACAACTACATGCTAGCTTTACGCTGCCGATTGATCACGAATGAAACGACGAGCTATTTTTAATAGCGACGCCTCGGGTATTATTTATCATATGATCGTATAATGTTTTTTGTTGTGAACCTAGCCCTTGCTTAACTGGTAGTCAGAGAAAATAAAACTGCGCAGGATGATTGAAATCGACGAGCAGTTAAAGCCCGAACATGAATTTGAGCATCCGAGATTACTTGTAACTGGTTGTGCATCGAGCGTCGTTACAAGTCACTGATTTTGTCCAAGTAGTTCTTGCGTTTTTTGGAGGTTGATTTGCTTTAGGCGGACTCATAGGCGCCTGATAAAAGGAAGGCTCCGGCTGGGCAACCCATCGAGGTTGTGCTGGCGGAGGAACGGTTAAGCTCTTTTCAATTTCGGCAATTTCTTCAGGTTTGGTAAACGCCACCAGTGTTAGTGTGTTTACATCTTGCGTCATATGAAAATATTTTAACGTACTCATGCCTATAAGCACTTCATCAAGATGCTGATTAATACTGGCATTAAGATTGCCTATTTCCGCTGTACCAATTTTTAAGCTGTCGATATGGGTTAATTGATCAAAAACTTTACCACCCGCTGTTTCTGTCTGAATTGTAAGGCCGACAGGTAAACCGGAAGCAGCTGCCAATTTTGCCGGAATAATGGTATGCGTTGCCCCGGTATCAATTACAAATGGCATTGAGTAACCGTTAATTAATGCTGTTCCCCTAAAATGCCCCGCAGCGTCAGCGCGCAAAATAATACCCCCAGCAATCAAGTCGCCCTGTGGATTTGTATTAATTGATTGAGAGTTGGCAGCTTTTAGAGTCTGTATTTTGGTCAAAAAAGCATTTGCCGAATAAATGAAAAAGCAGAGTACGCCAAATAGAAATAGAACATATTTAAATCCAAAACCTCGTTTGAGTGGTTTATGCGTGCCATACCGTGCCATATTCGTCCCAATAAAAATATTTAGAATGATCTTTTACGTTAGCATGCTATCACCACAGTAAGAAAAATTGAAATTGGAAATTGCTGTGCCCTACTCCATCGCTATCCATGCAACCTTACTCTGGCAGATTCTCTGAGATATGACTAGCATTGATGCTTATTGCCCACCTCATCAATTCGTGATAGCTTTTTGATCGGCAAATATTAAATAAATGCTTAAACATCCAATAATTACAACTCAAAATCGGGAGAGCTATTATGGTCGAATTGGGAATTACAGTGGTGCTTGTCGCTTTGTTAATAGCAATAATGGTTTTTTTAAATAAGCGAAAAAAAAGCTCATCAGGTTACGCATCAAACCAACCATTTAAATACGCACCAAAAGAACCACTTAAAAAAGAAGCTAAATATCCACCGCAGCAAGAAAAGCAGCCGTCGGAAATCAAACCGGCTCCCAAGGTCGAAGTTAAAGCTGAGCCTACTGCCGTAAACTCACAAATAACCGATGCTAAAGCCGTTGCTTCTTCTACACCTAAGCCTGTCAAAAAGCCTGTAAGCAATATTGAGGCTTCAACAAAACCACAAGCAAAAGAAGCGGCCTCACCCGCAAAAAACAGCAATACCGGTTTCCCTGAGGATTCAGTATTAAAACGACATTTTTTCAATCACTTATGTACCATGATTGAAGAACTCGCTCCCCAATGCCCTACGGATTCTGTTTTACGCCGACATTACTACACGATGCTGGTCACACAAATAGATCAATGTTTAAACGATAAAAAATCTATGGAGCGGCTGATCTACAATTATGAGAACCGCAGTGCGTAATATGTGGTGAACGTTGTGAAGCGCATCAATCCACATCCATCACAAGCGATGCGCTTCGCTGTCATCAGCGGAAGTTGCCGAAGGTTGAATTAAAAGTTGATATACAACGATCCCATGATCAAGTGACGCATAATGTTATTGGTGTGCGCGGCGTCATCCAAATATTGATTAAGGTGTTCGGCTTCTGACAGGAAGCTTTGATTAAAGGACCAGCCCAGGCCCGCAAATGCACGGTTTTGATCGAAACCGGACTGTTCGCCGAACTTTGTCGAGTTAGCCCGAATGAAAAACTCGTCCCAAGTAATCAGGCTCAAGTGTGGCTCGAACTCCAAAGGGTGCATGAAGCGGAGCATTTGACGGGGGGTCTCAGCCGCCCTGCCCCATCGGCGTATCCCTACCGAGTAGATCCTACGACTCTTCTTTATCTTTTAGCGTTAATTAAACCTAACAATCCTTTCATCAGCGCGAATGGTGTGGGCGGGCAACCAGGAATTACTACATCGACCGGAATGACATTAGATACTGCACCGCAACTGGCATAAGACACGCCGAACTCACCGCCGCAGGCCGCACAATCACCGGCAGCAACTACCCATTTCGGGTTCGGTGTCGCTTCATAAGTACGCAGTAACGCGGTTTGCATGTGCCTTGAAACCGGTCCGGTGACCAGCAGCACGTCGGCATGTCTTGGCGAGGCTACAAAATGAACACCGAAACGTTCAATATCGTAAAAAGGATTATTCAAGGCGTGAATTTCCAGTTCGCAGCCGTTACAGGACCCTGCATCAACCTGGCGTATCGCGATACTACCGGAAAAATGCCGGTCTATTTGCCGTTTGATCTGGATTCCCAACTGCTCAAGTTCGTCATCTTTGGAGACCTTAAATGGCTCAGTGACGACACCCGTGGTCAAGATTTTTTTAAAAAGCCTCAGCATTGTTTTTTCCTATAAATCATTGCCTGAATAAGAGCCGTTCAAGGATTTGTTGCAGACAGGAAAATCCGGCACGATATTATTCAGCACCAGCTTTTCCAGTGCAGGCCAGTTCAATTGACTGGGGTCGCGCGGATAAAAACGGGCAATTTTGTTATCCGCATCAAATCGGATATGACTGAGGATTTCGCCACGCCAGCCCTCGATAATCCCCAGACCTTCACTGCCTGCCGGTGGTGTTTGCCATTCGGAGCGCACATCCCCGGCAACGAGCTGGTCAATGAAATCCTCTATCAGCCGCAAAGCTGCCCTGATTTCCTTGTACCTTACCCAAAATCTTGAGGCAATATCGCCCAGATTTTCCACTGCGACCTTAACCACTACCTGATCATAAGGCGCATAAGGCGCATCGCGGCGCACATCAAAGTCCTGCCCGCTGGCGCGTCCGACGTAGCCCACGGTTCCGAATGCGGCGGCGGTTTTTTCAGACAAGAAACCGGCCGTATACAAACGGTCTTCCAGAGATGTATTAAGATCCAGCGCGAGTATGACTTCCGTCAGCTCTACTCTTAATTCGGCGATATCTTTCTTGATCAGGGCGCAGAATTCATCCGACAGGTCACACGCAACGCCGCCCGGAACAATTTTATCCATTAGCAGACGATGGCCGAAAACCTTGGCATTGGTACGCAGCCAGAGTTCCCGCAAACGAGTAAACTGCATTTGCGCGAACACAAAAGCGACATCATTACAGATCGCTCCCATATCGCCCATGTGGTTGACAACCCGTTCCCGCTCCGCCAGAATGCCGCGTATCAATGCGGCGCGAGGCGGGATGACAACGCCAGCCGCTTGCTCCATAGCCATACAGGCCGCCCAACAATGTCCGACAGTGGTGTCGCCAGAAACACGTCCGGCCAATCGAGCTAAGGATTCGGGAGTCCTGCCCTCGGCAATTTTCTCTATGCCTTTATGCACATAGCCCAAACGTTCTTCCAGATTCAGGATAAGTTCGCCGACGGCCTGAAACCTGAAATGTCCAGGCTCAATGATCCCTGCATGCACAGGTCCCACTGGAATTTCATAAACGCCGGCGCCATGGGATTTGATAAACGGATAATCCATGTCAGGCGGAGTGATACCTACCGGCGTACCCTGAAGAGGGAAATCTTTCCGTAACGGATAGCTTGTTTCAATCCAGCCTTGATGCCGTGTCCAGCGCCTGTTATCGGGATGTCCGATAAACTTAATCCCAAACATGTCCTGCGTATGGCGTTCACTGCGGTTGGCAGCAGGATAAACTGTGGCCTGGCTTGGCAGCTCCGGGCTTGAACTATTAATGATCGTGCGTAGCAGGATATATTCACCGTGTTTTTCAAAACCGGCGTTAATAAAGAACTGGCTCTGCACCTGTTCCGCCCAGCCGGCAGCCCAACGCAAATTCTGTTGTATGGCCAATTCTGCAAACCGTTGCCAAGCGTGGCTTTCGATTTGCCACAGTTTGAATGACGGTATATCGATCTGGATAACCGCAATATCCATACTCAGCTGGTCTAAAAAATCCGCCATCCAATCTGAAGAATTCATAACGGCGTACCTCCGGAAATTAGCAGTGTCGCCTGTGAAAACCAGTGCGCCAGAAAACCGGGTATGGCCAGACCCAGCCAAAGCACCAAGGCCAGATGTATCGTGACCGGCCATAAGTTAGCTGTAATCGGGTTTTGGTTTTCAGGCCTGTCGCCGTAAACCATCGGCTGTATATGCCTGAACAGTCCGGCAAAGGCGATACCAATACCCAGCAACAGCAATGGCGTCAGCCAGGGATAACTGTGCATGGTAGCCAGCAGCACCAGAAACTCGCTGGTGAACACGCCGAACGGCGGAAACCCGGCAATGGAAATGGTGCCGATCAACAATCCCCAGCCGATCTTGGGCTGGGTTTTAATCAATCCGCGTATCTGCTCTATTCTCTGGGTTCCGGCAAGCTGAGCCGCATGGCCTACCGTCACAAAAATAGCCGACTTGGTCAGCGAATGCACGGTCATATGCAATAGCGCAGCAAAAGTGGCTAGCGGACCGCCGACCCCGAAGGCAAAAGTCATCAGTCCCATATGCTCAATGGATGAGTAGCTGAACAGCCTTTTAATATCTTTCTGCCGATGCAACAACACGGCGGCTACCAGAAACGACAGCATGCCGAAGCCCATCATTAGAAAACCCGCCACATTTGAATGCGTCGCCCCATCCACCAACATTTTATTGCGTACCACAGCGTACAGGGCGTCGTTTAACAACAATCCCGATAATACCGCTGACATCGGCGTCGGACCTTCGGAATGGGCATCGGGCAACCAATTATGCAAAGGCACCAAACCGATTTTCGTGCCGTAACCAATCAACATAAAAACAAAGCCGATTTCAAGAATTTCGGGGTTTAACTTAGTCGCATTTTCGTAAAGTACCGTCCACAGCAAAGCATTATCGCCATCGCCAATCTGCACTGCCGCGTAATACAACAAAACGGTGCCGAACAGGGCTTGGGCGATGCCCACGCCGCACAAAATAAAATACTTCCACGCCGCTTCAATAGACTCCGGGGTACGGTACAGACTGACCAGCAGCACGGTTGCCAGTGTCGCGCCTTCCATTGCCACCCACATCATGCCCATATTGTTGGTGGTCAACACCAAATACATAGCCAGCATAAACCCCTGATACATCGAATGGTACAGTTTTAAGCGACCATCACTCAGCTTGCCGAGTTCCTTTTCATGCGCCATATAAGGGGACGAAAATATCGACGTGGTGAAGCCGACAAAGGCAGTCAATACAATCAAATACACATTAAATGAATCGATTAGAAAAGCCTTGTCTGATGACACAATCGTACCTTGATTGAGCACATTAATCGCCAGCCAAATAGTCGCCAGCAGAGAAACACCGTTGAATCGGACATTGAGATTTCCGCTGTCTTCTCTGTGGCCTGCCAGTGCGAAGAAGACAATGCCAACCAACGGTATTAACAACACCAAATAAGCAGCAATCATTTATCCACCTCGTGGAGCTTGTTCAGCAGATCGACATCCAGCGAATCGATACTGGTGCGTATATGCAGGAAAAAGATGCCGAATAGCACCGCCGCCACCAGTACGTCGAACGCAACACCCAGTTCAACCACCATCGGCATGCCGTTCGTTGCAACAATGGCTGCGAAAAATAGCCCGTTTTCTATTGACATAAAACCGACCACATGAGAGATAGCCTGCCGATGCGAAATCATCAGCAACATGCCCAGCAGCATCACAGATAGACTGACCGCCAACGCGTTTAACATCACCACCGATGAGGATTGCACAATAGGATGCAACACGTAATAACTGAATACCATCAGACTGGCCCCACCCAGCATCACCAAGGTATTATTTTTTAATGCTTCAATATCGCGATGCATATTCATTTGCAGAACTTGTCGTCTTAACATCCATGGAATAAACGCCACTTTCAATACCAAGGTCAGCACTGCAGAAATATACAGATGGTGATTATTCAGGCTGTATGCCGCCAATGCTGTGGTCAAGGTTAATAAAAAGCCCTGCATCGCAAACAAAAAAATCAGCCGTAGCAATCTTCCCTGCCCTAACATAAGAAACGAGGTAAGCCCTACCAATGCAGCCATTGATAAAATGGCTTGGGTATAAAAATCCAGTTGTTCGATATTCATCAGCGTGATGCTCCCAAAATGATGCTTCCAACAGCGTAGGATGGGGACGACTGCGAGGCCGTAACTACTGCCGGCGGTCTTGCGGCATTTCCTCCATCCATGGAGTTCAGATCAGGAGGTACGACTCCACGGATGGAGGAGGTAGAGCAATGCACGGAGCAATTGCCGACGACTACATGGATGCAGGAGGTAGAATTGCGTCTGGAACAGCAATCGAGAGCACCAACAGTAGGCGCTTTAGGCGAAGCTTCCGCTTCCTGCTCACGCCCCTTACCTACATCCATGTAGGCAACGCAGGGAGCAGTTGCCGAGAGCACAGCGAAACCCATCATCTCGACGCCTCCAAAATAATATGGCTCAACAATCCAAGCAGCCCTAATAAATAGGCGAAACTCAAATATTCCTGCACCCGGAACAGGCGCATCTTGGCAAACAGAGTTTCCGCTATCGCCAGAAAAATAGCCAGCACCGCAAGCTTGCCGATAATAGCCAGCAAGCCGTAGCCTAACGCCTGAATACTAAAAGTTTCGGCAATACCCCAAGGGAAAAAAATATTGGCGATCAATACGCCGTACAACATCAGTTTCAGCTGGCTTGCCCATTCAATCAGCGCCAGATGACGACCGCTGTATTCAAGAATCATCGCTTCATGGATCATGGTCAGCTCCAGATGCGTCGCCGGATTGTCTACCGGAATACGTCCGGTTTCAGCAACGGCAACCAATACCAAAGCCGCCAAGGCAAATACAAACGAAGGGCGTAAAACCAAGCCGTCATTGAGCAGATAAGTAATAGCAAACGATAAGTTGGTCGTTGAGGCAGTCATGGTCAAGGTAAAAATCGCCATCAACATCGCAGGTTCCGCCAGCGATGAAATAGTCATTTCCCGCGATGAACCCATGCCTCCGAATGCAGTGCCAATGTCCAATCCTGCCAGCGCCAGAAAGAACCGGGCAAAAGCGAAAAAACCCACCATCACAATGACGTCGGCACTGGCCGAAGTCGGCAAATCAACGGCAATCAACGGCACAACGGTTGCCGCCAGCACCGTCGCCGAAAAAATAATATACGGCGCTATTAGAAATAACCACGAAGCCTGTTCCGAGACTACGGGCTGTTTATGGGTTAATTTGATTAAATCCCGGTAAGGCTGAAAGAGAGATGGAGCTTTACGGTTTTGTAACCGGCATTTGCAGCATTTGACCCAGCCTGCCAGCAACGGCGCCAGCGCGACAAACAAGGTGGTTTGTAAAACAGCTATTAACCAGTTCATCAGCTGATCACCCATAACATAATAATTAAAGTCACAAACGAATAACTTAGATAAACGCGGATATTTCCCGTTTGAATACGCCCCACCAGTTTGGCCGCATTGTATACCCCGCGTTCAATCGGCTCATACAAACGCGGCCAACTGTGATCCTGAATCTGCAACTGGTAATGAACCGCCGCGACGTCTTGGTTCATTGCACCTCGCATATCCTTGTCGATCTGCTCGTCAATAATCCATACTTTGGCGAAAATCCGCCGAAATGGCATGGTAAAGGCGCTGCTGGTGTATTGCATACGTGGGGTTAATCCGCCAAAACCACAATCCCAGGTTTCGGATATACGCAGCGCCGTTGCGGGATTACGCCGCAAATACCAAAAACAGACGCAGCCGGCAATCAGCGCTCCGATCATAACCAAAGGTGGCGCATAAGATGCTTGGCTGCTGGATACCGGAGCCAACCATAGCCAACCCAAAGCCGCATTATTCGGCAAAGTTTCGCCGAATAATTGCCCGGTAACATTATTGATCAAGCTGATGATCGGGCCAGGAAAGATTCCGAACAAAAAACACAAACCGGCCAATAGCGAAGGTCCGGCCAGCATACCTTTATCCTGGACTTCATGCGCTTTAGCGCAGTGATGCGAGCGAGACTGCCCCAAAAAAATCAAGCCGAACACCTTGACGAAACAGGCTGCGGCCAATGCTGCCGTCAGCGCTAATGCAGCGGCGGCGACCGGTATCAAGCTGCGCAATACGCCATTGTCCAGCACATCGACCTGCAAGGCGGTCTGAAAAGCCAGCCATTCCGAAACAAAACCGTTAAATAACGGCAATGATGAGATGCTCATGCAGCCGATTAAAAATAACATGCTGGTTTTCGGCATTTTTTTAATCAATCCGCCCATCATATCGATGTTTAACTGATGGGTTTGGTGATGAATAATGCCTGCGCCAAGAAATAGTAGATTCTTGAATAAGGCATGGTTGAACGCATGAAACAGCGCAGCCAAAAAGCCCAGAGCCGCCAGTTGTGAGTGGCCATTGGCCATGAAAATCATAGCCAAGCCCAACACCATAAAAATGATGCCGATGTTTTCGACCGAACTGTAGGCCAAAAGCCGTTTCAAATTGGTCTGCATCATCGCGTACAAAATACCGCCCAACGCGGAGATTGTGCCTAATATCAGTAACACCACACCCCATTGCCAATGCACATCGCCGAGCAAATCAAAGCAAAACCGGATCAGCCCATAAAGCGCGACTTTAAGCATCACGCCACTCATTAAAGCGGAAATATGCGAAGGCGCAACCGGATGCGCTTCCGGCAACCAGACATGCACAGGGACAATCCCGGCCTTCATGCCGAAACCCAGCAATGCCCACATAAAGGCAATGCTGGCCCAGGTTGTCGACAAATGCGCCTTACGCAAGGCGTCAAAGGTAAAACCGTCCGAAAAACCGGCCAATACGCCAAACCCCAGAATAATGGCTAACGCACCGACCTCCGCCATCAACAAGTAAATAAAGGCGGCGCGACGATTGGCGGAGTTTTCATGCTGGAACGCCACCAAAAAATAACTGGCAACCGACATTAACTCCCAGGCAATCATGAAAAAGAACGCGTCATCAGCCAACAGCACCAGCAGCATCCCGGCGACAAACAACCCGGTAAATAAGCCCAAGATTGCAAAAGGGTGCTGGCTTTCATCGTAACTATTTACATAGCCCGGCCCATATAGGCTGGCCGCGCTTGTGGCAATACCGACGATTAAAAAGAAAAAACCTGACAAGCAATCAAAACGAACATGCCAAGGCAGCCAGGGTAAACCTAAACCAAGTTGATCGGTAACCACTTCTTTACTGATTAATACGCTCAATCCGGCCAATACTGCGAAAACGCCAGACAAACCCAGCAAAACAAACACTGCTTGCCGCAACAAAACCGGGTAATTTTTTTCTTCCAGACATTCGGAAACTACGGCTTGAGAACGTTCATTGGTACTCGGTAGTTTTTTAAACCAGTACCGGCTAAATGCCAGCACAAGTAGGCGCTGATTCATCAACAGCCCCAGCAAGCCGGAAGCAAAGCTTAGAAGAACAGCACCATAAGCCAGTACAAGGATCATAAAATTCTCGCTATCGTGTAAGTTGAGTTACGACTGCAAGGACAGATATTTGCTCCTGCAATATCTGCATTTCCCACATCCCTGTGGGTCATGCAGGAGCAATTGCCGAACGTAGCGTAAGCCGTAACTTTAAAGCCAGAGCTGCGGTTTATAACGCTATGCATAACCCGATCTCCAGCTACAATCATTTTCGATCATCCGCAGTCATTAGCCGCGCGGCAAGAGCATGATCGGAAAAGGTTTCAAATGCCTTGCCTACTTTCCGGCACCGCCCACCCTGGGCTTCATAGTCCTGCGTGTAATCATGGATAAACTCCATAACAGTATGATCAATTAAGTAACCCTCTGAAAAATCAAAAATAATCGTCTTACCTTTATCCAGCCGGGCAAGCGTTTTTTTCAACGGCAGGAAATTTGAAAAAAGAGCCGAACCTAATAACTTAACGGTCACGATGTCTTTATCCGACTGCTGGATAGTAAAGTGAATCTTGAACAAATTGTTAGGCCAAACGCCTCTAGCCAGATTGATGGCAAGTTTTACAATAATCCCTAAAATCACGCCCATCAGTAAGTCAGTCGCCAATACGCCGATAATCGTCACCACGAACATGAACAACTGTTCTTTGCCTACTTCCCTTACTCTGTAGAATGTTTCAGGCGAGGCTAAACGGTAACCGGTATAAACCAGCAAGGCAGCTAGAGAAGCTAACGGAATGCTTTGTATAAATCCTGTAAACAAGACCACGAACAACAGCAATATCACACCATGAAAGAAGTTGGCCCAGGCGGTTTTCGCCCCGTTATTGATATTCGCCGAACTACGCACAATCTCGGCAATCATCGGTAAGCCGCCGATTAAACCGGCCACCAGATTACCGATACCGACCGCCGTTAAATCACGGTCAAGGTCGGAATGACGTTTGTAAGGATCGAGCTTATCGACCGCTGTCGCACTCAGCAAGCTTTCAAGGCTGCCCACTAAACTGATACTCAGCACAGCCTCCCAAAAGGCTATTGTGGTTATTTTTGAAAAATCCGGAAAATAAAAACCGGCCAGAAAATCATCGGGAATCCCAACCACATATTTCGATCTGCTCTCAGCCTGGTCTTGAGCCAAATCAAAATGCCAAGCAAATAGGATGCCCACCAGCACGGCAATGACCGGAGCGGGAACTCTGCTTCCGACAAGTGGCCACATGATCAGTATCAGTAAGCTTAAAAAACTGATCAGGCCGATTTCCGCATTCATGCTAAACAGGCTATGCGGAATCTGTGCCATAACCGAAAACAGGCTGCCGGGTTCCGGCGTGGCCCCAAGCATGACGTGGGTTTGTGTAGCGATGATAATGATACCGATGGCCGCCAGCATGCCATGCACTACTGACGTGGGGAAAAACGAACTCAGCTGTCCCATCTTATATACCCCCATCAAGACCTGTAGCACGCTGGCTACCACAATGGCGGCGAGAGTGTAACGGTAACCAGCCATCGCGTCACCTTCGCCCAACGCTTGCACAGCGCTTAACACCACCACAATCAAGCCGGCCGCCGGGCCATTGATAGTCAGGTACGAACCGCTAATACGCGATACTAATACCCCGCCGATAATCGCCGTGATAATGCCGGCCGACGGCGGAAAACCGGAGGCCATCGAGATGCCCAGGCACAGAGGCAGGGCAATAAGAAAAACCAATAATCCGGATTGCAAGTCACTGCGCCAGTTCTCTTTTAAGCCCGCCAGACCGGTTTTGGGTATAGCTGAACGGGATTGTTTATTCATAGAAGCCCTCGTTTATTGTAAAAAAAGTGTGTCTCTAATTGATTTTCAGGTGACCACTATACCACTGTAGCACTGACAGCAACTCCTGCTACAGTTTTATACTCTACAAACTAAATACCATAATGATCACTTTTACGACGACTCATATTATTACGCTTCATTCTTCGTACTGCCAAAGGATGTTCTGAAAAAGTATCATGATATTCCAATCCAAGAAATTCACATTGCCCGCCCTGTCTTTCATAGTTATGCTGAAAATCATGCAGAAATTCCATCACGGTATGATCGATCAGATAGGCATTGTTCAGTTGGAATATCACCGTCTTGCCGTTGTCCAGACCGGCTAAAGCGGTCTTCAAGGACATGAAGTTAGAGAAAATCGCCGCGCCGACGATCGACACGACCACCGTATCGGCCTCTCTGGGCTCGATCACAAAATGGATCTTGAACAGATTATTCGGCCTGACGCCGCGCAGCATATGGATAGCGAACTTGGTCAGGATGCCGATGCCGACACCGATCAACAAATCGGTTTCCAACACACCGATAATCGTGACCACGAACATAAACAGCTGTTCCTTGCCGACGCCCATGACCTTGGCGAACTCCTTGGGCGAGGCCAGCCGGAAACCGGTATAGACCAATAAAGCCGCCAGGGCCGCCAGCGGAATGCTATGGATCAGCCGCGGAAACAGCACCACAAACAGCAGCATAAAAGTGCCGTGGAAGAAGTTGGCCCATTGGGTTTTTGCGCCATTGTTGACGTTGGCCGAACTGCGCACGATCTCGGCAATCATCGGCAAGCCGCCGATTAAACCGGCCACCAGATTACCGAGGCCGACCGCCGCTAAATCACGGTCCAGGTCGGAATGACGTTTACAGGGATCCAGCTTGTCGACCGCCATGGTGCTGAGCAAGCTCTCCAAACTGCCGACCAGACTGATGCTGACCACGGCTTCCCAAAAGGCCAGGGTGGCGAATTTGGAAAAGTCCGGAAAATAAAAGCTGGACATGAAATTCTCGGAAATCGCGACCAAAAACTTAGGGCCGACGGTTTCTTCATGATGCGCTAGAAAATGCGCATCCGGCAGGAACAAATACATGTGGTCATGTTCCAGATCAAAATACCGCGCCAAGCCCATCCCGGCCAGGACCACCAGCAGCGGGGCCGGAATCATCTTTAACGCGGGGTTTTTGACGATGGACCAAATCACCAATATCGCCAGCCCGGTAAAACCGATAATGGCAATTTCA
>DATBRD010000050.1:0-30668 GCA_036560465.1 Methylobacter sp.
AAAATCATCTACATCGCAAAACAATTGTGTTAATTTCATAGGGGGCAGGTTTTGAGGAAAAAAATGGATGTCGGAATCTATAGTTTTCCTGTTTTTACCAAAACCTGCCCGCTTTTCTTATCCCGAACTGAGGTTAATTAACAATACCAATATAAGCAACTTATCGAATGAGTAACTTTCACCATGAAGGACACGGAGAACACGGGGGTTTTATTTCTTCGTATTCTCCGCGTCCTTCATGGTGAATAAAAATACGCGTGTTATTGGTACAGCTCGCTACTGCCGTCCATGTCGCCGGTCTGGCTGTAGAGCATCGGCGTCCCCTGATTCAGCATTGCTGCCGCAACGACTTTGCAAACGGCAATTTTATGATCCCCAGCGTCGGTATAATGGCTCACCTGGCAATCGAAATAAGCCAAACTTTCGGATAAAACAGGTGCGCCGGTATCAGCCTGCTGCCATTGAAATCCCGCCATTTTGTCTTTCACCGATCTGCCAAAATGCTCCGCTAGCGCGTATTGCTCTTGTCCCAGCACATTAACCGTACATACGCCGCTTTCCTGCAATAACTGATAGGAATAATGCTCAGGGTTGATGCTGATTGCCAGCAGCAACGGATCAAAGGACACCTGCATCACACACGCCGCGGTAAACGCATTTTGACGCTCAACTTTACCGACGCCGATCACATAAACACCGAGACTGATCTGTTTGACTAATGCGTCAGCATTTTCAATCATGTTAATGCACCAACTTAATGCGCATTGATAAATCAACCGCCCGAACATGCTTGGTTAAGGCACCGATGGAAATATAATCAACGCCTGTCTCGGCAATTACCCTGATATTGTCGAGGCCGATATTGCCGGAAGCCTCAAGCTCTATGGCGCCAGCATTCAATTTTACCGCCGAGACCATATCGTCAAGGCTGAAATTGTCGAGCATGATCCGGTCTGGCTTTGCCGCGACAGCTTCCAGAAATTCCGGCATGGATTCGACCTCCACTTCTACAGGAGCCGAAGTCAGTTCACGTGCCGCCCGGATTGCCTGAGGTATGGAGCCTGCCGCAATAATATGGTTTTCCTTGATCAAGACTCCATCATATAAGCCGATCCGATGGTTATAACAGCCGCCGCAGGCTACCGCATATTTTTGCGCATTTCTTAACCCAGGAATGGTCTTGCGGGTATCCAGCACTTTACAGCCCGTACCGGAAACCGCATCGGCATATTGTCTGGCAACGGTTGCCGTAGCCGACAAGGTTTGCAATAGATTCAGCGCCGTGCGCTCGCCGGTCAGCAAACCTCTTGCCGAACCGCTGAGTTTACATAACAGCGTATTTTTGCCAACTGCCTCGCCTTCAGTGGACAGCCAGTTGATGGTAACGCTCGCATCCAGGGATTTAAAGACCGCATCGAACCAGGATTGGCCGCAAAGCACCATGTCTTCCCGCGTGACAACTTCAGCTTCAGCGATCATGGATTCAGGAATGATGGCGGCGGTTATATCGCCGGAACCGATGTCTTCTTCGAGGAAGGATTTTATTTCTGCCGTTCTTGATTGCTCTGCCATAAACTCATTAATTCTGAAAGCACCCGTTCGGTGACTGTTTTTTGATCCATTTTAACAATGACGGCCTGCCCTTTGCGCAGCTTTTCTGCAAAATCGGCCGCTTGAATTTCAACTATTTTTGCTCCGTTTTTACCGACAAACAGCATCGCTTCTGTCTCTTTCCAAAGCAGTTTACCCCATTTCTTTCCTGATTCCGTACTGAATGCAACCCAGCTCCCTTCGGCAAGACTTTCGGCCTGCTCCGTAAAGCCATCTGCTATTGCTTCGGCTTCTGCTGGTCCGCCCTTAATCGATAGAGCACCATCAATATCGCCCGTCGTCTTTTTTGCTTCTTTTTTATCCATCAAAATAATATGCCATACGGCAAGATCCTTAAAAAAACGCGACTGTGCAGATTTATCGTACGAAATCTGTTTCAAGCCACTTCTTAATTCTGTAATCAGTCCCGGCAACAGTTTTAATATCAGCTTTCTTTCTTTGTCATCTGCCGGCGGCATAACGCTTACAATCAAGTCATCCATAGCCAGCACTGCTTTTTGCCACTGTTCCGGCCGCTCATCTTTGTCCGTGTATGCCGCCAGCAAGACATTTGCCCAAACATTGCGTAAAAAATCGACTATTGTTGCCGGCAGCGCTTTACCCTTTATGCTGTTTTCAATCCTTGTAAGGACTATTTTTCTGCTCGACTCCAATGCTTGTTTATTGATCATAAACTGCCTGGAATTTTTTTCAATATCCTGAGTGCGCTGTTTTTGTTTGTTCAGATAATCCGAAAACTCACCCGCTTCTACCGTCCAGCCGGAAAATTCGAATCCACGGCTCTTGGTCAGCTTTTTAACTGCGCTTTCAATACGCTCCTGAATTAACTGGTCATCATGCTCATCCGCATTTAAAAACATGCTGGCTGCAAACAAGTCGTCAAGCAATTGTCTAACAGGATTATTTTGGCTTGTAAAAATACTGTATTTCCCCAAAGAGGCCGATGCCATCGGAATTTCCAACCGTAAAATAGCAGCTTTTATCGCGTCTTCGAGCACTTTATCCCGCTTTATTTCGCCAAAAATCAACGCGACCAAATCCAGTAGGTCTTCATCATGTTTGGCCAAGCTTTTGACGTCCACGCTAAAGCTTAGCTTTTCCAACTTTTTAAGCACCTGCCATTTTAACGACCGCTTTTTTCCTCCCGGATCCGAGTCATTGCCATCTAACTGAAGAACTTGTAAGGCATTTTGTATTTCAAAATGTTCATAAAAAGTACTTCCGGTAGCTGAAATTGAATCGTAAACAGAAGGAAAATGAGCCAGTCGCCACTGCTCCAGCTTTTTCTGTAGCAACTCGAACGCTGCACTTGGCTGTTCAGCGCTTGTATAAGCCGGCTCAACCTTTTCCTTGATGTCTTCCACTACATACAATTGCCTGGCATTGGCGATTTCGCATTCTTTGATCAGCTCACGATAAATCAGTCCGAGCTGGCTAAAGACATGGGCTTCAAAGGTTTTATACAGCGCAATCCGACCATCTGTATTTAACCTCAGCGATTTAACGACTTCAACCAAGGCACGAACCAATCTTTCCGGGGATATCGGATTCTGACTATCAGCAATAACCTGTTTGCCCTGCTGGATTACAAGATATTTGTTCAAGCTGGCCAGTTCTTTTTGAAATGCTTGCCCAGACTGGCGAATAATCGATGTAATTGCATGATTTTCTTTTACCGCATCATCACTAACTAGCGCGACTTTAGTAAAATCTAATTGCTCTCTCTGGCTATTTACTGCTTGCTGATAACTGCCGTTGAAACTCTCGTTAACTTTGGATAAGTAATTTTGTTCAATATCATCCCGAACTGAACGAAGATATTCCAGCGATTTTATATATTGCTCTTTAGTTATTTTTTCTCGCTTTTTACCCAACTGCAAACCAAATTCAAGGTCAATCCGCCTGCAACAGTCATCGACCGATTGTTTAAAATGCTGAAAAAAAATCGCCTTAAGTTTATCTAAGAGCTCAGCTCTATTAGACTCATCCGAACCTAATTTTGTTTGTTGGCGGTTATTCATTGCGGTATATCTGCTGTTATTTAAAGATAAATTAGTCATAGCCTAGTATCCCTATAGTGTTTTGACTAATAATAGGGGTATTTATTTTGAATACTGTGCTTTGTTTCCGTTTTTACTTTTTAACTAGCCCATGAAAATAAACCAGCACTGGTTAACCGGCATTACCCGAACTCCTTCGCCCAACTTTGATGACAGACCCGACCCTGCGGATATCTCATTATTGGTTATTCACTGCATCAGCCTTCCGCCCGGCGAATTTGATAATCATTATATAGACCAGCTGTTTTGCAATCAGCTTGATCCTGATGAACACCCTTATTTTCAAGAGATTCACCAACTTACCGTATCCGCGCATTTACTGATTAAGCGCGACGGGGAGTGTGTTCAGTATGTACCGTTTGATAAACGTGCATGGCATGCGGGGAAGTCAACCTATGAAGAAAGGGAACAGTGTAATAACTTCTCTATTGGCATAGAACTTGAGGGTACCGAATCGATCGATTATACCGAAAGACAATATACGCAACTCGCTACGGTGATTCGCGCCTTGCTTGAAACTTACCCCAAGCTGTCGACGCAACACATTACAGGGCATAGTGATATTGCGCCTGGACGAAAAACCGATCCAGGCGCATCTTTTGACTGGCAAAGGCTTTTAGAGTTGTTGAAATAACATTGCCCTAAAAAGCTTTTATTCATCACGAATGGCTGCATTGATATAGCCATTCGTGATGTTGATCTGGTAATTTTTAAACCGGCTCTTCTTTCGAATGCCCCAAGCCGAACGACTCGACCAGCATTAACATCACACCCAACGTAATAGCGGAGTCTGCGATATTAAAAGCGGGCCAGTGCCAGGACTCGTAATAAACATCCAGAAAGTCGATCACATAGCCGTAAGCCAGCCGATCGATCAAATTGCCGACAGCACCGCCCAGAATCAATGCCAATGCCACCGCCAACAAAGTCTCATGCTTTTTCAACCGAGTCAGCCAAACCGCGATGAACGTACTGATCATCACCGCCAACCCGGCAAAAAACCAGCGCTGCCAACCGCCGGCTTCGCTTAAAAAACTGAAAGCCGCACCGGTATTATGCACATAAGTCAGCTTAAAAAACGGCATGATCTGGATAGACTCGTAAAGCTGCATGCTGCCCGCTATCGCAAGCTTGCTCGCTTGATCCAGGATTATCGCCAACAGCGACAGCCATAACCATTTCAACATAAAAAAATCACGCATATTGTCTATGTTCGCCTTCGCCCGCTATGTTTTCGACGCAGCGGCCGCACAGTTCGGGATGCTCCGCTTGTTGCCCCACATCAGGCCGCTGGTGCCAACAACGTATACATTTGCCATGCTCTGAAACGACGACTTTTAATTTAACGCCTTCAACTTCCGTCTGAATCGCTTCCTCAGGAGCGCTTTGTTCAGCCATGACCAAGGCGTTGGAGGTAATGAATATAAACCGCAATTCATCCGACAAATGGCTTAACGCATCAAAAAACTCGGCATTACAATACAGTTCAAGTTCCGCATTCAGCGAAGAACCGATGTCACCCTTGGCTCGGCTTTTTTCCAGTTCCTTGCCGACAGCGGCACGGACTGTCATGACTTTTTGCCAGAACTCGCGATTCAAAGCGGCATCTTCATCCAGCTTGACCAAGCCCTGATACCAGGTTTCCAAAAACACTGATTCGCTACGCTGACCCGGCATATATTGCCAGATTTCATCAGCGGTATAGCTGATGATCGGCGCCAGCCAGCGGGTCAGGGCTTCAAGTACATGGTACATGGCAGTTTGCGCCGAGCGCCGCGCCAAGCCATCGGCTTTTGCAGTGTATTGACGATCCTTGATGATATCCAGGTAGAATCCGCCCAAATCGATCACGCAAAAATGATGCACTTTCTGGTAGATATGCTGGAACTGGTACGTTTCGTAGGCAGTTTTGACTTCTTCCTGTAACGTGAATGCTCTATCCATAACCCAGCGATCCATAGCCAGTAAATCTTTAGTTTCAACCGCATGTTGCGCAGGATCGAAATCATTCAGATTAGACAATAAAAATCGCGCGGTATTTCTAAGGCGTCTGTAGCCGTCAGAAGTACGTCTTAAAATTTCATCCGACACAGACATCTCGCCGCGATAATCCGTCGACGCAACCCACAAACGCAACACATCCGCGCCCAGATCCTTCATGACCGATTGCGGCGCAACCACATTGCCTCTAGATTTGGACATTTTCTTACCGTCGGCATCGACGGTAAACCCGTGCGTCAACACAGCCTTATAAGGCGCAACCTCATTCATCGCGACTGAGGTCAGCAACGATGACTGGAACCAGCCGCGGTGCTGGTCGGAGCCTTCCAAATACAAATCGGCCGGAAAGTGCAGCTGCTCACGCTTTTCCAATACGCAGGCATGAGTCACGCCGGAATCGAACCAGACATCCAGAGTGTCGGTCATTTTTTCGTAATGCTCGGCTTCATCGCCTAACAATTCAGCCGCGTCCAGTTCAAACCAGGCCTCTATGCCTTGTTGTTCGATGCGCTGGGCCACCTGTTCAATTAATTCAGCGGTACGCGGATGCAATTCGCCGGTTTCTTTGTGGACAAAGAACGTGATCGGTACGCCCCAAGTGCGTTGACGGGAGATGCACCAGTCGGGGCGGCCTTCCATCATGCTTTCGATGCGTGCCTGCCCCCATTCGGGAATCCAGGCGACACGCTTGACTTCATTAAGTGCCTGTTCGCGCAGTTTGTTTTTCGCCATCGAAATAAACCACTGCGGTGTGGCCCGGAAAATAATCGGGGTTTTATGCCGCCAGCAATGAGGATAGCTATGCAGTATCGCGACGTGGTGCAGCAGTTTGCCTCGTTGTTCAAGCACTTCCAAGACATGATCATTGGCGCTGAACACATGTTCACCGGCAAAGATTTCTGTGTTCGGTAGAAAAACGCCGTCATTGCCGACCGGATTATCAACCGGCAAGCCGTATTTCAAGCCGACCACATAATCGTCCTGACCGTGTCCCGGCGCCGTATGCACCGCACCGGTACCGGCCTCGGTAGTGACATGGTCACCGAGAATGATAGGCACTTGTCTATCATAAAAAGGATGTTGCAATAATTGGTGCTCTAATGCTACGCCTTTGCAGTAGGCAATGACATGGTAGTTTTCGATGTCGTAACGCAGCATTGCATCTTTAAGCAGGGCTTCTGCAATGACCAGCCGCTCTTTGTTACCGTCTTTTTCACATTGCACTACGGCGTATTCAAGGTCGGGATTTAATGCAACGCCCTGGTTTGCCGGCAAGGTCCACGGCGTGGTCGTCCAGATGACTACCGATAACGGCCCGGAACCATCATGGTCGGGCACATGATGACAATGGCTCAAAAATTCGGCTTCATCAACGACCTGAAAGCGCACATCGACAGCAGGCGAATGCTTGTCTTCGTATTCGACTTCCGCTTCAGCCAATGCAGAACCGCAATCGGTACACCAATGCACGGGCTTGGCGCCTTTTGCTATATGACCGTTCTGGTTGATTTTACCCAATGAACGCACGATGTCAGCTTCAAACGCAAAATCCATCGTTAAGTACGGATGCTCCCAGTCGCCTAAAATACCCAGCCGGATAAAGGCCTCTTTTTGAATGTTGACCTGTTTTCCGGCATATTCGCGGCAAGCTTTGCGAAAAACGGCGGGGGACACTTTAACTCCGGCTTTACCGATTTTCTTCTCTACCTGTAATTCAATCGGCAAGCCATGACAATCCCAGCCCGGCACATAAGGCGCATCGAAACCGCTTAATGATTTCGATTTAATGATAATGTCTTTTAAGACCTTATTAACCGCATGGCCGATATGAATTTCGCCATTGGCATACGGAGGGCCGTCATGCAGAATAAACTTCGGCCTTCCGGCAAATTCTTTCCTGATTTTGTTATACAAGTCCGCTTCGTTCCATTTTTTCAGACGCTCAGGCTCGCGTTGGGCTAAATTGCCTTTCATCGGAAATGCGGTGTTGGGTAAATTCAGTGTTTTTTTATAATCCATTGTCATAACAATTAAACTCGGCAAAAATCTTTATTACCAGGGATGGTATGTATGCCGCTAGCCGGTCAGGAACCGGCGCGGCGATCACCAGGGAGGATGTGTATGCTGCAAGCGTGCCGGGAGCCAAGCAAGGCTTTGGCCTCAGCCACATCTTTTACAATCTGGGCTTTAAGATCATCCAATGACTGGAAGCGCATTTCATCCCTGATCTTTTGTTTAAAATGCACTTCTATATAACGCCCGTAAATCTCTCTATCAAAATCAAATAAATGCACTTCCAATATAACTTTTGAACCGCCGTCAAACGTAGGCCGGGTGCCTACATTTGCAACGCCTTCAAATTCGCGACCGTCAATACCGGTCATGGTCACGGCAAACACGCCGTTAACGGGTGTGTTTTTTCTAAACATTTGTATATTGGCGGTGGGATAACCGATAGTTCTTCCGCGTTTGTCGCCATGCGCCACACGTCCGCAAACAGAATAACAGTAACCAAGTAATTTTTCAGCCAGAGCCAAATCGCCGCTGCCCAATGCATCCCTGATCAGGGTACTGCTGACTCGAAGCCCGGCTATTTGATAAGACCCGGTATCTTCAACATCAAAACCAAATATCTTACCCTTGTCCTTGAGCATCGCGAAATTGCCACGTCGGGCTTTGCCAAAATGAAAATCATCCCCAACCACCAGATGCTTTACATTTAATTTCTTTACTAGAACATCCTCAATAAACTGCTCAGCATCATAATCGGCAAGATGTTGATTAAATCGCACTATTAATAAATCATCAACGGGCAATCTAGAAAACCGGAGCACTTTTTCGCGCAAGCGCATCAACCGTGACGGTGCATTTTCTCCCAGAAAATATTCCAGCGGCTGCGGTTCAAAAGTCATGGCAACAACGGGTAACGCTAGTGCCCTGCCTCGCTCTGCCAGCTTTTCTATCACTGCTTTATGCCCTAAATGCAAGCCGTCAAAGTTTCCAATCGTCAATACACAACCGTCTACTAACGGTTCTAAATGAGATAATCCTCTAATTAGACGCATGAATGTGATGAATTAAAAAAGCCTTTATTCTACCATGGGCAAGCATGACTTGGTTCCAAATCATGATCGCAAATCCTACACTCAAAAAAAAAGCCCGGTGGAAATTCCACCGGGCTTTTTATTCTCAAATCAGAGATGATTTATTTCATCATTGATTTTTTGAACATGCTGTCCAATTTGCTGTTTGTGTCTTGAGCGTATTGAGCTGCACGGTTAGCAGCAGCTTCAGCAGAAGCAGCTTGTGAAGAAGCAGAGTCAGCAGCGCTTTTTGCACTAGCAGCGTCAGCAGATGCTTGTGCTACAGAAGTTTTCAAGCCGTCAACTTGTGATTGTAAGTTTTCAACATCTGAAGTGCTTGCACAAGCAACAACCAAGCTAGCAACCAGAGCAACCATTGATAATTTCATTACTTTTTTCATATTATTTTTCCTTCTTAAAGTGATTACAACAAAAAACGCTTACTAGCTTTAATTCTGCACTGTTTTTAAATTATTTTCCAGTTTTATTTTATTTTTACCACCATTCCTTTATCCAGCCAATGACTTAAATGGTCGATCTGGCCGTTAGTTAGCGCGATACAGCCATGTGTCCAATTCATCGATTTATGGATCTTTTCATCCGCTCTTCCTAGGCCATGAATGCCGATTCGCCCCCCTAAAGGTGTATTTTGCGGCGGCACTTGATTAAACCGATGAGCACTTATAATGCTGTTATAGGCCACCTGATTAATAATGCCTTCTTGCAAAGCCTTTTGGGCATCCTCTGCGGACGGATAAGTTAAACCGAAAAATTTTCGAAAAGAACTGCTCTGGCCAACCCAGCCTATCCTGTAATTTCCGTAAGGCGTGACGTTATCACCCTGATGACTTTTAAATCCGGCACCGCCCCGACCAATAGCAATATCATTTATGGTCTCAAGCGTCTGCTGGCCTTTTTTTACTTCAATGGTGAGTGCTTTCGTGTCCACTAAAAGCCAAACATCATCATCCGCAGCTACGGAAAAAGAAAACAAACTACAACACAGCAATAAATAAATTCGCGGCATAAATGCTCTACAATAAATGAGAATTTTGGTGTACTTTAGTCATTAAGTTAATTGTCGAATTAAGGATCCAGTATGCAAATAGAAACTGTCACAACACATCCATATAATGATCAAAATCCGGGCACTTCCGGGCTCAGAAAAAAAGTTAATGTATTTCAACAATCCGGCTACTTGGAAAACTTTGTTCAGTCAATTTTCGACTCGTTGCATGACTTCACCGGAAAAACGCTGGTACTGGGCGGAGACGGGCGATATTTTAACAGACCGGCCATACAAATCATCATCAAGATGGCCGCAGCCAACGGTTTCGGTAAACTTATTATAGGTCAAGCTGGACTGTTGTCTACCCCGGCGGCCTCACATATCATCAGAAAAAATAATGCATTCGGAGGCCTGATTCTTTCCGCCAGCCACAACCCCGGAGGGCCTGACGAAGATTTCGGCATTAAATATAATGTCGGCAATGGCGGACCTGGCCCAGAAAAGTACACCAACGCGTTTTATCAGCGCAGCCTTACCATCGACAGTTACAAAATAGCCCAAATCGAAGATATCGACCTGGACCGCATCGGTACTCAACAAATAGGCGACTTCACCATCACTATCATCGACCCGGTGAGCGATTACGCAGAACTAATGCAGTCGATTTTTGACTTCAATCTACTCAAGCAAAGCATCAGCTCTGGTTACATCACACTGCTTTTCGATGCAATGCATGCCATTACCGGACCTTATGCAAAAAGAATATTGGTAGATATGTTGGGCGCTACGCCGGATTCGGTCATCAATGCCGAACCGCTGGAAGATTTCGGCGGCCATCACCCTGACCCCAATTTGGCGCATGCCCAGGAACTTGCCGAACGCATGTTCAGCCCGGCAGCCCCGGTTTTTGGTGCAGCATCCGACGGCGACGGCGACCGCAACATGATCACCGGCAACAACATTTTTGTAACACCCAGCGACAGCCTGGCCATCATGGCGGCCAATGCGCACTTAATTCCGGCTTATGCCCAAGGCTTGCGCGGTGTGGCCCGCTCCATGCCCACCAGCCAAGCGGTTGACCGCGTCGCAGCCCGTTACAACATCCCCTGCTATGAAACACCGACCGGCTGGAAATTTTTCGGCAACCTTCTGGACGCAGGAAAAATCACTCTGTGCGGCGAAGAAAGCTTCGGCACCGGCTCGGATCATGTACGGGAAAAAGACGGTTTATGGGCAGTGCTGTTCTGGCTGAATTTAATCGCCAGAAAACGCCAATCCGTTGCCGACATCGTCCATGAACACTGGCAAAAGTTCGGCAGGGATATTTATTGCCGGCACGACTACGAAGCCGTGGATATGGATATTGCCAACAACATTGTTGACCATCTGCGTAGCCTGTTACCTGCTTTGCCGGGGCAAACTTTCGGCGAATATACGGTTAAATATGCCGATGAATTCAGTTACGAAGACTCTGTCGACGGCAGCGTCAGCAGCAAACAGGGTATTCGTATCGGCTTCGAAAACGGCTCCCGCATTATTTTTCGTTTATCCGGAACCGGAACCGTCGGCGCAACCTTAAGAATTTATCTGGAACGCTTTGAAGCGGATGCATCCCGACATGATCAGGATGCCCAAGTGGCTTTGGCAGAGTTGATCGGTCTTGCCGAACAGTTTTGCGAAGTTAAAAAACGTACCGGCAGGATTGAACCTGACGTAGTAACTTAAAGACAGCTAGAGAAAGCACAAGACAAACGTTACGTCTTGTGCTTATCCCTCCAGATTGTGCGCAATGCTGTGCAACGAACAGATTAACAGTACGCCCATTGCAATCAACGCAATCTGCTGCAACGATGTTTTCATGTCGGTCTTTTTATGCAATGACGGGATCAGATCAGCTACTGCGATATAGATAAAGCTTGAGGCCGCCAGCGCCAGAAAATACGGCAAACTGTCATGCAGACCTTCCAAGCCAAAATATGCCAGCACACCGCCCAGAACCGTAGCTAAACTGGACAGCATATTGTAGAAAAGCGCTTTGCTTTTGGAATAACCGCTGTGCAACAAGATCGCAAAATCACCGACTTCCTGGGGAATTTCGTGCGCAGCAACGGCCAAACTGGTGACTATGCCCAAATGCGCATCGGTCAAAAACGCGGCCGCGATTAAAACCCCGTCGACAAAATTGTGAATACCATCGCCGAGAATAATCAATGCGCCAGCTGACTTGGCCACGCCATGGCTGTGGCTATGCCCGTGATCATGTTCGCGCTCATCTTCATCGCCATGCGCCTCGCAGTTGCCGGAATGACAATGACGCCAGATCAACAACTTTTCCAGCACGAAAAAACCGAGCACGCCCGCTAAAATCGTCCCGGATAATGATTGGAACTGCTCAGGCTTCATTTCTGAGAATGCTTCGGGAATCAAGCCCCAGAAGGCAACCGCCAACAGTGCGCCAATCGCAAAACTAATTCCATGCGGCAACACCGCCTTCCTGCGATCATCGGGTAACAACAAAAAAACTGCGGCCGCCATAACGCTTAGCACTCCGCCAACCGCTGTAAAGATGATAATTAATATCAACAAATCCACTACTTTATTCTCTCCAAATTAGCGTAGCCATACGCCCTGTTTGTTTATCCCGACGATAGGAATAAAAACGCTCATGTTCGGTGACTGTACAAAAACCGCCGCCGTAAACCTTATCGATACCCAGCATAGCCAGATCAGTCCGGGCCAGCTGGTAAATGTCCGCCAGCCACTTGCCGTTATTCTGCTCTTTAAAAGCCGTTATGAATGCGGCCGACTTCTCCAGAAAGGCATTCCGCACTTCAGCACCGACTTCAAAACAGTCCGGGCCGATTGCGGGTCCCAGCCAAACCAATAAATCGCTACTTTGCATTGCCGTCAGCGTATTGCCGATCACTCCTGCCAACAAGCCCCGCCAGCCTGCATGAATAGCGGCCACTTCGCTTCCGTCAGCCGCGCAGACCAGCAGCGGCAAACAGTCCGCTGTCATCACCGCACAGACGACGCCGGGCTCAGACGTATAGCTGGCATCGGCTTGCTGCAAGGGTTCGGCTATTATCGCGGGCACTGCTCGATTGCTGTGGATTTGCTCCAGCCAAACCGGATCGCCAGGCAAGCCCAGCAATTCTTTAATAATCTGCCGGTTTTGCTTAACCAGATCAGCGTCATCGCCCACATGCATGGCCGGATTAAGACTGGCATAAGCCCCGCCACTGACCCCGCCGGTACGCAATGTAGTCGCCGCATGAATATTGGCCGGCGCGGGCCAGTCCGGAGTCAGCCAATGTTTAATCCCGCTCATTTTCCGCCAAAGCTTCCAGCAACCGGACCATATCCTCAGGCAGCGGCTGCTCCCACTCAAGGTATTCATCGGTAACGGGATGCTGCAAACCCAATTTTGCCGCATGCAGGGCTTGCCTTTTGAAACTGCGCAATTCTTTTTCCAGGCGTTCACTGCAATCCGGCGGCATTTGGAAACGCCCGCCATAAACCTGGTCACCCAGCAGCGGAAAACGAATATGCGCCATATGCACCCTGATCTGGTGGGTACGACCGGTTTCCAGCTTAACCTGAACCAGCGTATGGCGGGTGAAGCGCTGAGCAACCCGGTAATGAGTCACGGCATGTTTGCCGTTCTCTCTGACTGTATAGCGTTTACGGTCGGTAGGGTGTCTGCCGATCGGTTCATCGATGGTGCCGCCTGCCGTCATGCGGCCACGGGTAATCGCCAGATATTCGCGGGTAATCGCCCTCTCCTGTAACTGCTCGGTCAGGCTGTTATGGGCTTGCAAGGTTTTTGCAATCATCAACAGTCCGCTGGTTTCCTTATCGATCCTATGCACAATGCCGGCTCGGGGTAATGTTTCCAGGTTGGGATCATGATTCAGCAGGGCGTTCAGCAGCGTACCATTCCAGTTCCCTACCGCCGGATGCACAACCAAACCAGCCGGTTTGTTTACGATCAAGATGCTTTCATCTTCAAAAACAATATCCAACGGGATTTCTTCGGCCTCAGATGTCACTACGACTTCCGGCTCGGCATCCAGCGTTATCACTTCACCGCCGTCCAACTTGTCTTTGGGTTTGAGCACCAAACCGTTGACCTGCACCCGGCCGGTTTTAACCCAAGTCTGCAATTTGCTGCGTGAATAATCTGTAAACAGTTCCGCCAGCACCTGATCTAATCGCATGCCGGCCATTTCAAATGGCACTTCTGCCGTTAATCTTGTCATAACAAGTTCTTCTGATTAACCCATTGTTAAGTTATACTCGCGGGATTCTCAAGCCATCTCAAGTATCGCAGTTAAATCCAGCGAGAAAAACCCCTTATATTACAGCGTGTCGTTAGCACTATGCGATTAATTTTAATTAAATTCTTATTTATCTGTTGTTTAGGCCTGTCTCTTCAAGGCTGCGAGACGCTTAAAAGCCTCGGCTCCAGCGATTCCGATACCGAAGACGAGTATGCCGACTGGAATGCCGAAAAGTTTCGGAGCCAAGCCAAAACGGCATTAGATAGCGCCAATTATGACAAGGCCATCAAGCTCTACGAGGCGCTTGAATCCCGTTATCCTTTCGGCGACGAATCCGCTCAAACACAGCTGGATGTTGCATATGCTTACTATAAAAACGGTGATCCTGAGGCCGCACTCGCCGCCGCAGACCGCTTTATCAAAATCAACCCGCGCAGCTCCAGCGTCGATTACGCCTACTATTTAAAAGGCCTGGTTAATTACAACCGCGGCATAGGCTTTATCGACCGTTTCCTGCCGACCGACACTTCGCAACGTGATCCCGGCACCGCGCGCGATGCCTATGACAATTTTGCCGAACTGATTCGCAGGTTCCCGAACAGCAAATATGTCGCCGACGCCCAACAACGCATGATTGCGCTTAAAAATAATCTGGCCATGTATGAAGTCCACGTCGCCCGCTTTTATATGAAACGCAAAGCCTATGTTGCCGCCGTCAACCGGGCGTCTACCGTCGTTGACAAATACCAGCGCACACCTGCCGTTCCTTATGCACTGCAAATCATGCAGGAGGCCTACACTAAACTTGAACTGCCGGATCTTGCCAAAGATACCGCCCGAGTCTACGAGTTAAATTATCCGAACGGCCCGCCGGTACTTGAACAAAAAGATTCGACTTTTTCGCACAAGGTTTGGGATTTTATCGGCTTGGAAAAGTAGGCTTGAGTATCTCTAAAAAATAACACCACGAAGGACTCGGAGGACGTGAAGAAAATATAAAACTTCGTGTTCTCCGTAGTTTTTATCTTACTTTCTTAACATTTGTTAATAACGTAAATCTTAATTTGGTCTCAAAACAAATCTACCGGATCAACATCCAGCGACCAGCGGACTTTTTTTGCCTGCTTAAGCTTTTCAATTTTCGGCATCAATATATTGAGCAACGCATGCAACTCCGAACGCTTGTTGCTCTGGAACAGCAATTGGTAGCGGTAAAGTCCCGCTCTTCGAGCCATCGGAGCAGCAACCGGTCCCAGAATCAAAACATGACCGTTGTCCTGTCCCTGCGCTAATTCCACGACCGCCTGCAAAAACAGCTTCGGCATCTCGGCATCTGTAGCCTGCACTCTTAATAACGCTTGGTAGCTGAACGGCGGCAATGACGCTTCTTTGCGCTCCGCCAGCGCAGATTTGGCAAAACTGCTGTAACCCTGTTTGATCAGCGTTGTCAATAACGGATGCTCCGGCTGCCGGGTTTGCATAATGACCCGTCCGGTTTTTTCCGCGCGCCCGGCACGGCCTGATACCTGTACAATCATTTGCGCCAGTTTCTCGGGGGCATGAAAATCTATGCTGAACAGACCGCTGTCCACATCCAGTATCGCCACCAGCGTCACATTGGGAAAATGGTGGCCTTTGGCCAGCATTTGCGTACCCAAAATAATGTCCACTGCGCCCTGATTGATTCGCTGCAAATAATCTTCCAATGAACCTTTGCGCTGGGTGGAATCCCGGTCCAGACGAACAATCACTTTATCGGCAAATAACTCCGCCAGTACTTTTTCCACGCGTTCGGTGCCCAATCCCAGCGGCGTCAGTTCCCCGGCTTTGCAGGCTGGACATTGCTTAATCAGGCGCCGCTCCTGTCCGCAATGATGGCACCGCAACATGCCTTCATCGTAATGAATCACCAGATTGGCATCGCAGCGCCGGCAGCGCGCAACCCAGCCGCAGCCATGACAGATCAGGGTCGGCGCAAAACCGCGCCGGTTCAGGAACAATAACACCTGTTCGTTTTTCGCCAGGGTAAGACGCATCTCCGCAATTAGCGCTTCGGACAGCCCCTCCTGCATGCGCTTGTTCCTGATATCCAACAGCTGCAAAACCGGCGCTATGGCATTTCCTGCCCTTTCCGGCAAATGCAGCAAATGGTAACGCTTGTTCTCGACGTTTTGCAGGCTTTCCAACGCAGGCGTCGCAGAGCCCAGTAATACCGGAATATTCAACAACTTGCCGCGCACCACGGCGACATCGCGGGCGGAAAAACGGAAACCTTCCTGCTGCTTGAACGAGGCGTCGTGTTCCTCATCGAGAATAATCAGGCCAGGATTCTTTAACGGCGTAAACAGAGCGGACCGGGTGCCTAATAAGATGGAACATTCGCCCCGCTGCATGGTAAGCCAGGCGCAAGCCCGCTGCCGGTCGGTCAGTTTGGAATGGGAAATGGCGATACTGACGTTAAACCGTTGTCTGAAGCGATCTTCCAACTGCGGCGTTAAAGTTATTTCCGGCAACAACACTAAAACCTGCTGCCCCCGTTCCAACACAGCGCGAATAATCTGCATATACACTTCGGTTTTGCCGCTGCCAGTCACGCCCTCCAGCAAAAAAACACCAAACTGCCCCAGGCTATCGCATACCGCTGTTATCGCCGCTTGCTGCTGTGGATTACACTGCAGGGCATTATTCTTGATTATCGACTCATTGCTTTTTATCCCGAGTTCAGGCGCCGCAAGCTGTAGCAAGTGCTTCTCTACCAGTTGCTTTACCGAAGTGCGCCAATTCTCATTCCATACCGACAGTTCCGCTTCAGATAAACTGTTTTGATGCGCCTGAAACTTCTCCAGTACGCTTTTTTGCTTGGGCGAGCGTTTGAGCTGCTCACTATCGGCAGTCTTGCCTTGTTCTGTCAGCGCATAACGTTTTTCCGCCTGAATAACGGCCGATTTGCCCTGACGTAGCGCCACCGGAAAAGCGGCGCTAAAAACTTCCCCCAACGGGTGATGATAATAACGGCCGGCCCAATGCAGCAGCGCCAAGTCTTTTGTCGACAACAGCGGCTTTTCATCCAGTATCCGTTCGACACGTTTTAATTTACCGATGTCTATATCGCTATGCTGTACGCACTCGATCAAGAAGGCGATTTTTTTAGCTTTCCCGAAAGGCACTTCCAGGCGAATGCCCGGCTTAATATGGGCCGGCTCAAGCTGTTCCGGAGCTAGATAATCAAATAATCGGTATACAGGAACCGCAATTGCAACCCTGAAAATCAGCTCACCCTTATTTTGCCGCTTAACCATAATGTTTGAATAATTTATGAGGTTTTACACCTAAGTATTTATACGTACTCGACTATTCGAGTTACCCACAGAATCTGTGGATAACTATGTGGAAAAGTAGTTTTCAGCAGCCCTTACTAACGGTTTTTATTAGAGTTTTTTTAACTTGAACACTTTTTATGCACGAATAAATATATTTTATTTTTCAATAACTTAACATTATGGCGTGCAGTAAATATTAGCTGCTCTGCTGGTTAAATTTTATCTTGACTTAACGCTACTCCAATTTGTGGATTTAAATTGCAAATTTTAGCTGAACACTCATCAGAAATTTAGATAAACAACCAATAATTAAAAACTATCTTGCCAAAAAAGTGATGTCCTATTGAATTTGCCACCTAGTTTATATGTTTGAGTAATTCATGAGGTTTTACGTCTAAGTATTTATACGTATTCGACTATTCGAGTTACCCACAGAATCTGTGGATAACTATGTGGAAAAGTAGTTTTCAGCTGCTCTTACTAACGGTTTTTATTAGAGTTTTTCTAACTTGAGCACTTTTTATGCATGAATTATTTTTACTTTAATTTCAAATACTTATAATTCATGCGTCCGATAAATAATCGCTCTTTTCTCACCTGAATTTTGCCTTGACTTGATGCTAATCCAATTTGTGGATTTAAATTGAAAATCTTGGGGCACAATCCTCAAAAAGATGAGTTAAATTTACCGAGGCTTGATGAACTTAATGGTCATCCGGTCGCTTTCGCCGATAGCCTGATATTTTTCCCTGTCTTTATCCTTGAGTTTTAAAGCAGGCGGCAACGTCCAGACGCCTTCGGGATAATCCTTGGTATCTTTGCTGTTGGCATTGATTTCAGATTTCTCAAGGAACTCAAAGCCCGCATTTCTCGCCAACGCAATCACATAATCCTCGCTGACGTAGCCGGATGACGCCTTGGTGTCCTGCGGTTTTAACGTTGAGTTTCTATGCTCCACGACGCCTAAAATCCCGCCAGGCTTTAATGCCTTATACATAGCATTAAATACTGCTGCGGCTTGATCGTCTTTCATCCAATTATGGACGTTCCGAAATGTTAAAACCCGGTCAGCCGAACCATCCGGAGCTATTTTCAAAAATTTTGGCGGCTGCAATACGCTTAATTCAACTTTGCCGTACACTTTCGGCTGCGTTTTCAACTTGTTAACAAACTCATGCAGGTTCTTTCTAAAATAAGGCTCGTCGGCATCGGCTGAAAAATGCGCCGCGTACAGTTTGCCGTGAGCTTTCAGATAAGGCGCAAGAATTTCCGTGTACCACCCTTCGCCCGGCCAGATTTCAATGACCGTCATGTTGTCCTTGACGTCAAAAAACTCCAGCGTTTGCTGAGGATGCCGATATTTATCCCTGTTCTTATGCTCGGCAGAACGCTGCTTGCCATCGATTGCCCGAGATAAGGCGCTTGGCTTTTCTGTAGCGTGTGATAATGAAAAACTGCTGGCCAGTAAAAATGTCAATAAAATCTTGTTCATGCTATTTGTTCCAATAGGTAACTTTTGTAGGAGAGACAATTCGCGCCGATGGCAGCGCTTGGCGTTTGTTATCCGGACAGATGCAACTCGCCCTTGCGGCTAAAAACAGGACCAGTACGTTTGATTGCGCCCTCTGTCTTTAGCTTCATACAAAGCAGCGTCAGCGCGATGCAATACTACTTCAGCATTAATGTCCCCGGCCGATAGCGCGGCAGCGCCGATGCTGACGGTAACCTGCACCGGTCCAGCTTCATGCTCGATAAGGATCGCAGCAACTTGCTCACGCAGGCGTTCTGCCATTGTCATGGCGTCGTTCTTGTCCGCGCCGATTAACAAGATAGCAAACTCTTCCCCGCCCAGTCGTGCCGGAACATCAATAGCCCGTGAATTATTACGTACGATTTCGGCGAAAGCCTTTAATACCGTATCGCCAGTGGCGTGACCGTAAGTGTCATTAACGCGCTTGAAAAAATCCAGATCCAGCATTAACACTACCACTACATAGTGAGGTAATCGCGCTACTTTCGCTCTTTCCTGCTCAAGCCGCTCCAAGAACACGCGACGGTTGAATAAGCCTGTCAACGGATCGGTACTGGCGAGCTTTTGTAACTGCGCTTCCATCTCCTTGCGCACGGTAATATCTTCTTTAATGCCGATAAAATGGGTGATTTTGCCCGCGCCGTTTTTTACCGATGCAATGCTCAGTTCCTCATAATACAGGCTGCCATCCTTGCGTTTATTGATCAGCTCGCCGCGCCAGTGTTGACCAGCCAGAAGACTTGCCCACATATCCTGGTAAAATTCCTTATTCTGCATCCCGGATTTGGTCAATTGATTCGGATTATTGCCCACCGCTTCTTCCGGGCTGTAACCGGTTAATCGGCCAAAAGCGGTGTTTGCCCATATGACAGTCGCGTCCTTATCAGTAATGAGAACACCATTTGCCGCCGCTTCTAGTGCCGCTATCAGCAAATTGTTACGCGCCTCCATTTCGGTTCGCAGCAGCGCGTAACGAACCACCCGCGCCAAGCCATCATAACCAAAATCACCCTTGACCATGTAATCCACAGCCCCCGCTTCCAGCGCAGTCAGCGCAAAATCGGTATCGCCTCGGCCGCTGAGTATCACGATAGGAACCTCTTTCGCCATAACGCGCGCACGGTGAATGGTTGTCAAACCTTCTGAATCGGGTAATGACAAATCCAGCAACATCACATCAAAAGACATGGTTGCCAGACATTGTTGCGCTTCAATCAGTGATTGAGCCCAGGTTACGTCAAAATGCCCGCACTGTGCTTGTCTTAATTTTATTTTTACCAGATGCGCATCACCGGCTTCGTCCTCGACCAGCAACACCCGAATCGCTTCGATTCGGCTCATGGCTTATAACCTTGTGGCAAACGTACCAGGCTAAACCAATACTCGCCAATCTGCTGAATGGCCTTGATAAACTGCGGCATATCCACTGGCTTGGTGATAAAACTGGTCGCACCGAGTTGATAAGACTGTACGACATCTTTTTCCACATCGGAAGTCGTCAACACCACCACAGGAATACTTTTAAATTGTTCATTAGCCTTAATGACAGTTAAAAACTCGCAGCCGTTCATGCGCGGCATGTTAAGGTCGAGAAAAATCAAATCCGGGCGTGGCGCATCGATATATTTTTCTGTTCTATTTAAAAAGTCCAGCCCCTCCCGCCCGTCAACCACATGATGCAAATTTGCCAGCACCTTGCCTTCCTTTAAGGCCATTTTGACCAAATACGCGTCCGAGGCCTCATCTTCCAACAATAAAATTTCAACAAAGTGAGCGTTCTGGAGTTCGTTTTTCATTATTATTAAATCTCTTATTTATTATTCAGCTGCCTCAAAACCGACAACTTTTATGCTGGCAAATCAAATAAAACGGTGGTGCCGCCGCCCGGCGTTTCCTGCAATATTACTGAACCGCCGCAACTTTCAATAATGCGTCGGACAATAGCCAAGCCGATGCCGGTAGAATTTTGATCTTCATGCACCTGCAAGCGTTCAAATACTCCAAAAACACGCTCCCGATATTCCGCCGGAATACCGATACCGTTATCCGCAACGCGATAAATCACCCGCCCCGCTTTCAATTCGCCACTGATCCTTATATGCGGTGCAAGCTCAGGATGGCGATAGCTCAGGGCGTTATCCAGCAAAATACTGAAAATATCTTTCAGGCGGGGATGGTCAATACAAGCGGAAGGAATGCCATTGTAA
This sequence comes from Methylobacter sp., assembly GCA_036560465.1. Classification (GTDB taxonomy): domain Bacteria; phylum Pseudomonadota; class Gammaproteobacteria; order Methylococcales; family Methylomonadaceae; genus Methylobacter_A. The sequence goes on from DATBRD010000050.1 coordinate 21,106, forward strand.
TCCACCTGCGCCCCCGTTTCACGCATTAGCGATACCTTCTGCTTCAGCAGATTGGCAATAACCTCCGACACGTCAACTTTTACGATAGCACTCCGCGGCTGGCTGGCGGCAAGATACAATTGAATATCGCGTACCAGAGCGCTCTGCCGCATCGCACCCTGTTCAATGAAATACAACGAGGCCGTAGCATCCTCGTTTAGCCGCTCGGCAGGCATCTGCGCTTGCAAGCGTTGCACAAAACTCACCAATCGCCGCGCCGGTTCTTGCAAATGGTGTGCGGCAATGTGCGTAAATTGCTGCAATTCAGCATGGGCGCGCGCCAACTTTTCTTCCATTTGCTTCCGCTCAGTGATGTCCACACATGAACCGATATAGCCGAGAAAATTATTATCGTCGGTGTAGCGGGGAATGCCGGTATCGATCAGCCAGCGATATTCACCGTCATGACGGCGCAAACGGTATTCCATCGAAAAACTTTTCCGCCGGTCAAATGCCGTCACATAAGTGTCAAGGCAATGTTGATAATCATCCGGATGTACGCAGTCTGCCCAACCGTTGCCCTGTTCCTGCTCCAAAGTGCGGCCGGTAAACTCCAGCCAAACCTTATTGAAGTAGTAACACAGCTTATCCGTACCCGACTGCCAGATCAGCACCGGCGCCGAATCGGCCAACAGCCTGAAACGTTGCTCGCTCTCACGCAGCTGTGCTGTCAATTCATGGGCCATTTTAGCGGCGTTTACCCCCATATTCAGGTAGGAACGCAACAACAAAAACAGCAGGAAACTGGTAAGGACTCCCGCACCCAGAATAATCCACAGCTTGCTGTAATCGACACCGCCCTCCGTACCGGCAATTTGGTCAAACCGCAATAACCACACCGTACCGTTAAAATTAGTCATTACCTCTATGCTGGGCGAAGGTTGGGCAGCCTCAACATAAGACGGTTCCGCACTGTTATACAGCAACTTATCCGCTTGTGCAGTACGCCCGTCATAGACGCGCAAATGCATATGCGTCACGGTCTTGCCGTCAACATCCGGCTCCGGATTCGGCACCAGATTATCAAGCAAGTTACCCATACGGAATGGGCTATATACCCAGCCCAATAATGCGGCGCGGCGCTGTTCAACGGTATCGCCAGGCCGATTTTTTTGATAAACAGGCACATACATCAAAGTGCCTGCCTGCATGTTTTTAGTCGTTTCCTGCACCAACGTCACCTTGCCCGACAGGCTGGCTTTGTTTTCGTCCCGCGCCTGTTCCATTGCCGCGCGGCGCACCGGTTCGGAATACATATCATAACCAAAGGCGCGCAAATTACGTTCATCAAACGGTTCCAGAAAAATGATGGAGGTATAAGCATCGCGTTTGCCTTCGGGACGTACCGTGTACTCGGGGAAACCTTCGGCGCGCAGTTGCGCTTGGTGTACGGCCAGTTGCCCGGCCGGAATCCAGACTGAAAACCCCATCCCCTGAATGCCGTTAAAATGCTCATCACTGCCCAAACGCTGGACATAACGTCGCCACTCGTTGCGCGTTACAGAATCCGATGAGTCGAACAGCGCTGCCCCACCCAATAAGGCCTGTTCATGTGCGTCCAGCCTGGCCTCTATTTTTAACCGGATTTCCTCGCAATAAAAAGCAAACTTGCGATACTCATCCCGTTCTATATCGCGTTTCACCCAAGAGGCCGCCAGCACTGTAGCAAGCAAACCCATCATTAACACCAGCCAGGACGGCATGAATCGCAAATTACGCTTGGCAAATAGTTTCATAATTTTTTTATGCTTGTTTCCAAGTTCCATATTCGCATGACGGAAAGCGCTGTAAAGGCACGGTTGCTCCCATTTCTATTCCGGGTTGCTAGTATTCACAATGGGCAATTCAAACCAGAACATACAGCCCTGCCCTTCGCCCGCCGATTCCGCGCCAATAGTGCCGCCATGATGTTCGACAATTTTACGGCACAAGGCCAAGCCGACGCCGGTGCCTTCAAAACGGCTGCGCGCCTGCAAACGCGAAAATACCTTGAACAGACGATTCATTTGGCTCGGTTCGATACCGATGCCGTGATCGCGCACCTCAACCCGTAATGCCCCGGCGCTGACCGTTCCATGAACATGGACCTTGGGCGGTTGATGGTCTTCGTGGTATTTAAGCGCATTGCCGATCAGGTTTTGCAGCAGGCGCGTTAATTCATCACCGCTGGCAGACAATTCGGGCCAATCGCCGGTAACCTCAATTACTCCGCCGCAAGCTTTAAGCTCAGGATCAAGAAAAGCCAGCGCTTCGTCTAAAGCATCCCTACTATTAAGCAGTGTTTTAGCTTCAAATTTTCGTCCTACCCGAGAATAATCCAGCAACGATAAGATCATGGCATCCATACGTTTTGCACCGCTAACCGCAAAATCAAGAAACTGCTGCGTTTCTTCATCTAGCTGCCCGGACAATGCGTTTTCAATCAGGGATAAATAACTGGCCACCATACGTAACGGCTGACGCATATCATGGGATACCGCATAGGCGAATTGTTCCAGCTCGGCGTTGGAACGGGTGAGTTCGGCTTCGGTTTGTTTGCGCTGGGTAATATCGTACAGCACTACCAAATGTAAACTTTCACCATTGTGATTAATCACCGCAGCAGACACCACCACGGTCTTAATGCTGTTGTTCTTACAGCGAACAGTCACTTCCATAGGCAGGAAGTCGGAATGTTCCTGTTTGGCTTTTTCCAGTGTCGTTTGCCAAGTGGTCTTGACCCAATTCCGGTAGTCCGGGTCCGGGTAAGCTTTCGGCCACCAATCTGCCACCGTGGGAATATCCTCTACAGTGTAACCAAAGGTTTGCACAAATGCCGAATTCAGGAAAGTAATGTTCAACTGGTCATCATTCAACGCCAACGGTACCGGGGAAACTTCAATAATCGAACGAAATTTTGCCTCACTGGCTTTTAGCTCATCTTCCATGGCTTTGCGCTCGGTGATGTTTTTATGGCTGATCACAACGCCGGGGTATGAGCCCTGCAATGGCAATACAGTCATACGGAACCAGCGTTGCTCAGTGAGCGAGTGGCACGGGTATTCTAAATGGAATACTTCCTGCTCGCCCGCCAGCACCGCCATGATGCCGGCTAAAGAGGAGTTTGCCTCCTCGCCACAGGATTGACACTGACACGCCTCCAGATAATTACACCCCAGCATATCCTGGCCGGATTCCGACAAGCCATTGTCTTTGGCAAACTGACACCATGCGTTGTTGACGGCAATAATGACGCCTTGCGCATCCAGCACGGCGATATGCGAGCTCAATGAGTTAAGTATGCTGACATTAAGGGCATCGCTGTCGCGAAGTTTCTCTTCCATCTGCTTGCGCTTGGTAATGTCGCGGACATAGGCGCTAAAAGAATGCTCCCCCTGCTGTCCCAACGCGCTGACAGTCAACTCTATCGGGAGTTCCGAAGCGTTGGCATGCAAGGCCGTAATCTCCAAACGCATGCCGATAATGTTCGATGCCCCGGTCGCCAGAAATCGCGATAAGCCTTGCCGATGTTGTTCCCGATAAGCCGGGGGAACGATTAAATTTGCTAATTCGCGTCCTAATGCCTGCTCGGCAGAGTATCCGAAAATATCTTCGGCTTGGCTATTCCAGGCGATTATCCTGCCGTTCTGGTCCATGCTGACAACTCCATCCAGCGCTGAATCCAATAGCATCTGTATCCGTTCGACATTTTCCTGTAACGCAACATTGGTGGCACGTAACGCTTCCTCGACCGTTTTTCTTTGTTGTATCTCCGCTTGCAATTGTGCGGCGCTGGGTAAAGACAAGGCGCTGGGAATCACCCGCCGCATCAATACGGCGGTGACCACCGAAATAATCGCCGTAAGTGCTTTAAGCAAGCCGTCCAGCCAATAGAGCGGTATCCAGATCGTGATAACCGCCAGCAAATGCATAGTGCCGCAGGCCACAATAAAGCTGGCAACCAGGATAACCAGCCATGAATAAGGCTCATCTTTACGCTGCCGTATAAAATAGACCAGCATCAAAGGAATGGAATAAAAAGAAAGCGCCGTCAGCAGGTCTGCGCTGACGTTTAACCAAAGTAATACGGGGCTCCACGACAGGCAATAGCCGTGGGGAATCAGGTCTTTAAGACCGAAAAGGTCGATCAGTGATTGCTGCATGTATCAGGTGTAGGATGAGGTGGATTTCCTGGATGGCCTTAAAGCCCGTAATCTTTGGTAAATAATGGGATATCTCGCCAGTGTCCTAACGATCCGCCTCTTTATAATTCCAGATTTGCAACACGCTTAGAGTTGCCAGCATTAAAAAGGCCAGCAATGTCCACGCAGGCATGCTGAAACCCAACATCGTCCAGTCTACCTTGGCGCAATCCCCGGTACCGCTGAGCATTAGCTTGACCGTTTCGGACAATGGAAAATTCTGCATAACATATTCCAGTCCGGGGCCGCATTCCGGCACCTTATCGGCAGGCAAATGCTGTATCCAGACATGTCGGATTGAAATTGCCGCGCCGCACAAAGCCGTTACTGTACCTAAAATGGCATAAGCTTTCATGCCGGCCTGCCCCGGATTGTGGATGGCCGCGCTTAAAAAAACCAGACCCGTCAGCAAAATGGCAATGCGTTGGGAAATGCATAAGGGACAGGGATCAAGACCTTGAACAAACTGGAAATAAGCCCCCATCGACAACAAAAACACGCAACCGAGAAAGCCCAGAAAAAACCAGACTCTCGAATTAAATTTTAACGATTTCAACATAGTAAACTGCCCTTATAAAAAAGTTCGTGTAACTATTTTTCTTCTACCGAATATTGATAAGCCTGTACATCCCCTCCAGCACCAGTGAATTCGGGCTGACCATACCGATGATCTTGTTATTTTCAATCACCGGCGCCCTGACCAGATTATAGTTGGCAAACAACCTTGAGCAATAGCGGATGTCCATATCGGGAGATACCGAAATTACCGGCTTACTCATGACTTCATAGACGTTAACCCGGTCCGGCGCACGGTCTTTGGCCAGCACATGGCGGGCAATATCGCCGGAGTTGATCATGCCGTATTCGTCGTCGTCATGGCGCTTATTGACGATAAGCACCGACGTTTTAAGCGATTTCATCTTTTTCAGGGCATCTTCTACAGTAGCAATGCCGTCGATGGTGCCGAAGTCGGTTTTCATCACATCTCTGACTCGAATTACAATGCGTGGCGCAATCATATTTTATCCTCAATTTCCTGGGTTAATGTTTCAACCTGGTGCATGACGCCGACAGCGTCTTCGACATCAATCTGAATCGCAATGCCGGTGCCGGGTTTGTCATCGAATTGCGCGACCTTGGCAATAGCTTCCAGTATGTGCCGGCTGAGATGTTCTTCGACCAGCAACAGCAGCACATCGCGCTGGGTTTCCAACGTCAGGCCGAAAAAAGTTTTCGATTGTTTCATGCCTTCGCCGCGCGCATTATTGACAACGGTTGCGCCTTTAGCGCCGTTTTCACGCGCGGTTTCAAGCACCAGGTCAGTCTTGTCGTCTTCGACAAATACGATAATTAATTTGAAATGCATGGTGTTCCTCAAGGGTTGGGTGAAAGACTGCCTTTGTTACGCCATTGTGCGATTTGCGCGTAACCCAACACAGCAATGACGGGAAATAAACTGGCAAAGGCAATCAAGCCGAAGCCATCCAGTAACGGGTTACGGCCGGGCACGGCAGAGGCCAGCCCCAGGCCCAATGCGGTAACCAGCGGCACGGTAACCATCGATGTCGTCACCCCGCCCGAATCGTAGGCCAGACCGATAATCAGCTTAGGAGCGAACCGGGTTTGTATCATGACGATGAGATAGCCCGCGATAATGTATAAATAAAGTTCCGAACCGCTAACGATCCGAAAGGTGCCGAGAGCGAGACCGAAACCCACGCCGATCGCGACGGAAATTCTTAAGCCCCAGGCCCGGATTGTACCGCCTGAAATTTGCTCGGCTTTAAGGGCGACGGCAAGCAGGGAGGGCTCGGCCAGCGCCGTGGTAAAGCCAATGCTGGCGGCAAAAATATAGACCCAGAAATACGATTGCCAGGACACGGACTGATCAACAGGATTAACGCCCAGAAATTCGGGAGTGGTCAATTGCGACGCCATCAGGTTTCCAAGCGGGAACAAAGCCAGATCCAGCCCTTCCAGAAAAAAAACAATACCCAGCAAGACATAGAAGAAGCCGATGATGGTTTTTCTGGGGTGGGGCAAGGGCTTGCGAATGACCAGCAGCTGGAATCCGATGATAGTGCCAACAATCGGTAAAATATCTCGACAGGTCTCCAACAACTTCAGCGCAAAATGCATTAACCAATCGATCATAATGACGACAACCGGAAAAAAATCGCGGCAGATTGCCAACAACTTCGGCGCAAAATGCGTTAGCCAGTCGATCATATCGCCATCCCGTAAGCCATCACAAAAATGGTCGGCATCAATGACGCAAAGACCACAAGGCCAAAACCATCGGTCATCGGATTGCGGCCTTTGATTGAGGTCGCCAAACCGACGCCCAGCGCAGTCACCAGCGGAACAGTAATGCTGGACGTCGCGATGCCGCCGGAATCATAGGCAATACCGATGATCTCGACAGGTGCGAAAGGCGTCATGATGGCAATGCAAACATAAGCGAAGAAAACCGGGTAATACACCGGCCAGCCCCGGAGTATTCGCAATACGCCGACCAGAATTGCTAGACCGATAGACAATGCAACGGTAATGCGTAGTCCCAGCGCATAACCGGCCTTTGCCGCATCGGTTTGTTCGATCATCTTGCCATTACTGGCAATGTTTGCGGCTTTTTCAGCAACCGCAATCAGCGCCGGTTCGGCGATCGCAGCGCCAAAGCCCAGGCAGAAGGCAAAGACCAGCAGCCAAAACAAACTGCCTTTGCGGGCGAACGCATAAGCCATCGACTCGCCGATCGGGAACAGACTTTGCTCCAGTCCTTGAGCAAACAGGGTAAGCCCCAGAATAACAAACAGAGTGCCGGCAATTAAACTGCCGACATCGGGGATGGGTTGCCGGATGATCACAATCTGGAATACCAGAACAACCGCGAGAATAGGCGCCAAATCCAAAAAACTGTTGAACAGTTGTTTAATGAAAGGGTGGTTAAACATTCATACTCTTTTTGTCTGTTTTTTGATTATTGCTGCAAATCCGGCCCGGCAACAGCTATTTAATCACTGATGTTACGCACTCGCATAACAAATGAAGCGTAGTCCACGAACAGCACGAAAAAGAACCACATGGGAGGATTGGACGGCTGCTCACCGCCTTCGTGTCTTCGCGGCGAACTGAATCTGAAAGCTTTTTTCGACCTGTCTCCGCCAATCTCAGCACTGCTCGACCTCTTTTTTAAACGCTTTTATTTCCGTTGCTGGCCCCATCACTACCAGAACATCGCCCGCATCCAGGCAGTGCTCTTTCTCCCCAATCGCAAAGTGCAATTGATCGCCCAACTCCCTGTCGACAACACCAATGAGCATCAAATTATGCTTTTCACTCAACCTTAAGTCGCTGGTTTTGGTGTTTTCCAAACAGGAGCCTTTAAGGATTTCTATTTGCGCCATATTTAAATCATGCCGACCGAAAACAGTATCATCCAGAATATTGGTAATATCCGGTTTGGTTAGCATTTCATGCGTTTTTCTGCCGCAAATTTCGTAAGGGTCAATGATTTTATTGGCGCCCGCGGCCAATAACTTTTCAGAGGATTCCGGGTCATCGACAATGGCGACAATGGTAATATTTTTATCAATCGCCCGCGCCGAAATAGTTAAAAACACATTGTCGGAATCTCTCGGATAAAAACAAAACAGGATATCGACATCAACACCAATGCCAACGGCTCTGAGTTCATCATCATTGCGAAAATCTATGATTTTGGCGCCGAATCCTTGTTCTTCAATCAGAGCGGCTTCGGCCTCATTCTTTGCTATAAAAATAATGCTGTATTGCTCCCGGTTCAAGCGTCTCATCGCTTCCAGGGACATGATCCCGTAGCCGAATACTGCAATGCGTTTCATCGTCTGCCCCCGTTTTTTAACCGGCTTTTCTCAACCTGGTCACGAAAATAATCAATAGCATACTCCCGGCCTATAACGACCAGCAGGTCTCCCTCCCGCAATACAAAGTATGACGCTGGATTAAAGTAAAAATACTGGTTTTTTACCGGGTAGCTGTTCTTATGTTTTTGATGCGCCGGATTTGCACTGACAATGCCTATCAACATTAATTTCCGTTGTTCAAAGTCGATCTCGTCTATGCTCATTCCCTCAATAAATGAGCCGGCATGCACGCATAATGTTCCCATAATGATATGGCTTTCTTCGCGGATGATGCCCAAAATGGCCTCGAAAGCCACCGGCTGGCCGATATATTCGGCGACCACCATTCCGGCTATTTCAAACGGCTGAATCACATTGCTGGCTCCGGCCTGATAGAGTTTTTTTACGTTCTCCTGGTTATTCGCGCGGGAAATAATCCGGATATCCGGGTTTAAATGCCTGCTGGTCAGCGTGATGTAAACATTGATGACATCATCGCCAGTCGTACAGATAACTGCCGTTGCGCCGTTATTGATCCCCGCATTCTGGATCACGCCGTTTTTACTGGCATCCTCATGAATAACCAAGTAACCCAGCCGCTTCGCTTTCAAGACATTGGCTTCCTTAGTGTCGATAATGACAAAATTCAGCCGGTCTTTTTCAAGTTGCCTGGCAATATGCTGCCCGACCCGGCCAAAGCCGCAAATGATAACAAAGTCATTAAACCGGTTCAGCTCGGAGTAGATACTGTTTTCGCGCAGCTCATCCATTTCTTCATTAAACGCGCTAACAATGACAGAGACAAAAAACGACAACACGCCCAGGCCGATCAAAATCAAAACTATCGCAATACTTCGTCCGCCGGTCGTTTGCGGCGATATATCGCCATAGCCGACGGTTGCCACCGTCACTATCGCCCAATAAAAACCCTCGAACAGGTTTTTAACCTGTCCGCCGTTGGCGGGATTTTCAAATAAATAAATGGCGGTGCTGCCGATAAATACCAGAAAACCCAAAAAAATACCCAGCGTAATGAGTTCGAAACGCCTGCTGACCAAAACTCTGGAAAACACTTTAATGCTGTTAAAGTAGCGGAACAGCTTAAACAATCGAAACAGCAGAAATATCCGCATGACTCGAAACGGCCTGTAGGTAGGCAAAATAGCCAGTAAATCAATCAAGGCCAGAGGCGTAAAAACGTACTCGATTTTCTTGGCAAGCATCAGCCTGACGGCCTTACCCAATCGAAAGGGGATATTTAAATATTCGGCCTTTTCATAATGCTCAAGAATGATTTTGTGATTATCGCTGTACAGCCATAAGGTACTCCCCATTGTCCAGACCAAATAATCATGTAATTAAGATAGAGGCGGGTTGATAAAAAGTTGTTATTTCCGTTTCTTCATGACGCTTCGCCAAATACACATCAGCTGGGGTCCGATAGTCCAGCGACTGATGA
>DATBRD010000051.1:0-11931 GCA_036560465.1 Methylobacter sp.
CTACCTGCTAAACTACAACTTCAACCTTAAATTAAGAGCCCTAGGACGGAAGAAACCCTTTGAGGCCATCCTGCAATGGTACGATAAGAAACCGGAAATTTTTGTTGTTAATCCTAACCAGTTAAATGCGGGACTAAACAGCTAATCAGCAAAAGTAGAGGCTTATAATACTGCTCAATTGGTCGTCTATCAGCCGCCGCATACGGTTTTAATTAGGAGATTTTTTACTCATCAAATTCATACATGTGCATTTTTGCTGCATGACCACTAAACATTAATCTTTTCTGCTTTATTTTTGTGCCGATTATTTTTATCCAGTCTTGAACCCATTCAATGTCTTCTCTATGAGTATTGACTCCATATATCACATGAGATATGGAATTTGGTGGAAGGTCTACAAAGTTATTTTCTTCAAAGCTAATGATTCTCCACTCTTTTTCATATTCCCAATCTTTGCTTTTTGTTTGAAACCCTTTAATAGATTTTTCAAATAATGTGGCATTCTTGGGAATTGTTGGAATTCTCTGGTTGTATTTTACTTTGTATAATATGGAAGCTTCTTCTAGACTTTTTCTCCTAAATCCTAAGCATATTCCTTTATGAAAATCTGAATAGTGAGACCACATTAGAGTTATTCTTGGGTCTTCGCTAAAGCAGGTCATTTTGGCGCTAGCAGGTGAACGCAATGGAGAATCTTCTGTGTAGTAGGTTCCATCATTTGATTCAACCAAATTGGATTCATGTCGATAAAATCCCTCTGTAGGGTCATTAAATGAGGTGTGGTCATTAGGAATATCCTATTTCTTAAGAATATATCTTGAGTATGCTTAAAGCTATCACCAGACATGCTGCGATATTTAAAAAGTGTCTCAATTCGGTTTTTGGTTTTCTTTTTCATTAAAAACTATAATAATTGAAAAAGCTCGTAGGATCTGATTAACGCAGTGTGTAGTCCGGATTAGCCTATTTTCTCGCTGTCTTGCTCGAACAGACTTATTCCAGCCTAACATGGCTTATCGTGCTCCTGAGATATAAGCTCAAGAGCCACTTGCCCAAGCTTCGCAATATTGTTCTCCGATTTCAAAGACTCTTTATGCAAAGCGAGTAGGCTAATCAAACAGAGAGCTGATATCCAGATGAGTCCTTTGGGATCTGTTTGGAGTATTTCTAATCGAATAGCATCAGAACCACGTAGACCGACTCCTAAGGTCTTTGTCCATGTTTTTCGTTTCTCCTTTGACGACTCTTGAACCATAACTTTAAGGCTAAGGCTTGTTTGCTCGACATTATGAACGGCTAGGTTTCTCAATTCGGAAAGTGTTTGGATGAAACCTCGATAGGGGCTGCTGACGATGTTGAGGGACTTCAACAGCGATAACTTTCCGCACCCTGAGTCGCTTAGTGGGAGACGGGTGAACTGATCTCTGAGTTCAGGTTTGTCAAACGCTTCCACAAGTAAATTTGTGGCCGCAGCTTCGACCAATGCATGTAGTTTGACGACAAAAGACCAGTCGTCCTCGGCTCGAAGCGCTTCAAAGAAACCCGTAGGCACGCCCAGCTGAGATTCGAATTTACGGACGTATTCGAGTTGCTCTGGTATTTGGTTGGATTCCCCCATCGTCTCCACTCCTTGCTAAAACGAGCTATGCAATAATGGCTTAATCTGATGCACGATATTAAATTCCTATATATTTTTGTTTATCCCGGCCCAACCAATAATCAGTCGCCAGTTGCTGCGCCTGTTCTTGCGTCTCAGCCTTGCCCAACAACTTCAGCGCAATCGCCGCTGTGCCAATAATCGACGCTTCGGCAAACTCGTCTTCCATTTTTCCCTGCCAGATTAACGCCAATTGCTCCGGCTCAAGCAGTTCGGGCTTAACATGGCGGCGCTCAAATAAAGCAGGCCAGTTTTCGTCGGATAATTCGCCGTTGTGTACGCTTTGCACCAGGCATTCCATATCAGGATTGCGTTCGGTCTCGCCGCCTTCGCCTTTTAATACCGACATGTGCGGTTGATTTAATAGTGCGGCTGCTTGCTGATGCACGGGACGATAGCCGGGATGGAAGATGCCCTGAATGCTGTATTCTGCATTAAACGGGTTTAACAAGCGCACCAAGGTATGAACCGGCGAGCGCAAGCCCAGTATCGGGCGCAGTTCAATGATTTCATGCAGTTTGGGGCAAAACTTCTCCAGCGACAGATAACTGAAATGTTGCTGTTCAAGCTGCTGTTTGGCTTCGCTAATCGAGCTTGCGCATTTAAGACCTAAATAGCCCAGCATATTTTCAGTGTAAAGCCTGCCTGCGGTATGGCCGCTGGCACCGTGCATAAAAACGGTAATGCCGTTTTCAGCCAGCAGTAAAGCCGACAACAAAAACCAAGGCAAATGCCTGCGCTTTCCAGCATAAGACGACCAGTCCAGGTCGACTTTTACGGCATTGTCGGCAATATTAAATGACTCCCGGGCCGCCTGTGCGAAACCGGCCAGTTCCTCCGGCGTTTCTTCCTTGACGCGCATCAACATCAGGAATGCGCCCAGCTGAATGGGCTGTACCTGATCGGTCAGGATCATGTGCATCGCGCGGTAAGCTTCATCCTGCGTTAAAGGCCGTGAACCTTTCTTGCCCTTGCCCAGGATGCGGATGATTTCTGCGAACGGATGTTCCGAGTACGGTGTTTGTTCGTGATGAGTGAATATCATAAGGTAAATTTAAAATAATGGTCGACTAATAAGGCGATAAACAGCACGGTCAGGTACATCAGCGAATAGAAGAAGGTTCGCATCGCGGTTTTGTCGTCTTTTTTGCGCATCATCAAAACGGCGAAGTAAATAAAACCGAGGCCTAACGGCACCACGGCCGATAAATAAATCAAACCGCTCATGCCGGTCAGATAGGGCAGCAGGGTAACAATGAACAGCAGAAAGGAATACAGCAGAATATGCAGGCGGGTATATTCCACGCCGTGCGTGACCGGCAGCATCGGTATGCCGACTTTGGCGAATTCTTTGCGCTTGGCGATAGACAATGGCCAGAAATGCGGCGGCGTCCACGCGAAAATAATCAAAAACAACAACAGTGAGTAAGGATGCAGTTCTCCGGTCATCGCGCACCAGCCCAGCATTGGTGGTGTGGCTCCGAACGCGCCGGCAATAACGATGTTTTGCGGGGTCATGCGCTTAAGGTAAACCGTATAGATAATCGCGTAACCCAGCGCCGACAAGAAAGTCAGCAATGCGGTCAAGGCGTTGACCATGACGATCAGCAACGTCATCGAGACAACGCCCAAAACCGCTGCAAAAGTGATGACGTTGGCAGAGCTTAATTCGCCTTTGGGCAAAGGGCGGTGCTTATTGCGATCCATCAGCGCATCGGCTTCACGATCAATATAATGGTTAATAGCGGCGGCCGAGGCGGCAGCCAGTGCAATGCCCAAGCTGCTGTAGATAAACAGGTCGACGGGCGGCATTCCCGGAACGGCCAGCAACATTCCCGCAATAGCCGTAAAAACGATCAGGGCAACCACTTTGGGTTTGCATAATTCAAGATAACTTTTCCAGGAAGGTCGGGACGATTCGCTAGTCATTATTTAATAGATTCCAACTTTTAGTTTAGGGTACGGCTCCCATGGAAACCGTGGGACGGCGTTGTAGACGATCCGCTCAGCACTATCTGAGCATTAGGAACGATGATTGCATAACATTAGTTACTATATAGAATACAGTGATCTATTGATTATTGAAATAGTTCAGCTTGGCAGGCTTTATTACAGGTTTTTATAAAAAGCGGGTTATAAGCAATCGATTGCACAGCTATCCGGCTTAAAAATAAGACAAATTTTTGCCGAGAACTTATTTCCGACGATGCAATGGTTGATGCGCTTGAGTTTTTGCGGAAAAACAACACTATCCGAAGCCCTGTCTGTATGTGATAATAGATGATTTGATTTTGGCGATATTTCTTTTTAACCGACATAGCCGCAGGGCGTAAAGAGGACTACATAATGGATGAGAATAAAAAGAAAGCGCTAGGCGCAGCGCTGATGCAGATAGAAAAGCAGTTCGGCAAGGGTTCTGTAATGCGCATGGGCGATGTTGCTGCTTCACGTGACATCGATGTGGTATCTACAGGTTCTCTAGGCTTGGATATTGCTCTAGGCTGCGGCGGTTTGCCTCGCGGCCGTGTTATTGAAATCTATGGTCCTGAATCATCCGGTAAAACGACGTTGACGCTGCAAGTAATTGCCGAAATGCAAAAACTTGGCGGCACAGCGGCGTTTGTCGACGCAGAGCATGCTTTAGATCCCAGCTATGCCGAAAAAATCGGCGTTAATGTCGATGACTTGCTGGTGTCTCAGCCGGATACCGGTGAACAGGCGCTGGAAATTACCGACATGCTGGTGCGTTCAGGCGCGGTTGACGTAGTTGTGGTCGATTCGGTGGCGGCGCTGACGCCTAAAGCCGAGATTGAAGGCGATATGGGCGATTCCCATATGGGCTTGCAGGCGCGATTGATGTCCCAGGCTTTACGTAAATTGACCGGCAATATCAAGCGTTCCAATACCTTGGTTATTTTTATTAATCAGATCAGGATGAAAATCGGCGTGATGTTTGGTAGTCCGGAAACCACCACCGGCGGTAATGCGCTTAAGTTTTATGCTTCGGTGCGTCTGGATATTCGTCGTATCGGCTCAATTAAAAAAGGCGAAGAAGTTATCGGTAATGAAACCCGGGTAAAAGTCGTCAAAAATAAAGTTGCGCCGCCGTTCAGACAGGCCGAGTTTGAGATTTTATACGGAGAAGGTATTTCCTTTCTGGGCGAGTTAGTTGATCTGGGCGTGAACTATGGTTTTATTCAGAAGTCAGGTTCCTGGTACAGCTACGGCGATGAAAAGATCGGCCAGGGTAAAGATAATGCAAAGGCATTCTTGAAAGACCACCCTGAAAAAGCAAAGGAACTTGAAGCAAAAATAAGGGCTGAGGCTTTCGGCAAAAAAGTCGCTCCTCTTATCGAAACGCTTGGAGTTGATGAGGACGAGTAGTTTGCTTTGAGTGAGTCAAGCAAAAGCGAAGAGTCTCCCGTTGCCAAAGAAGTCGAAGAGATTTGTCTTCGACTACTGGCACGAAGAGAGCACAGCAAGAAGGAATTGCTGAATAAATTGGCTTTAAGAGGTTTTACCAGGGATGACGCCCAGCCTGTCATTGACGAGCTGGCCGATCAGGGCTGGCAAGATGATTTAAGGTACGCAGAAAACTATGCCCGGTTCCGTATCCAGAAAGGCTACGGACCGGTACGTGTGAAGCAGGAACTTAAACAAAACGGTATAGCGGCGTTTGATCTTGAAAGCATCGTGCGGGAAGAGGCCGGTAGCTGGATGGCTCTGCTGGAGCAGGTGTACAGTAAAAAATACCCCCATGATGCTGTGCTGGATCGCAGTGAGTGGGCAAAACGCAGCCGTTTCTTATTGCATCGCGGTTTTTCAGGCGCAATGATCAGCGCCTTATTTGATGAGTTGAATATTAGATTTCTCTAAGTTGTCGATAGAGTTAGCGACCGATTTTTTAAAAAGCATTTATTTATTATGAAAAAGATGACTAGCGCCCAGTTGCGCACCGCCTTTCTGGAATTCTTTCGCGAGCGAGGACATTCCATACAGCCTTCAAGCTCGCTGGTTCCGGGCAATGATCCGACCTTGTTGTTCACCAACGCAGGCATGGTGCAGTTTAAGGATGTGTTTTTAGGCCGCGATCATCGCGACTACAACAGGGCTGCGACCAGTCAGCGTTGCGTCCGGGCAGGCGGTAAGCATAACGATTTGGAAAACGTCGGTTATACCGCAAGGCATCATACTTTTTTTGAAATGCTTGGCAACTTCAGTTTCGGCGATTATTTTAAAAAAGAAGCGATACATTTTGCTTGGGATTTTTTAACCAAGGAACTGGAAATCCCAGCGGAAAAATTGTGGATCACCGTTTTTGATGAAGATTCGGAAGCGGAAAAAATCTGGCTGGATGATGTTGGTATAGACAAGAACCGATTCTCGAAAATTGGCGCCAAGGATAACTTTTGGTCGATGGGTGATGTAGGTCCTTGTGGGCCTTGCACTGAAATATTCTACGATCACGGCGCTGACATTGCCGGCGGACCTCCTGGATCGCCGGATGAAGATGGTGACAGGTATATCGAAATCTGGAATCTGGTGTTCATGCAATATGACCGTGCCGCTGACGGCTCGTTAACACCGCTGCCAAAGCCATCGGTCGATACCGGCATGGGACTGGAGCGTATTGCGGCGGTATTGCAGGGTGTGCATAGCAACTATGAGATCGATTTATTCCAGAAACTGTTGAAAGCTGCGGCGGAATTGGCCGGTACCAGCGACTTGACGCAAAGCTCGTTGCGGGTGGTCGCCGACCATATCCGTTCTTGTGCCTTTCTGGTAGCGGATGGCGTGATGCCGTCCAATGAAGGCCGCGGTTATGTGGTGCGCCGAATTATTCGCCGCGCGATCCGGCACGGCTATCGTTTGGGCATCCGCGATGTGTTCTTTTATAAGCTGGTTGCTCCGCTGGTTGAAGAAATGGGCGGCGCTTTCCCTGAGCTTAAAACTGCACAAGAGCAAGTTGAGCGGGTGCTGAAAAAAGAAGAAGAGCGTTTTGCTGAAACCTTGGATCAAGGTATGAAGATTCTGGAAGCATGCGTCGCCAAGATGGAAGGCTCGGTCATTCCCGGCGATACAGTATTCCAACTTTACGACACCTATGGTTTTCCCGTTGACTTGACCGCCGATTTTGCCCGTGAAAATAACCTGACTGTCGATCATGCCGGTTTCGAAACGGCGATGTCGGCGCAGCGTGATAGGGCGAGGTCTGCCAGCAGCTTTGGCGCTGACTACGATCAGGATATAAAGCTCGATGCACAGACCGAATTTACCGGTTACGACCTTCTTGATGATCAGGTACATATCATCGGTCTATACAAAAAAGGTCAGCCGGTTAACAGCTTGCAAGATGGCGAAGAAGGCGTTGTTATTTTAGACAAAACGCCGTTCTATGCCGAGTCCGGCGGCCAGATCGGCGATTGCGGCAAAATTGAAGCGGATGGTGCGGTGTTTGAAGTTACCGATACCCAAAAACAGGGCGGCAACCTGTTTTTGCATAAAGGTAAATTAATTACCGGAACCCTGAGCAATGGTCAATTATGCGATGCCCGCGTTAGTGCCGCAGACAGAAAGGCAACCGAGCTTAACCATTCGGCAACGCACTTATTGCATGCCGCGTTAAGACAGGTTTTGGGCGATCATGTTGCGCAAAAAGGCTCATTGGTTAATCCAGAACGGTTACGGTTCGACTTTTCTCATTTTGAGCCGGTAACGGCTTCTGAAATCAGCACTGTTGAGCGGATCGTTAATGAGCAGATTCGGGCAAATAATCCTGTAAGTGCACAGATCATGGCAAAAGATGACGCGGTGAAAGCCGGTGCAATGGCCTTGTTCGGAGAAAAATACGGCGATGAAGTCAGGGTTTTAAAAATCGGCGAATTCTCGACCGAGCTTTGCGGCGGTACGCATGTTGAGCGGGCAGGAGACATAGGCTGCTTTAAGGTCATCAATGAAACCGGTGTGGCGGCAGGCGTTCGGCGTATTGAAGCGGTAACCGGCAGCGCTTGTTTTGATTGGATACTTAGCCGTGACCAGGCACTTGCCAGTATTGCCGGATTGGTCAAAAGCGCGCCCGAAAAAGCGTCCGAGAAAGTCGAACAGCTGATAGAGAAAAATCGACTATTGGAAAAGCAGCTGGAGCGCTTGAATGCGAAGCTTGCCAGTTCGGCGGGTAATGAACTAGGCGCTCAGGCTATCGATATCGGCGGCGTAAAAGTGCTGGCAGCCAAGTTGGAGGGTGTTGATCCTAAATCCCTAAAGGACATGGTCGATCAGTTAAAAAACAAGTTAGGCAGTGCCGCGATTGTGTTGGCAGTCGTTGATGGCGACAAGGTCAGCTTGATTGCCGGTGTGACTAAAGACCAGATGGGGCAAATAAAGGCCGGCGATCTGGTGAATTTCGTCGCCACTCAAGTTGGCGGAAAAGGCGGCGGCAGACCTGATATGGCTCAGGCCGGAGGCAATAATCCGTCCGGTTTAGCTGACGCATTGGCTGGGGTTCCGGCTTGGGTCCAAACGCAACTTGGCGCTTAGAAGGTTCTATTAAATGGCATTATATGTGTACAAATTTGGCGGCACCTCGGTAGGTAATGTCGAGCGTATTAAAGCGGTCGCCAAAAAGGTTAAAAAAGCCCGTGACCTGGGTGATCAAATTGTCGTCGTGGTTTCTGCGATGAGCGGCGAGACCAATCGCTTGGTCGAATTGGCAAAAGACATGCAGAAACACCCTAATGAACGGGAAATGGACGTACTACTGTCAACCGGGGAACAGGTTACTGTTTCGTTGTTAAGCATGGCTCTGCATGAGTTGGGCTGCGATGCTTGTTCTTATACTGGCAGCCAGGTAAAAATCCTGACCGACAGCAGTCACACTAAAGCGCGTATTCGCGAAATAGATGATGCACGCATCCGGGCTCATCTTAATGAAGGCAAAGTGGTGGTGGTTGCAGGTTTTCAGGGTGTCGACGAACACGGCAATATCACCACATTGGGGCGCGGCGGTTCCGATACTACCGCTGTGGCGCTGGCGGCAGCTTTAAAAGCCGACGAGTGTCATATTTATACCGATGTCGACGGCGTTTACACTACCGATCCCAGAGTGGAGCCGAAAGCCCGTAGGCTTGATAAAATAACTTTTGAGGAAATGCTGGAAATGGCCAGCCTTGGCTCGAAAGTATTGCAGATCAGATCGGTAGAATTTGCCGGCAAATATAACGTTGCGTTACGCGTATTATCATCATTTAAAGAAGGTAAGGGTACGCTCATTACCTACGAGGAATCACAAGTGGAAAGTGCTTTAGTTTCAGGAATCGCGTTTAATCGGGATGAGGCCAAATTAACCATCACCGGCGTGCCTGATTTGCCAGGTGTGGCGTTTAAAATTCTGGGGCCGATTGCCGATGCCAATATCGAAATTGACATGATTATCCAGAATATTGCTGATGATGCGACCACTGATTTTACCTTTACAGTGCATCGGAATGATTATCAACGGGCGAAAACCTTACTGGACAAAACTTGCTCTGAATTGAGGGCTAGAAATGTTACTGGTGACGATAGTATCGTCAAGGTATCGATTGTCGGTGTAGGTATGCGTTCCCATGCAGGTATTGCCAGCACTATGTTTAAGGCATTGGCTGATGAGGGCATTAATATCCGAATGATTTCAACATCCGAGATCAAAATATCGGTCGTAGTCGATGAAAAATATCTAGAGCTCGCAGTCAGGGCACTGCATGCCGCATTTAATTTAGATCAAGAAATAGAATCTTAAGCTTTATTTATAAGAAAAAGCTGCTATAATTACGCGTCTTGGTTGGATGCTGTTTAAGAACAGTTCGTTTTTAACATATATAGGGAGTAGCCATGCTTATCTTGACTCGTCGGGTAGGAGAGACTTTGATGATTGGTGATGAAGTTACCGTCACTGTCCTCGGAGTTAAAGGAAATCAGGTTCGCATAGGTGTTAACGCACCCAAAGAAGTTTCTGTACATAGGGAAGAAATTTACGAAAGGATTAAAAAAGAACAGAGTGGTCCGGCAGGACTGACTGGTTCTGAAGAGTAAATTCGCGGCAGGAACTTTATGAGTGCCTATGGCACTCACCAGCTAACGATGTGAACAAGGAATGAAGTATTTCGCAAAGATATCTTTGCGAAGAAGGTAGTCTTTGCATCTTGGCATCGTTAGGAAAAAAAGGATTATTTTAGTTTTTAAGAGGTTCCCTCTTAAAATTATCTTTTGAGCACAAGGCTGTAGCTTAAAGATATGCACAATCTATTTGGAGAGTTGGCCGAGAGGCTGAAGGCGCTCCCCTGCTAAGGGAGTATGGGCTTTATCTCCCATCGAGGGTTCGAATCCCTCACTCTCCGCCACATAGATATTGCAATTTTATGTTTTAAAAGAAAAATAACTTTCGAAAAGTTAGCTTGCCCCAACTCTTGCCCCACCCTGAACGGCGGCTCATATTGCATCTCGTTGAATAATCTACCGGTAACCTCTGCCGATTACACTACGTACAAAAACGCCGGCGTTAACCAGCATTAATTTTTGCTATATAACATCTGCGTACTCAAAACAAACTCTCCAATCATCTCCTTTACAACGTAACGCAAAACTGCGTTAGGTGCATAAATACCGGTTTGCACGCCTGATCATTCATCCCAATGACAAAGTCGCATGAGCGCATGCTTTGCCCAAGGCTTCCCGGATCAATTGGCTAACTTCGCTAAAATTATCACCTTTCAATCCCGTCTTTTCGTCACAGTACAAGGCTCGGTTAACCTCAATCATCAATGACTGCACGTTTTGATTTTTACGGTAGTGCTTCATCGGCACAAGAGCACCCGCAAAAGGGCTGGTGAGCGTAACGGAGAATCCCTGGCCCTCGAAGTTTTTTATCAGCTCTTCCGCTAGCCCTGGAGGAGTATGAAAATCGTCGATGCCAATGCAGATATCCGGCCGGGCTTTACCGGTGCTATCGAATCCGTATGGCAGAGCATGGCTAGGAAAGCTGTGGCAATCCACTACCAGGCACTTCCCATGCAAAGTTAACGTGGTATCAACTGTTTGCGTCAAACGGAGATGATGAGGATGATAATAGCGTTCAAGCAATACTCTCCTTTCTTGGTCGGTGATTGTCCTCCGAAGCTCACCAAGACCCGATGTAGACCTGTTAGATGACCGCCCATCCCGCGTTCCGCCATAGGCTCCTCAGCATCGTCCTCGATGCGTTCGACATCCACGACCAGCCGACTAACTGGCGCGCACACGACCTGGTCTGCCGGTATGAGGGAGGTAAATAGTTCAAGCGTATCATGATCCGTCATTCGGCATAACTCGGCCTCCAGCTCGACATCATCAAGAACGAATTGATTCCGGACCTCGCCGGGTATCCGCTTCGAATCATGCGGAACGTGAAAGATTACCCAGCCTGCATAGCTCAACCTACTGTTCATTTTTACTCCGATGTTAAGACTAGGCACTAAACTGTGTGAAAGTCTGGAAAACAGCTTTTACCTTTTTTCCCTGATCAGCGTGTTTTTGCCATCTATCAAAACTACGCAAACTTTCATTATCAATAAGATAGAAAAATTATGTTGGAAAATTCTAACGCTCTTTCAATATAAAATTGGCAAAATTTCGACGCCGTTTTCCAATTACTGAGAAAAAAACGTGCATGAAATAAAAGCTAATTAGATTTTTAAACAACTTCTTAACCCGCCGGTTAAAAACTACTTTGCAAATCGCCGCTGGCTTAATTAAATAGGTATTTTTACGTATTGTACAAATGATTTTTTTTCTATAGTTTGTATCTATGATTTCAGTTCTAAATGATTTTTTAAGATTAGTTTGCATCGTTTAAATCAACATATCAGCTCAAAAAATTAATCACATCTTAAATATTTATTATTTACATAATTCAGGTATTTTGGCGCTAAGCATGTTATGCAATAGTTTTATGTCAGCACCACGGTCCTATGATTTGAGAATAATCGTCGAATATTTACTAGCAAAAACCATCTACACTAACTGTTAGTAATTTATATATTGCCTTGTTTCAAAAAGTAATTCATTTTCAATCTGGTAAGAAATAGAAGCTGAAAGTGAAATTATTAGACGCTGATTGACTAAGGTACTCCCCATTGTCCAGACCAAATAATCATGTAATTAAGATAGAGGCGGGTTGATAAAAAGTTGTTATTTCCGTTTCTTCATGACGCTTCGCCAAATACACATCAGCTGGGGTCCGATAGTCCAGCGACTGATGA
>DATBRD010000052.1:0-69309 GCA_036560465.1 Methylobacter sp.
GCAAAAATCATCTACATCGCAAAACAATTGTGTTAATTTCATAGGGGGCAGGTTTTGAGGAAAAAAATGGATGTCGGAATCTATAGTTTTCCTGTTTTTACCAAAACCTGCCCGCTTTTCTTATCCCGAACTGAGGTTAATATTAATATCGCCTCTATAAGAGCGCTAACCGGCTTCGTTAGAAGTTTTATCCAAATTAATTAAAAAGATTCCTATGAAAAAGAAATTATTGACGATAGGTATAAGCTCAGTTCTCTTGACAGCTTGTGTCACTGACCCTAACACCGGACAATCCAGCCTCAGTAAGACAGCCATGGGCGGCGGATTAGGCGCAGCAGTTGGTGCAGGCGCGGGCACCTTGTTTGGCGGCAACGATCTTAAAAATGCCGGATTGGGCGCTTTAGCCGGCGGCGTCCTTGGCGCGGCGGTGGGCGCGTATATGGATAACCAGCAAGAAGACATGCAGCAATCCTTGCAAGGCACCGGCATTGAGGTGCAAAGAACCTCGGAAAACACTCTTAACCTGACCATGCCGAGCAATGTTACTTTTGCAACCGATTCAGCCGATTTAACGACGCAAGCGATGAACGCCTTGGATTCAGTGGCAAAGATATTAAACCAATACCCGGATTCGACTATCAACATAACCGGACATACCGATGATAAAGGCTCAGACAGTCATAATCAGGTGCTATCCGAACGGCGTGCAGCCAGCGTTGCAAGTTATTTATCCCAACATGGCGTAAATTTTTCCCGTTTGACCCAGAAAGGCATGGGCGAGAAAATGCCGAAAGTGCCTAACGTGAACGATGAGAATCGCAGCCAAAATCGCCGTGTAGAGCTGGCTATTGTCGCCAATAATAATGCGGGGGCGCAGCAGGGCTATCCGCAACAGCAAGGTAACCCACAACAACAGGGTTATCCTCAGCAACAAGGTTATCCGCAACAACAGGGTTACCCTCAGCAACAAGGTTACCCACAACAACAGGGCTATCCTCAGCAACAAGGCTATCCGCAACAACAGGGTTATCCGCAACAACAGGGTTATCCGCAACAACAGGGCTATCCTCAGCAACAAGGTTACCCACAACAGCAAGGCTATCCGCAACAACAGGGTTATCCGCAACAGCAAGGCTATCCGCAGCAACAGGGCTACCCTCAGCAGCAAAACTATCAGCAGCAGCCGTACTATTACCAACAATAACACCATGAGCTTAAACCGCCCCGTTGTGCTTTCATTTTCCGGCCATGATCCCAGCGGAGGCGCTGGGGTGCAGGCCGACATTGAAGCCTTGGTCAGTCATCGCTGCCATGCCGCCAGCGTTATCACCGCCTTGACCGAGCAGGACACCCGGAATGTCAAGAAACTCATTCCGCAAAGTCCGGAGGCCATTGTCAGCCAAGCCAACACCTTGTTGAGCGACCTGCCGGTCAAGGCTTTTAAAATCGGTTTGATCGGCCATCATGAAACCGCAGCCGCCATTCATTCGATACTGAAGCAACACCCGCATATTCCGGTGGTGCTGGACCCGGTACTGGCAGCAGGCGGCGGCGCTGAGCTGTCCAACGACCGGCTCATCGCCACTATTGTTGACTTGTTGCTGCCCTGCACTACCGTATTAACGCCCAACAGTGAAGAAGCGCGAAAACTGGCCGAATTGCCCGATCTTAGCGACTGCGGCCTGGCATTGCTGGAAAAAGGCTGCGACTATGTGTTGATTACCGGCAGCCATGAAGATACGCCTTCAGTCAGCAACCAGCTTTTCCATGACCGGCGCAGTTGGGAAACCTATACGTGGGACAGATTGCCGTTCAACTACCACGGCTCAGGCTGCACGCTGGCCGCCAGCATTGCGGCATTGATAGCGCACGGTCTGGAACCTTTGCAAGCGGTCATGGAAGCCCAGGAATACACCTGGAATTCATTAGCTGCCGCCTACCAACCGGGCAAAGGCCAGCATATTCCTAATCGATTTTTCTGGATGGATGAAGAGTGATTAAGTTTCCAACCGAAGGACTATACGCGATCACCCAGACCGCGAACAAATCCCCGGACACCATTATTAGCGAAGTTGCAGCGGCTATTAAAGGTGGTGCAGCCGTTGTGCAATACCGGGACAAAAATCCGGTTGACGCGCCATTTCTTGCCCGTGAGCTGGTTAAAGTCTGCCACCGACATAATGTGCCTTTATTGATCAATGACGACATCGAACTTGCGGCGTCGGTCGGTGCTGACGGCGTTCACCTCGGCAGGGAAGATGGGGCTGTTATTCAGGCAAGAAAGCAGTTGGGCAGCGATGCGATTATCGGCGTGTCCTGTTATAACTTTGTGGAACTGGCCGCAGCCGCTCAACAGCAAGGCGCAACTTACGCGGCATTCGGGCGATTTTTCCCGTCCTCGTCAAAACCGCTGGCGGCGCCCGCCCAGATTGAAACATTACGGCAGGCAAAACTCACCCTGGCCATCCCCATTGTCGCGATAGGCGGCATTCTTCCTGATAATGGGGGGCAATTGCTTGCAGCAGGGGCTGATTTATTGGCGGTCATCGGCGGTATATTCGACGATCAGCCAGAACAATCGGCCCGGGCTTATCAGGCTTTATTCAGCCGTTAAATGCTTTCCCTAAACGCCATGAAAGTATCCGCCCTTAGAGCCATGCCCTACTGGTAACGCAACCGGCAACACCTGTTGTGGCGCTACTTTTTGGTAGATCGCCACCGGGTTTCCGTCCAGTACGGTAAGGGCCTGATTTAATGCAGTCCGGTCAAATTCAGGCAATATCCGCGCCGCATCGGTTCCCGCCCGATTTGCGGCATACACACCATCCCAGGCGATATTGGCTTTTTGAATGAGCTTCAACGCCGTATCCAATCTCAGCTCCAGCGTTGTTTCCTCGCCCTCCAGATCAGGATGCGCTTCGATATAGAGAGTATTGTCCAACCAGCCAACCTTGATGGGTTGTTTGACCATGTAAACCGGCGTTCCTACCGGCACCGAGTTATACAAAGCCTCAATGTCCTCAGGATACATGCGCACGCAACCGTGGGTTATCTGCATGCCGATGCCGTAAATTTTGTCGATATCAGTGCCGTGTATCAGATAGCCTCCGGGTACGGCCAGATGCATCATGTAGGCTCCCAGAGGATTGTGGAGACCCGGTGGCACCACGGCTGGCAACGGGTCGCCGTTTGCCGCATGCTCGCGCCTGATTGATTCCGGCGGATGCCATGCCGGATCTTTGACCTTGCGCACAATTTTGGTTTTGCCCAGAGGTGTTCTCCAGTCCTGCCGACCGATGCCATGAGCATAGGACATGACTTGCGGCGCAACGCCTTTTTGAGCGGGCGGATAATAGTACATCCGGTATTCGGCGATATTTAAGGTAATCCCTTCATGCGGCGTATCCGGCAAAATGCGTCTGTTGGATAAACGAACAATCTCGTCTTTTTTAACTTGCCAGCGATCAACGTTCGGATTCAATCGCACGATTTCCGTTTGTCCCAAAAGAAAACGCCTGGCCACATCCGGCAAGGTCTCGTTTTGCTCCGCACGCGTTAAAGGCACATCGTCTTGAAATTGAGTGATAACGCTATCATTGCTGTTTTCCGGCAATGTATAGGTCGTGGCATTAGCCGTACCGCCGAAAACGGACAATAAAAACGAACAAGCAAATAGCGAACGAAGTTTCATTAAGATAATTTTCTCAGGTTTATTAACGGAAATTTAATAGCGGGACATCTTTAGGCAATTAGCAGAGCAATTCCCCACGCAATAAATGCGACGCCTACCACATTGCAAATGAGCTTTGATTGCAGAGGCAAGGTTTTCTCCAATACAACCAGCAGGGTTATCAACGCCATTCCCAGCAAGTTCATTACGCCCACGACGAACATGATCAGCATTTGCGCCCAGCAACAGCCTATACAGTATGCGCCATGTTTTAACCCCATCTTGAATGCGCCGGCTACCCCATCCTGCCATTCATTTAATAAAAAACCCATCGGGGTTTTGCAATGCATTAAACAGGCATTTTTGATCGGCATAAATTGGTAAAAGCCCGCCACAAACAAAATACTGGCCGCCGACATTGAATTTTGGCTATCCATCATTGGCGACAACCAAGCCAGGCCATGCATTTGCCATTGCAGTAATGTTAACGCGGTACTGAATAACAGCCATACTCCCATATAGGCCGAAGCAAACAGGCCGGTCAACTTGTAGGACGCTTTGTTTTGCTGCCGACACACACGGGCAAATGCCAGAATCATCGGGATGGCGGAAGGCAGCATCATGGCCGCCATCATGACCGCCCACATAAAATAAACCAGAGCAAAGTCGATAAAGCTCCAGGCCAAGGGCTCTGAGGGCGGCATCCACATACTTGGCATTGGCTGAGATGTCATTTGGGTATGTTGATAAAACAGATAGCTCCAGGCAGCAAAAACCCATGCCAGCACTATCGCTAAAATTGCAGTCTGTGTTTTAAACCAATTCATTGAGGTTGATAAACAAATGCTGAGAAATAACTGTTACGCCCGGAAAACTGCCAATCCTTATCGTAGTCCTGATACTGGTAGCCTTTTGATTTGGCGACGACTGCTGGATGACTCGTTACCACGCACAAAGGTGGATTGTTGATGGTTGCCTGGCCGCCGGTTATGCCCTGGATACTTTCAATATCGGCTTGGGCTATGCCGGGAATAACCACTCGTCGACTGTCGCCTTGTTCCTGATAGTCGATTTTTACTTTTTTCACGCCCAACACTTCTTTGACAAAACTCATTAAAATGGCAGGGTGCCCGCCTTGTTGGCCGCTAAAGATTTCCACAATCGCATCCAATTGCTTGTCGTCGGCGCGTTCATCGACATATAAGGCCGCTTGCCAGTTGCCGTCTTTCATGTGTCCCGGCGAATAACAGGCCATCGCAACATTGAGTCCGTCCAGCGTTTGATCGGCCAGATGTCCCTGTTCAATATGCCATGCGACCAACAGCTTACAATCGCCTTGGCTCGGCGGTTGCAGCCATACGCAAGGGCAAGAGGTTTCACAGTTACAGGTTTCAAAATAACTGCCTTGCAAGATCCAGTTTTTAGTTTCAGACATACCACACCTCCTAAAACGGCTCTTTAAACGGTCTCAAATCCAGCTCATGAGTCCATGCGCTGGGATGTTGTTTGTGAATGGCCCAATAAGTTTCGGCGATCGCATCCAGCTGTAATAAGCCATCCTGCCCTTTGGCCTTAACATAATCCGGGAATTGGCTCCTTGCCCGGTCGCCGTCAATAACACCATCAATGACGGCATGCACTACATGAATGCCTTGCGGTGAAAACTCCCTGGCCATGCCTTGCGCCAATGCTCTTAAACCGGCTTTGGCAGCGGCAAATCCGGTGAACGGCGGCTTTGCTCTTAGTGATGCTGTCGCCCCGGTAAAAAACAGTGTGCCTTGATGCTTGTCTTTCATAGCATTGACTGCTTCCTTGCCGAAGAAAAAGGCGCCGAGACAGTTTTGCCGCCACAGCGTGGTAAAGGTTTCCGCATCCGTTTCCAGCAAAGGCGATGGGATATTACTGTCAACGTTATAGGCGGCAATATCAATGCTATGACCATCCAGTCGCGCCACTTTAAATAAATGCGCCACATCGCGCTCAATAGTCGCATCGGCAAGCACTGTGCTGACTAAGCCGCCTTTTTGCCGAATGTCTTTGGCAACCTGCTGAAGCTTGTCTTCACTTCGCCCGGCTATATAAACGTGCAAACCTTTTGCTGCAAAATACTTGGCGAGTGTAGCGCCCAGTCCCTGCTCTGGACCAACTCCGATAATAACGGCTGAACATTTTTTCTCCATACGTGTTTTTCCAGATTTAACTGCATTGTGAGGAATTAGAGTTATATCCGATCATAATTTTGCATCCCGAAGGCCACGATATTTATCATGCCCTTCGGGATATGGACAACCCAAAAGGATTTGTTATTTTCTACCGAATATCAGCGAAAAGTTATTAGCAGGCATATCGATCTGCTCTTTTAATTCCAAACCGTGATTTGCCGCCGCTTTTTTCAGATCGGCTACATCCTTTAAACCCCACTCTGAAACCCCAGCCGAGCTCAATGTTTCATGGAACTCCTTATTGGAATCAGTGGTAAAGGTTCCTTCTACCTGAAACGGTCCGTAAATCAGCAAAATGCCATTATCATCCAATAAATTTGCAGCACATTTCATCATGCCGTCAGCAATGGAGATGGGCGCTACCTGAAAAATATTGATGCAAAAAATTGCCGAAAATGAATGTGGCTTACCGGCGTTAAACCAGGTATCGGGATTGGTTAAATCCAGATGAACGGGGTCGGCTATATTATCGTTTTTGTGGTCGATCGACAGTTTCTTGATGTTCTCAAAAACCTCTTCATCCTTATCGGAAGGATGGAAATGCAAATGCTCGAAATGCGGAGCAAAATAATTGATATGCATGCCGCTGCCGCTGGCGAGTTCCAAAACATTTGCAGGATCTTTAGGCAGCTTTTCTTTTAAAACGCCTAACAGCGGTTCGCGGTTGCGGTTTCCGGCCCAAGCTACATATTCACTTAAGGGATGCGGATCTAAAGGTGGTTTATCTTGGCTCATTATTAACTCCTCATTATTATTAGTTGAACTTCAATAGTTGCAAGTGCCGTGCCATCAGCCATGACATATTTTTTATTTGAAATACAACAACTTGAAATTTATCTTTACCGAATTAAGGAAGCTGTGCTTCAATGAGGGAAAATCAACTTCACAAAAACATTATGTCTAACAACTCTCTGTCCGACTTATCACCTGTTTTTTTCCTGCAAACGTTTATCCTTGAATTAATGCATGCCAGCGAACAACAGGGACAAAAGCATTGCGAGCAATTGATCGAACATATCGCCAAGACTGCCGGCTGTTTCTTTGAAGAGACCTACCGGGAAGCAGCCCATAACAGCGGATTGCTTGACAAGGAAAGCTATACCGAACTGATCCTCGGACTTAAGAACAATATTGGAGGTAAATTTTCACTGGTTTCCAGCAACCAGGATTCCATTACCGTTACCAATACAAGCTGTCCTTTTGGCGACCGGGTCACCAATTTCCCTGAGTTATGCAGAATGACATCCAGCGTTTTCGGCGGCATTGCAGCCAGGAATTTCGGCTACGCCAAAGTGGAGATCAAGCAAAGCATTGCCCGACACGACGGCAAGTGTGAGGTTTGTATATGCACCAACCCGAACGCGGCAAAAAACCGTCCAGGCATGGAATACACAGACACTACACCCGTTAAGGAAATGCAGGACATTAATGAGCTGCACTCGCGCATTGAACAGAGCATGCAGCAGATTTGGCGGCAACAAAGCAAACAGCCGGCAAAAAAACACCAGCCTCCGGCGATTATTGCCAAATCACCGGCCATGCAGAAGATCCTGCAATCCATCGAAGTGATTGCACCAACGTTGGCAACCGTGCTGATTCACGGCCAAACCGGTGTCGGCAAGGAATTGATCGCACGCGCCATCCATGCGATGAGCGACCGCTGCAACAAACCGTTTATCCCTATCAACTGCGGCGCAATTCCTGAAAGTTTGATCGAAAGCGCGCTGTTCGGACATGAAAAAGGCGCGTTCACCGGCGCCATTGAAGTACATCAAGGCTATTTTGAGCGGGCCGAAGGCGGCACCCTGTTTCTGGATGAAGTCGATACCCTATCCCCTGCCGCACAAACCCGGCTGCTTCGCGTGCTACAGGAAGGCGAACTGGAAAGAGTCGGCGGCAAACAAACCCTGTCGGTCGACTTGAGAATAATCTCCGCAACCAACAACAACCTGGAAGAACTGGTTAGCCAAGAGCTGTTCCGTAACGACCTGTATTACCGCATCAACGTGGTCCGCTTAAGCATCCCGCCGCTGGCCGAACGCCCGGAAGACTTGCCTTACCTGGTGCAATTGATCGTGCAGCGCCTGAGCAAGAAATATAACAAAGCGGTTGAATCGGTCAGTCGTGAAGTGATGCAGAAAATCCGCGCCTACCCTTGGCCGGGCAACGTCCGCGAACTGGAAAACATCCTTGAGCGCAGCATTTTATTTGCGACCGGTAAGGAAATGACCGAGCTGGATTTGCCGCTTCAAGGCAAAGCAAAAAATCTTGAGGAATGGAAAGACATCAAGGAACAAGCGCTTGCCAAGGCAGAACAATCGTTTCTTGAAAGCGCCCTGAGACAGCATCAAGGCGATGTAAAAAAAGTGGCGGAAGACATGGGCATTACATCGCGCGCGGTCTACAGCAAGCTGAAAAAGTATAGAGTTAGTCTGGCGGATTACCGCAAAGCTTAAACCGACAGACTTTTTGACTTATAGCCCAAAGATGGGCAAACAATACAGCTGTTTGCCCATACTGCAGAGCCGCCTTATTCAAAAAATCCGTATAAATACATATCTTCATCCTCGCCTTCCAGGATGAACTTTACGTCATCATCGGAAATCTCAACATCCAGAGGATAAGGCTCGTTTGCATCCTCAAAATAATCGGATTTTATATAAAACTCGTCATCGCTCTCTTTTACCAGAACGACTGAGTAAAGATCCTTGTCTTCGCTTTGATCGATATTTCTTAAGGTGAAGCTTACGCTATTGCCGTCGAGAGCGACAACGGGGCTTTGCTCGGTTTGCTCATATTCGCAGGCTATCTCTTCGTCATCCATGAACACATAAGTCATCGAGAAATGCTTTAGGCGGTTAAAATCTATTGTCATCACATAACCCCCAACATGTTATCCAGCGCCTTCCTGGCGTACTTCGCTATGTCCTCCGGCACTGAAATCCGGTTAACCACATGACCCGCAGCCAGATTATCCAGCACCCAGGCCAGATGTTGCGGATCGGTTCTGAACATCGTTGAGCACATGCATAATGTCGGCGACATGAAATGCACGTTTTTGCCTTGCGCCTTGCACTCTTCGTGCAGGCGATTGACCAGGTTGAGTTCCGTCGCCACCAGCCAGCGCGTGTTGGGCTCGGCTTCGCGGACCGTTTTTAAAATGTACTCGGTGGAACCGATGTAATCCGATTTTTGGCAGACCTCAAACGAAGCTTCGGGGTGCGAAATAACTTTGGTTTCCGGGAAGCGTTTAAGAAACTCGTCAATATGTTCAGGCTTGAACACCTGATGCACAGAGCAATAGCCGTTCCAAAGAATGATTTTGGCGTTGCGGATTTGCTCTTCGGTCAGGCCGCCCATCGGCTTGGTGAAATCCCAAGTAACCATTTCCTCTAAAGGAATGCCCATCCGGTAACCGGTATTGCGTCCCAGATGCTGGTCGGGGAAAAACAGCACTTTCTGTTTTCTGGCAAAGCTCCATTCCAGTATTTTTCGGGCGTTGGACGAGGTGCAGACGATACCGTCATGTTGGCCACAAAAGGATTTAAGATCGGCCGCCGAGTTGATGTAGGTAACCGGCGTTACTTCCGCCTCCACATCGATCACTTGCGCCAATTCATCCCAGCATTTTTGCACCTTGATCAGGTTGGCCATGTCGGCCATCGAACAGCCTGCCGCCATGTCCGGCAAGATCGCGATCTGCTCGGGACGGGACAATATATCGGCGACTTCGGCCATAAAATGCACGCCGCAAAACACGATGTACTCGGCATCGGACTTGGCAGCATCCCGGGACAGTTTTAACGAATCGCCGGAAAAATCGGCATGTTTGAACACTTCATCGCGCTGGTAATGATGCCCGAGCACCACGCAACGGCTGCCAAGCTTGGCTTTGGCGGCGCTAATCCGGGCATCGCATTCCTCATCGCTGAGTAAGGCGTAATCTTGAATCGGAAATGGGGTATTGGTCATAAATAATACTCCTCTAGGGAGAATACTTCGGGAGGATTAGTTCACCGCAAACAGAGCACTGTTCGCGGTGAATTTAATGTAGGGTACGCATCGCGTACCATGCTTTTCAATAGGGGTACGCAATGCGTACCCTACCGGTTTAATCGTGTTTGGCTTTCTCTTTTCCGGCCGGTTTAATCAGGCGAATACCCAGCTCTTTCAACTGCTCATCGGTGACCACCGCCGGTGCGCTAACCAAAGGACAAGCCGCTGATTGGGTTTTAGGGAAAGCAATTACGTCACGAATAGACGTTGATCCTGTCATCAGCATGACCAAACGGTCAAGGCCGAACGCAAGGCCGCCATGCGGAGGCGCGCCGTATTTCAACGCATCCAGCAGGAAGCCGAATTTTTCCCTGGCTTCGTCTTCACCGATGCCTAGAATTTCAAGCACGGTTTGCTGCATGGCGCTGCGGTTGATACGAATCGAGCCGCCGCCAACCTCAGTGCCGTTCAATACCAAATCGTAAGCGCGCGATAATGCCGCGCCCGGATTGGCGACCAGCTCTTCGACCGAGCAGCTTGGTGCGGTGAACGGGTGATGGATCGCATTGTAGCGGTTGGTTTTTTCGTCCCACTCGAACATCGGGAAGTCGACGACCCAAACCGGTTTCCACTCGCCTTCCAGCAGGTTCAAATCATGGCCCAACTTGACCCGCAATGCGCCCATGGCTTCATTGACGATGCTGGCTTTGTCCGCGCCGAAGAAGATCAAATCGCCGTTTTGTGCGCCGGTTTTGGCCAACACGCTGTCCCAAACTTCAGCAGGGGCGAATTTGACGATAGGTGATTGCAAGCCGTCGACGCCGGCGGCCAAGTCGTTGACTTTGATGTAAGCCAAACCTCTTGCGCCGTAAATACTGACGTATTTAGTCAACGCATCGATATCTTTGCGGCTTAATTCGCCGCCATTCGGTACGCGCATCGCAACGACGCGGCCTTTCGGGTCATTGGCTGGAGCAGAGAAGACTTGGAAATCGACGTCTTTCATGTCCTCGGCAATATCAACCAATTCCAGCGGAATCCGCAAATCCGGACGATCGATACCGTAGCGCGATATGGCTTCCTGGTGGGTCATGCACGGAAATTTATCGCCCAGGTTCACGCCGATCACTTTGATAAACAACTGACGGATCATTTCCTCCATCACGTGCATGATTTCGTGTTCATCCATGAACGAGGTTTCGATATCCAGCTGGGTAAATTCGGGTTGACGGTCGGCGCGCAAGTCTTCATCGCGGAAACAACGCACAACTTGGTAATAGCGGTCCATGCCCGCCACCATCAAGATTTGTTTGTACAATTGCGGCGATTGCGGCAGTGCGAAAAACGAGTTTTCATGAGTGCGGCTCGGCACGATGTAATCGCGCGCGCCTTCGGGAGTCGCTTTGGTTAAGTAAGGCGTTTCAATCTCGAAGAACTCATTATCATCAAGAAAATTTCTTAAAACCCGCGTTACGTCGCGGCGCACTTTCATCTTTTCCTGCATTTCGGTACGACGCAAGTCGATATAACGGTAGCGCAAACGCAGCTCTTCGTTGACTTCGATCTCGCTTTCGACTGGGAACGGAGGGGTTTCCGATTCGTTCAACACGACGATATTTTTAGCCAATATCTCGATCGCGCCGGAATGCATGTTGGCGTTAATTGTGCCGGCAGGACGATCACGTACCAGTCCGGTAATTTGCAATACATATTCACTGCGGACGCTTTCAGCAATCGCAAAAGTTTCAGCCACGTCGGGATCGACCACGACTTGCACCAATCCGGCGCGGTCTCTCAGATCGATAAAAATAACGCCGCCGTGATCTCTGCGTCTATGTACCCAACCGCAGATTGAAACTGTCTCGCCTAGCTGTTGTGTGTTTAATTCTCCGCACTTGTGAGTACGCATAAATTTTCCTGTTGATGATTTGTTTTAATGTAAAAGACAAAAGGCGAAAGCTCAGCGAAGGCCTATTTTTGCCGTTCGCCTTGAACTTTCACCTAATTTATTAATGGCTTTTAGTACAACCGCCGCCTGGACAGCCGCCGGAAGATGATGTGGAACTTGAGCAACTCGCCTCACCCGCTACATTCTTTTTTGCACCGCTCTTGAAATCAGTTTCGTACCAGCCGCTGCCTTTTAATCTGAATCCCGCCGCAGAAATCTTTTTCATTAGCTCCGGCTTGCTACAGGCTGGGCAGATAACTAGGGGTTCGGCGCTGAGTTTTTGTAAAGCTTCATGCTCATGACCGCATGATTGACATTGGTACTCGTATATTGGCATTAACCACTCCGATAACAAAAATAAAAGCAACAATAAGTGCTGTGTTTAGTTTTTCAAGGCACTTACTATAAAATAACTGCCTATTTTACAGAATTTAACTTCAATAATGAAAACATTAACCATCACAAGGCCGGATGACCTGCATTTACATGTCAGAAACGGCGCGGTTTTACATACTGTACTGCCGCATACTGCCAGACAATTTGCCCGCGCCATCATCATGCCCAACCTCAAACCGCCGGTTACGACGGTGGCTCAGGCTTTGGCTTATCGGGAAGAAATTCTGGCCGCGGTTCCTGAAGGCCTTGATTTTACGCCGTTGATGACGCTTTACCTGACCGGTTCGACGACGGTTGATGAAATCAAAAAAGCCGCCGAGTGCGAACATGTCCACGCCTTTAAACTCTATCCAGCTGGCGCCACCACCAATTCCGACTCCGGCGTTGCCAGCATCAAGGCGGTTTATCCGTTATTGGCTGCAATGGAACAGTATGATCTCCCGTTGCTGATTCATGGCGAAGTCACTGATGAGGCTTGCGATATTTTCGACCGGGAGCGGGTATTCATCGATACGAGTCTGACTGACATCGCGAATAACTTCCCTGGCTTACGCATCGTGGTCGAACACGTGACCACGACCGAAGCGGTGCAATTTGTACAAGATGCCGGTGCCAATATTGCTGCAACCATCACTCCCCAGCATTTGCTGTTTAACCGCAACGCGATTCTGGCGGGCGGCATCAGACCGCACCATTATTGCCTGCCGATCATCAAGCGCGAGTCGCACCGGCTGGCCTTGGTCGAGGCCGCAACCAGCGGCAATCCGAAATTCTTTCTGGGCACGGACAGCGCACCGCACCTGACTTCGCTAAAGGAAACCTCCTGCGGTTGTGCAGGCTGTTACAGCGCTCATGCAGCTTTGGAACTCTACGCGGAAGCATTTGAACGGGCGAATGCATTGGACAAACTGGAAGGCTTCGCCAGCTTTTACGGCGCCGATTTTTATCGGCTGCCCAGAAACTCAGGCATAGTGACGCTGGAAAAAACCGCCTGGAAAGTGCCCCCTGTTTATGGAGAAAACGGCCTATCCATCACCCCTCTCAAGGCGAATGAAGAATTGAGCTGGAAGCTGGCGGAATACTAAAAACAAAAGATTGAATGTTCAGGCGGCAGCGTATTTTTCGACTTTTGCCTGACATTAATAAGGCTTAACTGGAGCCAAATTCTCCTTTTTAATGTCTTCGTCAATATCCAACAGGTCCGAATCTTCCGGCATATTGCCATCGTGAATTAAATAGTCGCGCTGCTGAAAATAAGCGCTTTTAAAAAACGCATACCGGTCTACAGCCGCTTCTGATGCAACTTTTTCATTAGATAAATTGTCCGCACGCTGGTCAACCCCATTAAACACATACAGCCCCCCTGCAACACCAGTACCAATAAAATAACTAATCGGATTCATTGCCCCATCGCCGATCAGCCCCCCCACACCTCGAGGAGAACTTGGCCCGAGAAACGGCAGAACCAAGTAAGGACCGGCAGGAATTCCCCAAACTCCCAGTGTTTGGTCAAAATCTTCATTATGTTTCGGCAAATCCATCGTCGTCGCAACGTCAATAAAACCGGCAACACCGGCAATAGTATTAACAAGGAAGCGCGACCCATCCATGCCGGTCTGCTCTATCTTAAACTGTAACAGGTCATTGATGGTTACGCCGATGTCGTTAATGTTGCTAAAGAAGTTACTTACGCCAGTATCGACAAATGACGGTGTTATCCACTGATAACCTTCGGCGATAGGCTTCATCGCATAATCATCGAATTTATCGTTAAATATCTGAGCGCCTCTGTTCCAGCCTTCCCATGGATCTTGCGGGTCTTTTGCAGTGGTTGCGCACCCTTCAAATGTAACTAATAAAACAAGACATCCGAGTTGAGTA
The DNA here is from genome assembly GCA_036560465.1 of Methylobacter sp. Taxonomy (GTDB): domain Bacteria; phylum Pseudomonadota; class Gammaproteobacteria; order Methylococcales; family Methylomonadaceae; genus Methylobacter_A. The sequence continues at coordinate 14,114 of DATBRD010000052.1, forward strand.
ATCAATTTTTTAGGTTGCATAATATCTCCTCCTCAGCGCTATTATTTTTCGTAATAGGTCGGTTTTCGCGTAACATACCATAAATCATCGCATTTTCTCCCCATCATTTCGACACCTCTTGGCATAACTCAAAAATGGATACACCTGTAATTCCCTTAGACAAACGTTTCCGGGGCTATCTCCCGGTAGTCATCGACATTGAAACAGCCGGTTTTAATCCCAAAAAAAATGCCTTATTGGAAATTGCCGCCGTGATTGTCGAGCTTAACAGCAACAGTGAATTGGAAATTACCGAACGCTATACAACGCACGTCATTCCCTTTAAAAACTCCGAACTGGACGAAGCTGCCCTCAAGTTTAATAAAATCGATCCATATCATCCGTTCCGCATGGCTATCGACGAAAAAGAAGCGTTGCACATGATATTTAAGCCGATTAAAGAGGCCGCCAAGCGTAACAACTGCACCCGGGCAATTCTGGTCGGCCACAATCCCGCTTTTGACATCGGCTTCTTAAATGCGGCCATTCAAAGAACCCAAATAAAACGTAGTCCTTTTCATCCGTTCAGCACTTTCGATACCGCAACATTGGGCGGATTGGTCTATCAACAGACGGTGCTGGCAAAGATGGCCCAAGCGGCAGGGTTGGACTGGGATAATGAAAAAGCGCATTCAGCGCTCTATGACGCTGAAAAAACAGCGGAACTGTTTTGCATGATAGTCAACCGTTGGAAACAGCTGGAATTACGCGAGAACGGGTAACAAAACCGGCGCACGGATAACAATTGCGCCATCCGTGCGCCATTAATTACGCTTCTATAGCATCAACCGCAGCCAGCATCTTTGCCAGCTCACCTTTCTGGTACAGGTCCGTAACGATATCGCATCCGCCAACTAGTTCACCGCCGATATACAACTGGGGGTAAGTCGGCCAGTTCGAATATTCTTTAAGCGCCTCGCGAAGTTCAGGATCTTCAAAAATATTAACGTGCTTAAATTTGGCATTACAAGACCTCAATATTTGCACTACCTGACCGGAAAAGCCGCATTGAGGAAAATCCGGTGACCCTTTCATGTATAAAACAACCTGATTATTTTCAATCTGGTCTTTAATTCTTTCTATAACGTTCATGCTGATAATCACCTAATAAATAAAAACCCAGTAATTTTATATACTTTATGGGGATTAAAAAAGGAAATCTTGCAATCCAACTTTCAGACAATGGTTTATCCCAATCTTTGCTGTAATTTGCTACGTTTGGGTATTTGATTCTGAACCGAAGCGAGCCCAGCAAAAAGTCTTTGCTGGGCAATATTTTCAATACTGATCCCCACCACTAAAAACGGACAGATCAAGAAACGAGTGATTGATTAAAACGGGCTTCGAACTCTACAGGGCTTTGGAACCCATTGGCAGAATGCAACCTGACGGGATTGTAATCTGTTTCGATATATTCAAACACCGCCTGTCGCATGGCTTCGCGTGAGCTAAATCGCTCACCATGAATGACCTCGACTTTAAGCGAATGGAAAAAGCTTTCCGCGCAGGCATTATCGTAACAGTTTCCCTTGGCACTCATACTGCCCAGCAACTGATGTTGCTGCAGCGACTGCCGATAAGCGTGCGAACAATACTGGCTGCCTCGATCCGAGTGAACGATGACGCCTTTGGGCCGCTTGCGCCTGAAAATCGCCATGTTCAGCGCATCGCAAACGAGATCAGCCGTCATCCGCTCGGCCATGGACCAGCCAACGACTTGTCGAGAAAACAAGTCAATAATGACGGCCAGATACAGCCAACCTTCATCCGTCCACAAATACGTGATATCGCCCGCCCATTTCTGATTCGGGACTGTGGACGAAAAGTCTTGTTGCAGCAGATTATCAAACACCGGCAAGTTGTGTTTACTGTTGGTCGTCGCCTTAAACTTGCGAGCCGCCTTGGCTACTAATCCTTGACGTTTCAGGCTGGCTGCGATCGTTTTCAAGTTGTAAGGCGTACCATCGCCTTTCTGCAATTTTTGCTGCAGCCGTTCTGCGCCATAACGTTGTTTGTGTTTGAGAAACAAGGTTTTTACCTGCTGGTCCAGCAACAACCGGTGTTGGTGTCGTGTACTGGGCTTACGACTTAGCCAGGCGTAATAGCCACTTCGGGATACCTTAAAGCACTGACACATGACAGCCAAGGAATAATCAGCTCGATGACTGTTCATGTATTCGTACCTCGCTTGAGCTGTTGAGCAAAGTACGTCGCCGCATTTTTTAACAGCGCCAATTCCTCAGCCTGCTGGGCTAGTTGGCGTTTTAACCGGGCATTTTCAGACGCCAAACTCGCTTCTCGCTCGCTAACGGTCTGAGCGTGTTCTGACTGCTTGCGCCATGCATAGAGTTGGAATTCATGTAAACCCAATTGCTTAGCTGCCTTGGCGATACCTATCTGTGCTGCCAGTTTCAGGCTTTCTTGTTTGTATTCGGCGCTATGCCGGGTGTAGCTGGCTTTGCCAACTGTCGATTTTGTGCTCATGCAAGTACCTCTCTTCGGTTGAGAATACTCGCTTTTTGAAGTGTCCACTAAACGCGGTGGGGATCAAGACGACAGCCAGGCAAAATTTGAAACAGCCAGCGACCCATTGCACCAAACGCCCGCTATAGCCGCCATCCACCCAAATCTTCCGCAGTTTCTTGCAATGGCCGGGCAGGTTTCGTAGCACTAAGCGGGCTGCATCGCGGTCTTGAACACTGGCTACGATCACCGCTACGACTAACAGGAGGCCCAGCGTATCGACCAACAGATGGCGCTTGCGTCCGTTGATCTGTTTCCCGGCATCATAGCCCCGTGCGCCGGGCGTTGCTGACCCTTTAACGCTCTGGCTATCCAAGCAACCGGCGGTCGGCTGCTTGTGCCGACCCAACTTTTGCCGCAACCTGGATCGGAACAAGTCATGAAGACGAACCCAAGTGCCATCGCACGACCACCGGTAAAAATAATAGTAAACGGCCGTCCAGTGGGGAAACTCACGTGGCAACTGACGCCATTGACAGCCTGTCTTCAACACATAAAGGATGGCGTTTAACACGTGGCGAAGACTCACTTGCCGGGGTCTGCCTACCAGTGACTCAGGCAAGTGCGGCTTTAAATACTTCCAGGCTCCATCACTCAAATTGCTCGGATAACGCTTTGTTCGTTTTTTGTGTTCATACTATTCATGTCGTCATCAAAATTCATACTTTAGGGGCGAAAAATGAATTTCCAAACAGTTTCTAAGAAGTTTTCGGTCAATGGGTCGCAAGCGGAAGAAAAAGGTATTAGTTGTCGCAATACCGATGGAGATTGGATAGATGTGACGAGTAAAACAATCGCTTAAAGAGGGCTAAAGAGCCAACAAAAAATGCTGTATATGTGATTAGCTGAATTCGGCGTTACAATGGTAACCATGAATACTAATTTGACTCCATTTTCAGCTCTAACTCCCGATATCATTTTAAACGCGCTCGACAGTATCGGCCTTCATAGCGATGGCCGACTGCTAGCGCTCAATAGTTATGAAAATCGCGTCTATCAAGTCGGCATTACGGACGCTTCCTTTATTGTCACCAAGTTCTATAGACCTGAGCGCTGGTCAACTGCCGCTATTCTTGAAGAACACGCGTTTATTCAGGAATTATTCGAGTCTGAAATTCCGGTTATACCGGCAATACCCTTCGGAGATAACCAGACTTTAATCCACGCCGACGGTTTCCGGTTTTCGGTGTTTCCAAGGCAAGGCGGACGTGTACCTGAGCTTGAAGGCCGCGAAAAGCTGGAATGGATGGGGCGGTTTATTGCTCGTATTCATGCTATCGGCGCTTTAAGACCTTTCAAGGAGCGCCCGACTCTTAATATCGCCAATTTTGGCGATGACCCCAGAGCTTACCTTTTGGCGAATCATTTTATCCCTGCCGATCTTGTCGAAGCCTACCGTAGCGTGACTGAGCATGCGTTGGATGGCGTGAAGCGTTGCTTCGAACGTGCAGGCAAGGTAAAAACCATACGTCTGCATGGGGACTGCTATCCCGGCAATATTCTCTGGACCGGTGACGGCCCGCATTTTGTCGATTTCGATGACAGCCGGATGGGGCCGGCGATACAGGATTTATGGATGTTGTTGTCTGGGGATCGTGCTGAAATGACAGTGCAGTTAAACCACTTACTGGCCGGTTACCGAACTTTTTATGACTTCGACAGCCGGGAGCTGCATCTGATAGAAGCCTTACGTACTCTGCGCCTGATTCACTATTCTGCCTGGATCGCACGGCGCTGGGATGATCCAGCCTTTCCTCTGGCATTTCCGTGGTTTGATACGCCGCGTTACTGGCAGGATAGAATCATTGAACTGCGCGAACAAATCGCGTTAATGGATGAAGGACCGCTTGAGCTCGCTTAATAACGCTTACCTTGCTGCATAAGCATGGTTTTCACCGGGTTGAATGTTTTCCTGTGGATACCTAAAAAGCCAAACCGCTCGATTTCAGCCAAGTGCTGCTTGGTGCCGTAGCCCTTATGCAAATGAAACGAAAAATCAGGGTACTGTTCGCCATAGCCGCTCATGAGCTTATCACGTTCGACTTTAGCCAATATTGAGGCCGCGCTGATGGCCTGCACTTTACTATCCCCTTTAACGATAGCCTGAGCAGGCATGGACAATTTAGGGGAACAGTTACCGTCCACTAAAGCCTCATCAGGCTGGACATTTAACCCATTGACCGCTCTTTGCATTGCCAATAGCGTTGCTTGAAGGATATTAAGCTCATCAATCTCCTCAACACTGGCCTCGGCAATTGACCAGCTTAAAGCGGCTTCCTTGATGGTGAGATAAAGGCTGTCCCGTTTGCTTTCGCTAAGGGTTTTAGAGTCGGCTAATCCGACTATCGGCCGCATGGGATCAAGAATAACCGCGGCCGCAAAGACTGGACCCGCAAGCGGTCCGCGGCCTGCTTCGTCAACTCCGGCAACAATAAGACCTTGAGAGATTTTTTTAAGATATTCATCATCCATAATTATTTTCCATGTCGAGACAGTTTAAGCGCAATTTACTCTCGCCAAGGCGGACTTTTAGCGCAATATGCCGCGGCTTACATTGCGTAGAAAGCTGACCATATCGGACAACTCTTTACTTTCACCGGCCAGATCTTCCATTTGATCAATGGCATCTTCCAGACGCAGATTCGTCTTGTAAATTATCTTGTAGGCTTTTCTAATTAACCTAATGTCTTCAGGAGAAATGCCGTTGCGTTCCATACCGACTGAATTGATGCCGTGCGGTCTGGTAGGCTTGCCACCGACCATAACGAACGGAGGGATATCCTGGGTTATGGCACTGCCCATCGCGGCAAAGCTGTACTGGCCTATTTGGGTAAACTGATGCACTAAGGTAAACCCGCCCAGGATGGCATGGCTGTGTAAATGCACATGACCGGCCAATGAGGCCCCGTTAGCCATAATGACATGATTGCCGATGATGCAATCATGCGCCACATGGGTGTATGCCATAAACAGGTTGTCATTGCCTATCTTGGTAAGACTATGATCCTGCTTTGTCCCTCTGTGCATCGAGGTAAACTCACGTATCGTATTTCTATCGCCAATTTCAAGCCGGGTGATTTCAGACGCATACTTCTTGTCTTGTGGATCTTCACCGATGGACGTGAATTGATAGATGCGGTTCTGTTTGCCTATCGTGGTAGGCCCTTTAATAACGACGTGCGAACCTATGACTGTGCCGGCGCCGATTTTTACACCGGGGCCTATAACGGAAAAAGGGCCAACTGACACGTCATCAGCCAGCTCGGCATTACTATCAACTATCGCTTTTGGATCAATCAAATCAATTTACCACTGCAGCACAACGGATTTCGGCACTTGCGACGAACTCGCCGTCAACTTCTGCGCAGCATTCAAATGCCCAGATATTACGCTTGCTTTTAAGAAACTTTGCTTCCAGCATCAATTGATCACCGGGTACAACGGGTCTTTTGAATTTGGCTTTATCGATACCGACCAAATAATAAATCATACCAGCCAGCTCATCCCCTGCCGTTTCTGACGCCAGCAAACCTGTAGTTTGAGCCAGAGCCTCTAAAATCAGAACGCCCGGCATAATAGGTTTTTGTGGAAAATGACCTTGAAAAAACGGTTCATTATAAGTAACGTTTTTCACTCCCAGTAATCTAACGCCGGGTTCGCATTCAATAACCTTATCAACTAATAAAAAAGGGTAACGGTGCGGCAAGAATTGTTGTATTTGTAATATATCTAGTTTAACGGACATGTTTGAGGATGATTCTCTAAAAGTTGATGGCTATGCGATTAATAAAAAACGTATGTAAATTATTCCGGCATAGTTGCCAACTTTTGTTGAACTTGGCTTGTCACATCGATTTTTTCACTGGCATAAATAACGCCATCAGTCAGTAGCAAGTCAAAGTTCTGAGCCTTGGCTATTTCCCGAATAGCTTCAACGATACGACGTTGTAGTTTGCCTAGCTCCTCATTACGGCGCGCATTAAAGTCTTCGCTGAACTCCTGCTGGGCTCTTTTGGCATCTCTTTTTTTGTTCAGAATGTCTTTTTCCATATTGGCTCTGGCCGATTCTCCCATCACGGCGCCATCACGCGCCAATTTTTCATCCAAGCTTTGGATTTCTTTTTGCTGGGCGACTAATTGCTTATCTCGTGGTGAAAACTCTTGTTCCAAACGCTTTTTGGCTTTTTCTGCCTGAGGTGCTTTTTCCAGAACGGCGGGTATATTGACAAAGCCAATTTTTAAATCAGCATAGCTTACATTAGCAGCAAGCAATAATCCTAGGAATAAAGCAATTTTCGTTTTCATTATTAAACAGATCTCTGGTCAAATTAAAATTAGTACTTATAAAGTTACGCTATTTTATTAAATTATAAGGGATACATCGGTTAAACAAAAATAACTTCTTCTAGAAATTTTGCCCGAAGTTGAATTGGAACATCTGTTTTTGGTCCCCTGTAGTAACTCCTGTAACAGGATCCGTGACGGTAGGAGCGACATTTACCGGTACTGCTGCACTGACGGACAAGGCGCCGAATGGCGATAGCCACTCACCTGAAACTCCAACTGAATATTTCAGGTCGTTTGTTTTAAAGCCATTACTAATTGTTCCAGCATCCAAAAAGGTTCCTAACCTGACTGATTTTGTCTCCGGCATAAAGGGCACCGGAAAAAACATTTCGGCACTGCCGATCAATTTGCTGGAACCGCCAAATGCAAAACCATTGGAGTCTCTGGGTCCTACAGTATTATTTTTAAAGCCTCGAATAGATCCCGTACCGCCACCGAAATAATTTTCAAAGAATGGTAAAGTAGCTGTTTTTCCATAACCGTCACCGTAGCCCACTTCACCTTGCAGTCTGAATGTAAGGTCCTTAGCCAGAGGAAAATAAAGTTGATGTTTATAGCCAATTTTATAATATTCCAGATCACTGCCGGGGACTGTCGCCAGCGCAGAAAAACGCTGCTGCTGTCCCTTATTCGGGAAGATTGCCCGGTTAAGCGTATCGTGAGTCCAACCCACCGCAGGAGCGAATGTCAAAAACGTATCGCCTGAAGCATCAACATGCGGCCGGGAATTCGGTTGCCCGGCTTGGCTTGTGGCATTTGTACACTGATTTGTACCGTTATTACCAAAGATAAAGTCGCAAATTTCATTCGATGAAAATGCAGTGGTACTCAAATTAGTATGTTTTAAATCAGCATCAAAACGCAAACTGTCGAATTCATTCAACGGTATGCCAAAATTGATCCCGGCATTTGCGACATTGGTTGAATAATTGGCAATATTAATCTGCCCGGCATTTCGCTTGGTATAGCCCAAATTATAACCCTGGCTTACTCCATCCACGGTGAAATAAGGATTATAAAAACCGAACTGATAACTTGTCATATAACTACTGTTATTAAAGGCAACATTCACCCGCTTGCCCGAGCCGAACACGTTATCCTGGGCCACATTGGCATTCAATATAATCCCTTGAGTTTGAGAATAGCCTATACCAGCCGACAAATTGCCGGAAGGCTTTTCTGTTACCGTATAATTGACGTCAATCTGGTCGGCAGTACCCGCAACCGGAGGAGTCTCAACATTCACTTCCTCAAAATAGCCCAAGCGCTCAAGACGCGTTTTCGACCGTTCAATTTTTGAACTTGAAGCCCAGCTGGACTCCATTTGCCGCATTTCACGGCGCAGCACCTCATCGCGGGTTTTGTTGTTGCCTTTCATGTTAATGCGTCTGACATAAACGCGCTTGCCCGGATCGACAAAAAAAGTCATATCGACTGTTTTCTTAGCTTCGTTGATTTCCGGCACCATATTGACGTTTGCGAAAGCGTAACCGTCATCCCCTAGGCGATCAGAAATTGCCTTAGAGGTTTCAGTAGCGTTTTTTCTGGAAAAAATCTCTCCTGGCCCCACTTTCACCAGCTTAATAAGCTCTTGAGGATCGACCACCAGATTACCGGCTAATTTGACTTTTTCCAGTGTATAAACATCACCTTCTTTAACATTGATGGTGACATAGATATCCTTTTTATCCGGCGTGATGGCTACTTGGGTGGATTCAATGGAGAAATTGATATAACCGCGGTCCAGGTAATAGGAACGCAAGGTTTCCAAATCTGCCTGCAACTTTTGTTTGGAATATTGGTCGTCCTTGGTATAGAACGACAACAGATTGGAGGTGTTCAATTCAAGATGGCGCAGCAGCGTTTCATCATCAAAAACGTTATTACCGACAATATTGATCTGCTTGATCTTGGCTACTCTGCCCTCAGAAATCTTGATATGAATACCGACCCGGTTCCGGGTGAGGTTGGATACCTCGGTAGTGATCTTCAAGCCATATTTACCGTGGCTGAAATATTGACGGCTTAATTCCTGCTCAACTTTATCCAGCACCTGCTGGTCGAACACCTTGCCTTCAGCCAAACCGATTTTCTTTAGGGCTTTGGTCAAGTCATCCTTACTTAAGTCTTTATTGCCTTCAAAAATGATTTTTGCGATGGAAGGCCGCTCGACCACATTAACAATCAGCGTCGATCCTTCTCTTTCCAGAGAAATATCCTTAAAAAATCCGGTCTTGAATAGTGCTTTGATTGCCGGAGCCACATTATCCAAAGAAAATCTTTCTCCCACGTTAACAGGAAGATAATTATAAACGGTACCTACCGATATGCGCTGCAGGCCCCTGACTTGAATATCCTCTACAATAAACTCTTCGTCACCTTTAACCGTTTGGGAAACAAGTAGAAATAACAATAGCAAGCGAGAAAGAGTATTCAATTTCATGTAGAAGTCTAAAAAATAAACGGCATTGCCCAATGTTAAAATCTAACGGATTATATCACAGTAAATGTTTAAACGAGCTTAAGCCCTATGAATAGAGAAACTAAGCACATCCTCAATAGAGGAGCTACCCGAAAGCAGCATTAGCACACGATCCAGACCTATAGCCACGCCTGAGCATTCCGGCAACCCCGATTCCAGAGCCGAAATAAGCAGCTGATCTTTAACGGAAACAGGGAGCTTTTGTTGGTGCCTGATAGCCAACTCCTTATCAAAGCGCCTATTCTGTTCTTCGGCATCAGCCAGCTCATAGTAGCCATTACCCAGCTCAATACCATTGATAAACAATTCAACCCGGTCAGTAGTCAGAGGACACTGTTCATTAATTCTTGCCAATGATGATTGGCAAGCGGGGTAACCGTAAACCATACACAACGCATTGCTGCCCAAATGCGGCTGAACTTTATGGCTAAATATAAAATCCAGCCACATTGCATGATCATGACCGCAAATATCCACTGCCTCTGATAATTGGCAAGCTCTGGCAAAAGCGCAATAGTCCTGATGCGAAAACACCAAGGGATCTAAACCGGTAAACGAACAAAATATATCTTGATAACTGACTCTTTGTGTATCTTGCAATGACTGACTGCTAAACAGCCCGCCAATCAGGTCGGAGATTTCATCCATTAATTGAGGCAATGTAAAACCGACCCGATACCACTCCAACATCGTAAACTCAGGATTATGGAACCGCCCTGACTCACCGTTTCTGAAGGCTTTGCCTATCTGGTAAATAGAGCCGCTACCGGTCGCGAGCAGCCGTTTCATTGCAAACTCGGGTGACGTTTGCAAAAACAGTGTTTGCCGCAACGGGGACGCGCAGTACTCAGTTGTAAAAAATTCCAACTGCGGATCTGTTCCGATGCTGTGACTGAGCAGCGGTGTTTCTACCTCCAGAACCGATCTTTCCGCGAAAAACAGGCGTATCTGAGCAAGCATCTGCGCCCTTAGATACAAAAGCTCTATGGCGCAGGTCGGTCGCCAATCCTGCAACACTATTCTTTGACGCGGGAAACGTATTCGCCGGTTCGGGTATCAACCTTAATCACTTCACCCTGTTGCACAAACAAAGGCACCCTGACCACTGCGCCGGTCTCCAGAGTAGCCGGCTTGCCGCCGCCGCCTGAAGTATCGCCACGCACACCCGGATCAGTTTCAACGATGGCCAGCTCAACGAAATTGGCAGGAGAGATAGCAAGAGGCGCATCATTCCACAAAGTTACCGTGCAGGAGTCCTGGTCTTTAAGCCATTTACCAGCGTCGCCGACGGCTTTTTCATCGCATTGGTACTGCTCAAAAGTGTCTGGTACCATAAAATGCCTGAATTGGCCGTCGTTATATAGATATTGCATCTCGACATCGACAACATCGGCGCCTTCAAGCGATTCGCCCGATTTAAAGGTTCTTTCAATCACCCGGCCAGTTTTCAAATTCCTGATTTTTACCCGGTTAAAAGCTTGGCCTTTGCCCGGTTTTACAAATTCATTTTCAATAATCGCGCAGGGGTCGTTATCCAACATAACCTTTAACCCGGCTTTAAACTCGTTAGTGCTATAAATGGCCATTTTATCCTCAAAGATGACAAACAATGTAAAACTTACCCATTATAATAGAGGCACCAACCGATAGAAACTTTAATAACCCATTTCATGTCCGAACCACAGTCCGAAATCCACCTCTTTACTAAAAACTGGCAACAACAGCTTGCCGAAGCTTTTAATAACATTGGAGACCTTTGCCGTTACCTAAACTTATCGCCGAACGACTTGCCGATCTCGTCTGCTGCCGCCGAAAACTTTCCTCTACGCGTTCCGTTAAGTTTTGCTGCCTGCATCGAAAAAGGCAATGCGCATGACCCATTATTGCGCCAAATATTGCCTATGCACGAGGAGCTGTTGACCTATCCGGGCTATAGCAATGACCCCGTCGGCGATCTTGCGGCAGCCACCCAGATTGGTGTTTTACATAAATATCATGGCCGGGTTTTATTTATCAATACCGGTAGTTGCGCCGTTAACTGCCGGTATTGTTTCCGCCGCAACTTTCCGTACGCTGATTTACAACTTAGTAAACAACAGGAAGATGCTGCCATCAAAACCATACAAAACGATACCAGCATCTCGGAAGTTATTTTAAGCGGCGGCGACCCTTTACTGTTAAGCGAGTCAAGACTAGCCCGGCTTATTCGGCAGCTGGACGCTATTGAGCATCTGAAACGCATCCGCATACACAGTCGCCTGCCCATAGTTCTGCCTGCCCGCATAACTGACGAATTCATCAATACCCTGACCCAAAGCTCTAAACAAATCATCATCGTCGTGCACTGCAATCATGCCAATGAAATTAGTGATCGAGTCATTGCTGCCTGCAATTCACTGAAAAACAGCGGCATCACCTTGTTTAATCAATCGGTGCTGTTAAAAGGCGTGAATGATAATGCAGAAGTCCTGTGTGAACTGAGCGAACAGCTGTTCAGCCACGGCATCATTCCCTATTATCTGCATTTATTGGATAAAGCGACGGGAACGGGGCATTTCGAAGTTTCTGAAACGGAAGCGCTGACGCTTATGCAGCAGGTTCAAGCCGCCCTGCCCGGCTATCTGGTTCCAAAGCTGGTCAAGGAACAGGCGGGAGCTACTTCAAAACAGACTATTTTATAGCTTAGCCGTTCCGGTTAGTGATGCCATGCGGCACGTGCGCGGCGGCAACGTGCCGGGCGGCAGACTCGCAATGGCCTTTTTGGTCATCAAAGAAAATATCTGCGCCGAATGCTTTTAAAAAAGCGCCTTTGTCGATGCCGCCCAAAAACATCGCTTCATCAATACGAATACCCCAGGCTCTTAGCGTCCTGACTACCCGCTCATGCGCCGGAGCCGATCGAGCGGTCACCAATGCGGTTCTGATTGGTGATGATTGAGGGTCAAACTGCGTTTGGATATGATGCAGAGCACTTAAAAAGTCCTTAAAAGGCCCGCCCGGCAAGAGTTTTTTGGCTTCGTTGCGCTCATTTTCGATAAATACGTCCAGGCCGCGCTGTTGGTAAATCCGTTCCGACTCATCCGAAAACAATACGGAATCCCCATCAAAAGCGATGCGTAACTGGTCGGAATGTTGTGTCATAGAAGGGCCGCAAAGGATGGTCGCCGCCGCAAAACCCGCACATAGAGCCTTGGCGACATCATCGGCATTGGCCGATAAAAACAAATGCGCGCCAAAGGCAGGAATGTAGCCATACGGTGATACGCCACTGGTAAAGGCCGCACGAACAATCGCCAATTGATAGTGAGCAATGGAGTTAAAGATTCTTAATCCTGTATCGGCACTATTCTGCGACAACAAGATGACTTCCGCCAGAGGATCGTCAGGACAGCTATCATTTAAGCCCAAGATTTTTTTAACCAGGGAAAAACCGTAACCGGGCTCCAATATTTCATCTTCATGCTCTATTTGGTAACGGCAGAAAGCTTCCTTGCCTTGCGTTTCAAATATCGCATGCGATTCATCCAGGTTGAATAACGCTCTGGATGATACCGCAACAACAAGTTTTTTCTTCCTCATAACCGGCATTAGACTTAGTTATCGCTTACCCAGACCGAGTCCAGATTGAGTGTCTTTTTTATCCTATCCGAATTGGAAAACGCTTCCGCCTTGCTTTTAAAGCCTTCCACTCGTAATCGGTACATCGTTGCGTTCCTTTCATGGACGGGAATTACTTCGGCAAAAACGCCCATGCGCGCAAATTCAGCCGCTTTACTTTTAGCAAACCATTCCTGCTTGAACGCCACCAGATTTACCCCCCACTTTCCAGCAGTAGCTGTCTGTTTGCTTGCCTTCACAGGTTCCTCTGTAACAACAGTTTTTGGCGGAGCTATCGGTTTGGCTGGCACGGCTTCAGGCTGGATTTTGGCTTTGGCTGGTACAGATTCAGGCACAGCCTCTACTTTCTCCTGCGTTGCTTCCTGCTTGGCTTTCTCTTTGGCCGGAGCAATCACATCCTGTGCAGCTTTCTCTTTTGTTGCGGCATGCTCTTGCACCACTCCCTCCTTGACTGGGGCATGCACTTGGGTTTCGGCTTTGATCGTTGATATCTCATGACCATGTTCTTCCTTAGCCGCTACAGACTCATGCGCAGCGTCAACCTTGGCAGGTTCGGCAACCAGCGGCTTAAAAGTTATTTTCCCTTCCCCCACCCCAATTTTGACCTGTAACATGTCAAGCGCCTTGCTTACCATCTCCTGTTTAGCCACAATCTCAGAGACCCTGTTAGTCAATAAATCAACAGGGAACTGGGGAGTTTCTTTCAACTGCGTTATAAACCCATAGACCTGCTGATTCAACTGCACAACAGAATTCATCAGCGCGTTAATTTCTTCATTCGGATTATTTTCAACATTTTTTGACAAACTTGCCTCAAGGGTTAAAACCTGTTCAGTTAATTTTGAAACTTCAGATTTTGCGCCGTAAGTCATCACACCCAATCCAGCGGCTGCGCTTAATGCAACAGCACCAAATCCTAACGCTGCGTAACTGAGAAGCCTTGCTTTTTTAACTTTATTTTGACCATTTTCCAGCTGCTTTTTAATATCTTCCTGATCCAGCACCAGAGTACTCGTCCTTGCATTTTCAATATCTTCTACTGCTGTGCCGACAGTTTGTCTCGGTTGAGATTCGAGAATCGCTTCATCACCTTTTGGTTTAAGCTCCGCATTTTCTGGCTCAAAAGCCTGCACAGCTTCTTCATCTTTGTTCAAGAAGCTAGCATCACCAAAGGCGTCAGCCAAATCGTCTTCTTTAATCCCGGCATTATTCTCAATGTCAGACACTTCCATACCAGCAGTAATATCAAAGTCAGGTAGAAGAAAATCATCTTCATCTTGAGCCGATTGTTTAGTCTCTGCTAACTGGTCCTCCTCTGCCTTATTGGAAAAACCATCACTCGCCTCATCCAATTGAAAAATATCGGCAAGCTCGCTCAAATCCGCATCATCGCTAAATAACTTATCTTTAACGGCTGTTTGCTCTAACGCATCCTCTGAATCAATACCGGAATCCATGAGGAGATCGTCAATGCCATTTTCATCATCTTGCAAATCATTAGCTGATTCGTCAATTGCTGTCTGCTGTTGCATATTGACTAAGGTTGAGTCCGCTTCTGCCAGAGCCAATGCGTCAATCTCATCATCCTGAATCATGTCCGTGTCGTCAAAATCGTCAGCCAAGCCGGAAAAATCATCTATTTCATCTGGCAAACCAGCAGCAACGGTCGTGGATAAATCTTCTGCATTTTGTTCAGGCTCATCAATCTCTACCGAAATCATGTCAGGTTCATTGAAATCACTAAAGTCCGAAAAATCATCCAGCTCTTCACCTGCATCAACAACCACATCCTCCACACCTAATTCTTCAATTTCCGCCACAGCCAATTCAGGCTCATCAGCTTCAGGTACCGAATCTATTTCCGGCTCATTGAAATCGCTAAAATCAGAGAATTCATCCAGCTCTTCAAACGCACTAACATCATCGGTTACAGGCATTGGCATATCTTCGGCATCAATCCCGGCATTAATCAGCAATCTATCGATGGCATCTTCGTCATCTTGACGCTCATTTGACGAAGCAGGAGAAATATCCCTTACCCCCTGTTCCGGATCCACAACCGCCTGAGTTTCTTCCTGTTTATCAAAATCGCCTATAAAATCGTCAAAACCTAAAAAGTCATCCAGCTCATCATGCAGGTCAATATCATTCACAGAATCTGCATCATTCACCTTTAGCGGTGTTAATTCATCATCTAAATCAAAACCGGCATCCATCAATAATCTATCAATAGAGTCTTCATCGTCCTGAAACTCATTTATCGAAGTCAGAGAAGATTCCGCATCGTCCAGCATGGCATCCAAATCAACATCGAGATTAGGTTTTTCTTTTGTTTTTTTGTCTATTGAGTCTGTCATATTGGGCTCGGTATGAGTTATAAGCTAACCGCAAAGTTTGGATATCGCGGTTCTGTGTTTATTGGCAAGAGAGTAATTTTAAGCATTCTAATACCAAATAAACTTAATGTTCATCAAGTTTCAGCCATTTAATGCTAAACTTTCAAAAAAACTTCTAAGAAAAAAAATGCAACTAGCCATAACAGCCTTAGGCAACCATCAGATTAAATTTATCGCCGAAATATTGCCCGCCGTGCGCGATTGTAAATGTAATATTCTGGAAATAAGATCATCCCGCCTCGCTCAATCTACTGCGGCGTATCTGCTTATTCAGGGCAATTGGAGTCAAATTGCCAAGTTTGAAAGCACTTTGGACATTATCCAGAGGCGGCTGGACATCAAAATTCACACCTTAAGGCCTGATCAAAAAGACAAGGTCAAAGAGTGCGTCCCCTACTCATTGGAAACTATATCCCTGGATCGTGATAATGTCACAGAATCCATCACTTCCTTTCTGTTTGATCGAGAGATAGAAATTGAGGAAATAACCGGCAGCTGCTATCAGGCTCCGTATATTCAAACCTCAGTGTTCTCAACCAAGTTTGTGATTTTGATCCCACCGCAACTTCACCTGTTATCGCTACGTGAGGAGTTTCTGGATTTTTGCGATCAATTAAATATCGATGCCATTCTTGAACCCATAAAACGGTAAAAATATGATAGCTCTCGGCAACACTGTAACCGATTTTGAGGCCTTATCTACCGGCGACAAGACGGTAAATCTAAGCGACTATCAAGGCAAATACCTTGTTATTTATTTTTACCCCAAAGACAATACGCCCGGTTGCACTCAGGAAGGCCAAAGCTTTCGCGATAATATCGGAAAATTCACCGCACTTAATGCCGTCATCGTAGGCGTATCCCGTGATACTGTCCGCGCCCACGAAGGTTTTAAATGCAAACAGGAATTCCCCTTTGATCTGCTGTCGGACTCGGATGAAAAGCTGTGCCAGTTGTTTGACGTCATCAAAATGAAAAACATGTACGGCAAGCAAGTTCGAGGCATTGAACGCAGCACATTTTTGATTGATCCTCAGGGCGTACTTGTCCATGAATGGCGCAAAGTAAAAGTCAAAAGTCATTGTGAAGAAGTACTGCACGTCTTACACGAACTCACAGGCGACTAAAAATGAATATTCAATCATCGCTGGATAAAAAGCTGTTTGTTCTGGATACCAACGTGCTGATGCATGATCCAGCCTCCATCTTCCGTTTTAAGGAACATGACATTTTTATCCCGATGATTGTTCTTGAAGAGCTGGATCATGCCAAAAAAGGCCTGACCGAGCTGGCGCGCAATGTAAGGCAGGTCAGTCGATTTCTGGATGAATTAATTCAGGATGCCAACCAGCAAACCATCAACGACGGCCTGCCGCTGTCGAGCATAAAACACGGGCCGAAATCCGAAACAACCGACGGCGGCCGTTTATATTTCCAGACCAGTGCAATGACTGCACTACTGCCGGAAAGCATGCCCGGCACCCTTGCCGACAACTCCATACTCAGAATCGTCTTGGCGCTGACCAAAGAATTGCCTGAGACCGAAGTTATTCTGGTGTCAAAAGACATCAACATGCGCATTAAGGCAGCGACTTTAGAATTGCTTGCAGAAGACTATCATAACGATCAGACCCTGGATGACATTGATCTGCTATACAGTGGCGCAATGGCGCTGGAAAAGGATTTCTGGACTGTACACGGCACTAAAATGGACTCCTGGCAAGAAAAAAACCGCACTTTTTACAAACTTGAGGATCCCATAGTTACTGAATGGTATCCCAACCAATATTTGTATATAGAAGACGAAACCAATTTTGAAGCCATCGTCAGATCGTGTGACGGGCAAGTTGCCGTATTGGAGTTGGCAAAGGATTACCGAGCAAAACATAACAATGTCTGGGGCATTACGGCAAAAAACCGGGAGCAGAACTTCGCCCTCAATGTCTTGCTGGATCCTGAAATTGATTTTGTTACTCTACTGGGCACAGCAGGTACCGGAAAAACCCTATTGGCCTTGGCCGCGGGACTTACCTTGACTTTGGAAAACAAAACCTACCAGGAAATCATCATGACCCGGGAAACCATGCCGGTCGGTGAAGATATAGGCTTTCTGCCCGGTTCTGAGGAAGAAAAAATGGCACCGTGGATGGGCGCGTTAATTGATAACCTTGAACTGCTGGGCCAGAATGCGGAACACAGCGAATGGGAACAAAGCGCGACCAGCAACATCATTATGAACCGGGTTAAAATCAGGTCGCTTAACTTTATGCGCGGACGGACATTCCTCAATCGCTACCTGATCATTGATGAAGCTCAAAATCTGACTTCAAAACAGATGAAAACCCTGATAACCCGGGCAGGACCCGGAACAAAAATCATCTGTATCGGCAACCTGGCGCAGATCGACACCCCTTATTTAACGGCAACAACCTCAGGACTAACTTACGTTGTAGACCGTTTTAAGACTTGGCAACATGGGGCGCATATCACCTTGCGTCGCGGTGAACGCTCACGCTTAGCAGATTACGCTTCAGACATGTTGTAAGCGCTGCTTAAACAATATGGCTAAATTAGGCGAAGATGCAGTCTCCGAAATAAAACCCTTAAGTATTTACGCCCAAACCATTATCGCCAATCCGCGGCCAAGCGGTCAGTACCGCTTTAACAACTGTTGCCAATGGAATGGCCAAAAACACTCCCCAAAAGCCCCATAAACCGCCAAAAAGCAAAATCGCGACGATAATTGCGATCGCGTGTAAGTTAACCGCTTCGGAAAACAACACAGGCACTAATACAACGCCGTCCAGCGCCTGAATAATTGAATAGGCAATAACAACATACATAAACTCATCGCCGCCTAATCCCCACTGAAAAAAAGCGACTCCCAAAACCGGAAAAGTAACCAATGTAGCACCGATATAAGGAATAATGACCTGTAAGCCCATCAAAACAGCCAGCAGCATGGCATAATTCAGGCCCATCAATGCGTAAGTCACATAACTAACAGCCCAGAGAATAAAAACTTCGCCGAACTTGCCGCGCACATAATTACCGATCTGCGTATCGACTTCCTCCCAAACACGTACAGTCAAGTTCCTGTCTTTAGGCATAAACTGCAAAAACCAGGCTATTAATATCTGTTTGTCTTTTAAAAAGAAAAAAACCATCATTGGCACGAGAAACAGATAGATCATTACACTGACCATCCCCACAACGGATGCTGCTGAATTCGACAATATATTTTGCCCGTAAGTTAACAATTCCCTCTGCACGGCGAACATCATCTGCTGGATTCTGCTTTCCGAGATAAATTGCGGATACATTTCCGGCAAACGCATAATTCCGGTTTGCGCCCTGTTCAGTATCTCCGGAATGTGTTGAACAAGCTCAACAGCCTGCTGAGAAACAATCGGCATTAAATAAAACAATAAAAAAATCAAACAGGCCATGAACATTGAAAACACCAGATACACTGCCGGCAGACGCGGCACACTCATGCTTTCAGCCTTACCCACCATCCCTTCCAGCAGGTAAGCCAACACAATCGACACAAAAACCGGCATTAACAAGCCGGACAATGAATAAATCAGCACAAAGCTGACAATCAGAATGACAGCCAGCGCAACCGCTTGAGAATTCGGTAAAAAGCACTTAAAAGAATCTCTTAAAAAACGCAGACTTGCAAATTGAGCTTGAGTTGTCATTGATAAACGGTATTTTCTATGTTTGTTTGGGCCATTCTACATTTAATAAGACTTTTAACGGGAATTATAAAAAACCAACGGCGGAGTATGGCATCAACTTAGCGGGTGTTCGGCTCCGCATATCCGATTCTTTTATTCACCACGAAAACGGTTGCGTGTCCTCACGATATTACTCGGCCAGTATATATCGCAAATATGGCGTGTTTCTTGATGACTTATTTGGCCGCGCCTGCTCCTGGCAATTTGACAGTATTTTCCTTATCCATGGCGGCCAGACCAGAAGATGCGCCTTCAACAATGTATGAGGCGGAGCCGCTGCCTGGAGCGATTGCCGAGGCGTACCTCAGGCAGGTGAAAAGAAAAAACTGCGCACCGAAAATGAGATTAGCCATTAACAGGTGTATCGGCTGGGCGACTGGCGGCATGCCCAACCTGTCGAGGCTAATGCCTGCAATAATGGCCGTGATTACCAAAGCGGCTAGAGATATTCCAACACGACGTAACAAGCTTTTTCTTTCGACAGATCGGATGATCTTCCAAACTAACCAAAGGTTGGTGAATAAAATAATCGAGGAGAAGGATCGGTGTATATAAAAAATAATCGGAAAATCATCCCGCCAGTATTGGCGCTCGATATAAGCATGATTATGAGAAATAAAATCTACCGCCTCCCTAACCTGAGTCCCCATAGCGACTTGTAGCAGGGTCATAACCATTGCTGCGATCAAGACGGTTCTAAATTTATCCGGCAGTGGTCGAACATCAATCCGGGCGATGGCATCCCGTTGCGAACGGGCAATCGTATAAATAAGCAATGCGACGATGAACAAAGCCAGCAACATATGCAAAGTGATCATCAAAGGCTTAAGATTGCTCGCCACAACCGTAGACCCCAGCCACCCTTGAAATCCGACCAATAAAAACACGCTAATCGCCAAATAAAAAATGGCTTTGTCTGTTTTAAGGTAAATACGCGAAGACCAGGCGGTCAGGAAAATCAAAAAACCAATTGTTACGCCGACCAGTCGATTGGTGTACTCGGTCCAGGTTTTTACCGGGTTAAACTGGGTATTTTCATAACCGCGTTGTGCATAAATCTCGTGATAATTGACAGGTAACTGGGATTCATCGGTAGGCGGCACCCACTGCCCAAAGCAGGTCGGCCAGTCGGGGCATCCCATGCCTGCCCCTGATGCTCTTACTATTCCACCCACTAAAATGACAAAATAAACGGCAAAAATTGTAATCGTGCCCAATCGACGAAAACGGGCGGCTGCTTCGGTATTAATCATAAGTTTTCAACATTTTTAGGAGAATATGCTTCGGGCAATTTCCAATATTTCAGTGTTAGCGGGAAATCTGGACTTGATAGATGGCAGAACAAATAATTCACCCTCAGCAGGATGCGCTTTTTCCAGCAATTTAGGCTATTCCTAAGTTCCGGAATATTCTCAGCCAGCATCTGTAACGTAAGTAAATTGCATTCTTAGCAGGTCTTTTGGTAAAAAAATATACGCCAAAATTATAAGGTTAATAAAGTAATTTTATCTTGGTTATGATTTTTTAGCTTCAAATTATCAGCATTGGTATCAACATCATTTTGCAGGACAACCAGCATCTTGCAAGCATCCAGCCCTTTTTGCGCATACAGCACTTTACCTACGCTTTGTTCTGCACTGGTACTGTCATCGATAATTGCTGTATTAGGCTCAGGAGACACTAAGACAGCACATTCGGCGAGAAACATCTCCCTTTTGGTCTTGCCGAGATAATGAGTCCGGGCAACAATTTCCTGACCGGTATAACATCCTTTGGTAAGACTAATGCCGCCCAACTTATCCAGATTAAGCATTTGCGGAATAAACTCCTCCGATGTTTCCGCAGTAAGCCAGGGAATCCCTGAAAGCAGATCGAGATAGCGCCATTGCGCTGAACCTTCGGCTTGAAAGCCCAGATTAACCTGTTCTTCCCAAAACGCCTGAGCGTTATCAGCCTCGGCAATAATCAAGCTGCGGTTCTGAAAATCAACAACTATATTGTCCTGCCTGCTTGTTGCAAAACGGTATTCCGGTACTCCGTCGAATTGCAGAGCCTGGTCGCGTAAGCCGACTAAACATAACTCATCCGAGCTATCGGTTAAGGTTACCTTTGACCGCAACACATACATTTGCAGCCTTTTTTTAACGGATGCCAATAATTCTATGGGCAGAATCATCAAAAAAGCGTCACCGTTTTTAAGTAGCAAAAAAGTAGTAATCACTCTGCCCTTGGGGTTGCACATCGCGCCAAGACTGCTTTTTACATCAGTTATATCATTAATATTGCAGGTAATTTGCCCCTGTAGGAATTTTGCCGCATCAATTCCAGCAATCGTCAAAACTCCAAGATAGGTAATCGGGTAAATAAATTTACTGCCGGTATGTTCGGGTGACGGAAAAACAACGTCGGTGTCGTTGTTAAATACAGCGTTTTTAGAAAGTAGGAAGTTTTTCCAGTTGAGGTTCATCAGTAAACAAGATAATGGATTTTAAAGGATTTTGATTATATCGCTGTTTGCACAAAGACAAAAAACCTATCGGGTCATTTGTATTACGTTGAAACATACGTATCATCACCGGAAAAAACAAGGAGCGCCCACTTGCCCAAAAAACACGAACCCTCATTGTTGGTAGAACCTCAACCCTCCAAACGTTTAAAGCAGTTGCTGGTTATTATGCATCTGCTGGCGCTGGCTTCAAGCATTGCCAATGCCTTGCCGATTATCGTTAAATTGGCTCTGGCGATAGGGATTGGCCTGCATCTTTACTTCGTATTTACGCGCTTGAAAAGCGATCAGTACGCCATCAAACATTCCGACGCATCGGGTTGGGAGATATCCGACGGCAATGAATTTAGACCAATCCAAATCCTGAACTCAACAGTCATTACCTTATTCGCGATATTTTTACATTTTAATAAAAATGCCCATAAGCAGTCCGTGCTTATAGTCAACGATGTGTTAAGTGAAGACGATTACCGACGCCTTATCGTTAGACTAAAAATCACAAAAAAGCGCTAGATTTTCCGGAAAATTGGAATAGATTTTTCAGCAGAACGCCGCGCCTTGAGACCCCAAGCCAAAAGATATTCAATCCTACGATTGCCATTGTTCAAGCGTTTAAAGAGTATTTCAAACAACATCTTGTAAAATGCATGACCTTTAATCGGATGGGCATCCAGATACTCGTTAAGTTTTTCTCCATTGATTTCCAATAAACAGCCATCCGTAGTGGCTATAACGGAAGCAGTTCGTACAGATGACTCATGGAGGCAGGTATCGCCAAAAATATCCCCTTTCTTCAAATCGCCGACTCCCGTTATCATGTTCCGACGTTCTTCGAGTTCCACATGCACAGATACCCGTAATTGACCATCCTCAATTAGAAACAGGGTCTTGGCTATATCACCTTCTTTAACGATAGTTTCATTGGCGCGAAAACGCCAACGTTTCCAAGCGACTCCTTGAATAAACTTCGGATCATTGACTATTTCTCTAATTAAGTTTTCCAAGGCCATAAATCTCTACCAGAGGCAATTATTCAACAAACCGGTCGCTGTAACTGAGCGGCTTTCGATAAAAATCGTCTTCATTACTCACACTCCAAAACTATCAACACGCTGGAAGCCTCTGGGTAACGCAAGCCCTCGTTTGGCGCGATCACCTGAGTAATGTTCTATATCCGTGCCTTTGAGCGTCAGTTGTCGCTTGCCGGCAATAATTTTCAGCTGGCCATTTTCAGGCAGCGCTGCCGCGGCGACCACGTAGTCCTTTCCAGCCGTCAGGTCAGTTGTCGGAATTTGAATCAGCTTGTTGCCTTTGCCTTTCGCCAGGGCGGGCAGTTCGGCCACCGGAAACACCAGCAAACGGCCTTGCAAGGTCACAACCGCCAGCGAATCGGTTTCGCTGCGTATCGGGACCGGTTTTAATACTTTGGCGCCATCAGGCAGTGTGATCAGCTGCTTGCCCGCCTTGTTTTTGCTTAATAATTCTTTGAGCTGAACCCGGAATCCATAACCGAAATGACTGGCAAGCACATACCAATCTTCCGGCTGGCCTGCCAGAAGGTGCACAAATAACGAACCCGGCGGCGGATTGAGCCGTCCGGTCAGCGGTTCGCCCTGAGTTCTGGCCGATGGCAGATCATGTGTCGTGGTACTGTAAGCCCGCCCGGTGGAATCAAGGATATAGACAGGCTGCGTGGTCCGGCATTTGACTGCATCCAGAAAACTGTCTCCGGAACGGTAACTTAAACTTGCGACATCAATATCATGACCTTTTGCGGCCCTGATCCAGCCTTTTTGCGACAGAATAACGGTTAACGGCTCGTTGCTTATTAACGCTGTTGTTTCCAATGCCTGCGCCGCTTCTCTGGCAACAATCGGCGAGCGGCGGTCATCACCGTATTTCTCCGCATCGCGCTCAAGCTCTTTTCTGATAAGACGGTTTAAAAGACGCGGCGAACCCAGCGTTTTTTCCAGCGCGGCGCGTTCCTTTTCCAGTTCGTCCTGCTCGCCGCGAATTTTCATCTCTTCGAGCTTGGCCAGATGCCTTAACTTCAATTCCAGTATCGCTTCGGCCTGAATATCGGTGATGCCGAAACGTTCCATCAGCACCGGTTTGGGATGGTCTTCACTACGAATAATCGCGATGACTTCATCAATATTCAGATAGGCGATCAACAAACCATCGAGAATGTGCAACCTCGCCAGCACCTTGTCGAGTCGATATTGCAGACGTTTTCGCACGGTATCGGTACGGAACGTCAGCCATTCGACCAATATGTCTCTAAGTCCTTTAACTTTGGGCCGGCCGTCCAAGCCGATCATGTTCATATTGACGCGATAGCTTTTTTCCAGATCGGTTGTGACGAATAAATGCGACATGACTTCATCCACATCAATTCGTTTTGAACGCGGAATGACCAGCAGACGGGTCGGGTTTTCATGATCCGATTCATCGCGCAAATCTTCAATCATCGGCAGTTTTTTCGCCAGCATCTGCGCGGCTATCTGCTCCATCAATTTAGCGCCGGAAACCTGGTGCGGCAGCGCGGTGATCACGATATTGCCGTCTTCCTGCTCGTATTTGGCGCGCATTTTGATCGAACCGCCGCCGCTGATATACATTTTTTGTATCTCGTCAGCCGGCGTAATGATTTCCGCATCGGTCGGATAATCCGGGCCTTTGATATGGGCAAACAACATGTCTAGGGTGCTGTTCGGATCATCCAACAACTGAATGCAGGCATTGGCAACTTCCCGTAGATTATGCGGCGGTATATCGGTCGCCATGCCGACCGCGATGCCCATGGTGCCGTTCAGCAATATATTGGGCAGCCGCGCTGGTAACAGCACCGGCTCTTTCAGGGTGGCGTCGAAATTATCCGCCCACTCAACCGTGCCCTGCCCCAACTCGCTTAACAGAGTTTGCGCATAAGCAGTGAGGCGGGATTCAGTGTAACGCATCGCGGCAAAAGACTTGGGATCGTCCGGTGATCCCCAGTTGCCCTGCCCATCAACTAACGGATAGCGGTAGGAAAAATCCTGCGCCATCAATACCATCGCTTCATAGCAGGCTGAATCGCCGTGCGGATGATATTTACCCAGCACGTCGCCGACGGTTCTGGCCGATTTCTTAAACTTGGCCGTCGCTGTCAAACCCAGCTCGGACATTGCATAAACGATACGCCGCTGCACCGGTTTCAAGCCATCGGCAATATGCGGCAAAGCCCGATCCAAAATCACATACATGGAATAATCCAAATAGGCTTTTTCGGCAAAATCCTTTAACGGTAGTTGTTCAAAATTTCCCTGAATAATCATAAATTACAGCTCATCCTTCAATAACTCCACATGCATGGCACGATTTCTCTCCAGGCTTTCCTGGCGTATTTTTTTGCGCATTTTTGCCGCTTCATAAAGTCTTATTTCCGCATCGTTATCCAGTTGCAATTGAGGAACTTCCACAGTTTTTCCGTTATCATCCATCGCCACCATCGTAAAATAACAGGACGTGGTATGCCTTTTTTGATCGGTTCTTAAATCCTCGGCAAAAACCTTGACGCCGATTTCCATCGATGAATGGCCGACATAATTAACATGTGCATAAAAGGTGACCAGCTCGCCGACATTGACCTGCTGTTTAAAGAACACCTGATCCAGCGCCGCTGTTACCACATATTTTTTACAATATTTTGCCGCACAGGCATAAGCCACCTGATCCAGCAGTTTCAATAAAGAACCGCCATGAACATTGCCGGAAAAATTGGCCATATCCGGCGTCATCAAGACCGTCATTGTTAGGGATTTTTCTTGTTTGGTCATTAAGCTCTCAGTTCGTAGGATGGGTAGAGCGTAGCGAAACCCATCATAACGTCATGTGATGGGTTTCGCTACGCTCTACCCATCCTACCCTCTATCTGTTACAGCTCACCGCCAACTGTACTTCTCAATTTGAAATCTTGACCAACAAGCGTTGAAAAGCATGTTTATCAGCCTGTTGTTTCTGTTGCTGTAAATAATCTTCCCTTGCTATGCCCGACCCTTATTTAACAATCGCAATGGCGGCAATTATAAATCCTAAAAATTATCTTTATTAATAATTAAATTTTGTAGATCCAAAACAAGCGAAATTATCAGGAAGGTATCCTCAACCCACCTACTATGTTGTTTTATAAAAATTAAGTGGTTGCAGCAAGTTCATGATGGGGCTAGGATGGCGACAGCCAGTTGCGAAAATATGGTGGTATTTCATTTTTCTTTCAATACGTTATCGGGAGATTATTATGTCAAACCAAAACGATCCTTCCAACAAAAAAGACCAACCCCAATTTTCAACGGATTCAGACGATTCTGTAGAAAATAGTGTAGGAGGCATTAAGTCCCTTTTAATATCCATCGGCGGCGTGGCGCTAGTTTTAGCCATTCTTATATTACTACCGATGTTTCTTACTTATTTATCTGAAGGCGATTATCGGGCTCCGTCAGAGATTCATCCAACAGACACCGGCAAAACTTATAAGCCTGACAACTAAGCAGACAAAAAAGCCAGTCCGATAGGCATCAGCTTAAGCTATCTCACCAGGAAGACATGAACGGCTACAAGACAGATATTTTTCTCCCTGACAACTGCTTCTGCGTAGAAGTTTGCCGAGACGCGAAACTTTATCGGGATTTTTTCTCGTGGCCTTCGTGTCTTCGTGGTGACACATCAATCGACTTAAATTGATGGCTATGACCGGCTCTGTTTAATCGCCCAAGCCACATCGGCTGCCTGCCGGTTTTCCCTGACATCATGCACCCGAAACATCCGTACGCCTGCCATAACGCCTAAAGCCGTGGTCACTGCGGTGGCTGTAACCAATTCCGAAGGTTCAGATACATCGCAAATCGTTCCCATAAAACGCTTGCGACTGGTGCCTAACAGAACCGGAAAGCCCATTGCCACTAACTCATCCAAATGCGCCAGCAAATCAATATTGTCCTGCTTGCGTTTGCCGAAACCTATGCCCGGATCGATGACAATAGCTTCTTTTTTAATTCCCGCTTTTAATGCGGTATTAATGCATTCATCCAAGGCATCGAGCACTTCCTGCACGACATTTTTATATTGCGGGTTGTCCTGCATGGTTTTTGGCGCTCCCTGGCTGTGCATCAAAATAATCGGCACGCCGGTTTGAGCCGCAAGCGTCAGTATGGCCGCATCATCCCTGCCTCCTGAAACATCGTTGATAATATCGGCCCCGGCATCGAGCGCCGCTTTGGCGACTTCACTCAACGTCGTATCGATACTGATTAAAACATCGCTCCATCGTTGCCTGATGGCTTGAATCACCGGAACCACCCGCTGAATCTGCTCGCCGGCCGCAACCGGGTCGGAGCCCGGACGGGTTGACTCGCCACCGATATCGATAATATCGGCGCCTTCGGACAGCATCAGCTCAACCTGTTGCAAAGCCGCATCGAGACCTGAAAATTTGCCGCCATCGGAAAAACTGTCCGGCGTTACGTTTAAAATCCCCATAATCAGCGGCCTATTGCCATGGATAACCTCTATACCGGAACCGACTCGACGATTGAATTGGCTGAACATTCCCTAAAAGCTCCTGTGTGCTAAATCAGCATATTGAATCATGTATAATAACCAATTGTTTTCGGCGCTGATTGAATTTAATGTCTAAACCACGATTGGCCTGGGCCGTTACCGGCTCCGGGCATTATATAGAAGAATGCCTGGACTTTATGCTGACCCTGGATGATGTTGACGTCTACCTGAGTCTGGCAGGCGAAGAAGTTTTGAAAATGTACGGCATTAAAATTGATGACATACGCAAAAAATTCCCGGTCTATCGCGACAAAACCGCTTCAGTGCCGCCGGTCGGGCTTTTTTATAAGGGCTATTACCATACCTTTGTGATGGCGCCGGTCACGTCCAATACCGTTGCTAAATGCGTGCTGGGCATTGCCGACTCGCTGGTCACCAATCTGTATTCCCAGGCCGGGAAATGCAGGGTGCCGAGCATTGTTTACCCGTGCGATATAGCGCCGGAAATGGAAACCACCGCGCCGGGTGGAAAAGTCATGGTTTATCCGCGTAAAATCGATCTGGAAGGCACCGCCAAATTACGTACCTTTGAATACACGACCGTCGTTGAAAGTGTCGATGACTTGATTATCACAGTTAAAGAACGGCTAAAATCGTTACCATGAGCGAACATATCCTCTTTCTTACCGGCAGACTGGCGGAAAAACAGCTGCATAGCATCCTCGAAAAAATGCAGCCGGAATTCACCTATACCGTACACGAACTGGGTCTTAAGGTCGCCGCCTTAATGACCGCAGACATGATCGGCCGCCGCCTGACCGATACTTTCGGCGCAGATCGGATACTCGTGCCCGGGCGCTGCCGCGGCGATCTGGAAGCCTTGTCCAAAACCATGGGCTTGCCGATTGAGCGCGGCCCGGAAGAGCTCAAGGACTTGCCGATGTTTTTCGGCCAGGCCGCACACAAGATCGATTTAAGCCGCTACAGCGTCAATATTTTTGCCGAAATCGTCGATGCGCCCAATATCAGTGTTGAAGAGGCCGTCCAGCGCGCCCATTACTACAGACACAACGGTGCTGACGTGATCGATATCGGCTGTTTGCCCAGCACCGATTTTCCGCATATGGAAGACATTATCCGCGCGCTAAAACAGGAAGGCTTTACCGTCAGCATCGATTCGCTGGAGGCGAACGACTTGCTCAGGGGCGGCAAAGCGGGCGCCGATTACATGCTCAGTCTGCACGAAAGCACATTGTGGGTTGCCGATGAAGTCGCGGCGACGCCGATTTTAATTCCTGAAAAGCATGAAGACTTGGCGTCGCTGGATAGAGCCATCAGCGTTATGCAGGCCAAGAACCGTGCTTTCATCGTCGACCCGATTTTAGACCCGCTGCATTTCGGCTTTACGAGTTCCATCGTGCGCTATCATGAAGTCAGGAAAAACCATCCGGATATCGAAATGATGCTAGGCGTCGGCAATATCACCGAGCTGACGCATGCCGATACCGTGGGCATGAACGCCTTGCTGCTGGGCATCTGCTCCGAACTTAACATCAACAGCATCCTGGCGACTCAAGTCAGCAAGCATGCCTGCCGTGCCGTCAAGGAAGCCGACCTTGCCCGCCGCATCATGTTTGCAGCCAAAGAGCATAACATGCTGCCCAAACATATCGATCCGGGCTTAATGGCTTTGCATGAGACGTCGCCCTTCCCTTATAGTCTGGATGAAATCAAGGAACTGGCCGGTCAAATCAAGGACCCCAGTTACCGCGTCCAAATCAGCGCCGAAGGCGTGCATATTTTCAACCGCGACGGCCTGCACAGCGCCACCGACCCGTTCGACCTATTTCCGAAGCTGCACGTTGAAACGGACGGAGGCCATGCTTTTTATCTGGGCGTTGAGCTGGCCCGGGCTGAAATAGCCTGGCAATTGGGCAAGCGCTACTCCCAGGATCAGGCATTGCAATGGGGCTGCGCAACCGAAAGCGCCGAAACCACCGTTGACCTGCATACCTTTAAACCGGCCGGAACCACATTAAAAAAGCACTAATGATTCAAGAAACCATCGTCATCACTCAAAATAGTTCAGGCGTGGCGCATATTGCGCCGATGGGCGTTCATACGCAAACAGCGGGAGACGAATTTATCATCCTGCCGTTTCGGCCTTCAACCACACTGAACAACCTGTTGGAAAGCAAAACCGCAGTCATTAACTATTGCGATGATGTGAGAGTCTTTGCCGGATGCCTGACCGGGCGGCGCAACTGGCCGTTAAAACCGGCGGAAAAAATCAGTGGCCAAGTACTTGACTGCACGTTGGCCCATACCGAAGTCGAACTAGTTCGCATTGAAGACGACGAAACCCGGCCCAAACTATTCTGCAAAGCCATACATACCGCCAATCATGCGCCCTTTAAGGGCTTTAACCGCGCTCAATATTCGGTGCTGGAAGCGGCAATTCTGGTCAGCCGCCTGAACATGCTGTCGTTGGAAAAAATACAGGCTGAAATCGATTACCTGCGTATCGGCCTTGAAAAAACGGCTGGAGAGCGGGAACTGGAAGCCTGGGGTTGGCTGATGGCGGTCATTGAACAACATATCGCCGAGGTTGGCGCATGACCGGAATGCTTGCCAGCGTTAATAGCGTAGAAGAAGCTTTACAGGCATTAAGCGCGAACGTCGACATTATCGACCTGAAGCAACCGGCCTTGGGTGCTTTGGGTGCGCTGGAAACCGATCTGGTCAAAAGCATTGTTGATGAAATTAATGGCCGCTGCCCTGTCAGCGCAACCATTGGCGACTTGCCGATGCAGCCGGAACTCGTTTACCAGGCCGTCCAAGCGATGGCCGAAACCGGCGTCGATTATGTCAAAATCGGCTTCTTCCCCGGCGGCGACTGGCGGGGAACTATTGAAAAACTCGCTACATTATCACGAACAATGAACCTGATAGCCGTGTTATTCGCTGATACCCAACCGGATATTACGGTCATAGATTCGCTAAAAGTTGCCGGTTTCAAAGGCGTGATGCTAGATACCATGAACAAAAGCAGCGGCTCTTTGACTCAGGTCATGATAAAGACCGACATAGCGCGGTTTGCCGGATTGGCAAAAGAACTGGCTTTGCTCTGCGGCTTGGCCGGCTCGCTCAGACTGGACGACGTAGCCGAATTGATGCCTTACCAACCAGATTACCTGGGGTTCAGAGGCGCATTATGCGTGGATCATAATAGAACAGCGCAATTGAACAGGTCGTCAATTATGCAGATAAAGCAGGCCATAGAACACTATCAAAACCAAATCACGGTAAAAGACGCCGAGAATCGCATTTTGATTGCCGATGACAGTGAAATAAACCGATTAATTCTGACCAACATGCTCGAACTGAACGGATACGAAGTTGACGCCGCCGGTGACGGTGCGGAAGCCCTGCAATTCATCAACCAAAACCGCTATAAATTCGCGCTCATCGATCTCAACATGCCAGTCATGTCGGGACTGGAAATGGTTAGAATTCTGAGAAAACAGCATAACCCTCTAAAAACTGCCGCTATCAGCGCTTTTGCTGTCGACCATCAAAAAGCTGAAGCGCTGGATGCCGGGTTTGATTGCTGCTTAAACAGACCGATTGATGAAGAACAATTGATGGCACTGATTAATCTACGCTAGATACAAACCACCAACCACACGAATTACACAAGCAAAAACCCTTACCCGGACTCCGAGCAAGGGTTCAGTTTGCAGCTTAGTTTAAAACAGCTGGCCTGACGGCATCTCCACCTTCTTGCTTAGTGGTTAGCCGCATAAAGCTGCTTGATTTCCTTATAGCGATTCAACGCATCAGCCAAAGACTCTTTAGCCGCTTGTGACTCATTGTTCAGCAGAGACGTACGCGCTTGCTTCAATACGTTGCTGGCCTGGTTGCGCTTTACATCCAGCACGTTGTTGGCGATGTCTTTTTGCAATTGACGGGCATCGGTGACCATATCGATCACCGCTTCGTGGTTCGCGCCATTGTCCAGAGCAGCTTTAGCCTCTTCCACTTTGGCCAGCGTGTTGTCGATCGCCGCCCTGACGTCTTCGTATGATGGATTAGCTACCGCAAAAGCGCTTGATGTCATTGCAGCCATAACTAAAGAAATCATGATTTTTTTGAATGTGTTCATGGGGTAAACCTCACAGTAGATAAACAGGATATTAACCGGCCGGTGCATGATCTTTTTCAGGAAGATTCAGGTTCATCAGCAGGTATGGATATAGTCTAGCAGACTTAGTTCTTATTAGAACTACTTTTTGTTCTAATAAGAACTATTTTTTTTATAAAGCTCACTTTTTCCTGCTGTTTCACTATTCCCGAGTATAGAGGTAGGTTTTATTTATCAACCTATTAGCTCTCCTTTTTTACAAGACATATCAGCTATTGCCTTCATTAGACTGAAGCCGCATGACCGGCAGGTCTTGCCGAAAATACCTAAAGTCATCCGATGCATAAGCCAATAGATTGAGCTGTAAAATAAAATGTCCCATCTTTAAGACAGGTGCGAGGTATCTCGCTGTAAATGATCGCCGTTCATTCGCTGCCGGCCTTTATTGACGATTGACGTGCACGTTGGCAGTATCCAAAGTGCAACCGAAGCGTTTATTAATCATTAAAAATCTTGAGGTTAAATTTAGTTAGGGTTATCATTTAGTACTAACTAAAACTATTAATTTTATAAAATGAATTCCACATCGACATTTCCCAGTGTATTGCGTGAGCTACTACGAACACATCAAGCTTTTTTAGCCTATGCCGCCAACCATGTTCACACGCTGGATCTGACGCTGCCGCAATACGATATTATTATTACCTTAGGTGATACAAACGGCATGACCTTCAAGAAACTGGGAGAGAAAACTTTAATTACCAAAGGGACCTTAACCGGCGTGATTGGCCGACTGGAGGACAAAGGACTGGTTCAACGGGTTGCTTCGGAAACGGACGGCCGCAGTCAGATTGTGCGACTGACGGCCGCTGGTGAGGACTTGTACAGACGCACTTTTCCAGAGCATCTGGTGTTCATTAACCGGATATTTGATGATTACACCCCGGAGGATATAGTAAACCTTGAAGACAGCCTGCGGCGGTTACACCGAACCGTCACCACATTGCGTAGCAGCGGGGGTGAAACGCCTGCTGACGAAACCGATGAGTAATGGCCGGAGCCCTGAACACATCATTCAATCCCCCTGCCCCATTGACCTGCATAAAACTGTTCATTCAATGCTGCCCGAGAACGTGAGCCTAATTCAGCTTCCTTAAAATCCTCATCAAGCACATCCACATCGGCCTGATAGCCGACGGCCATCATTGCCATCGGTTTGCAATCGCCAGGAAGATGAAAAACCTCTCGGGCTTTTTCGGCATCAAAGCCGCCCATCTGATGCACAATCAATCCCAACGCAGTCGCCTGCAAGCATAAACTGAGGCTGGCGGCACCGGTGTCATACATCGCCCAGCGATTCGGCTGGCCGTTATGGCTGAAATTATCCATAGCCAAAGATAATATCAGAACAGGTGCGTTTTTAGCCCATCGCCTATTTTTTTCAGCCAACGTTGCAAACGCATGCTGCCAAGCGGTTTCATCGATGGCTTTATTACAGACCACAAAACGCCACGGCTGGCCGTTAAAACAGGAAGGCGCCCAGTGAGCAGCTTCCAGCAGCGCCAGCAAATCATCATGACTGACAGGCTTATCATGATCAAAAGCTCTGGGACTCCAACGCGCCTGGATAATATCATGAAGTTTTACACGGGTTGGTGCTGGTTTTTGCTGCATGTTTGCCTCCTTAATTTGCTTAAATAAATTTATTTACAGCGTCAACACGCCGTCACGGTAATCACGAAACGCCTGCTCAATTTCTTCGCTGCTGTTCATCACAAACGGGCCGGATTGCACGACCGGTTCTTTTAACGGCAGCGCGGCTAATATCAGAAATTGCGCTGGCTGATCCAGTGTTGCCAGCTGTATGTTATCGCCGTTAATTAACTGGCCCAATTGCCCGGCCTTTAAAACCTTGTCCGATGCGCCGATAGCCAGCTCGCCTTTGTAAACATAGACCAAGACCGTGTGCTGCTCGTCTATCGGTATATCCAGTTGTTGCTTAGGGCTTAACTGTACATCGAAATACAGCGGCCGTGTCGTTACGCCTGTCACCGGGCCGGATATTTTTTGTGTTTCAACCGCATAGTCGCCAGCAATGACCTTGACATAACCGCCGTCCGCCAATGCGATGTGAGGGATTTTCTCGGCGGCAAACTCCTGGTAATGCGGCGGCTTCATTTTTTCTTTGGCAGGCAGGTTAATCCATAACTGAAAGCCGTGTAACAAACCGTTTTCCTGCTCCGGCATTTCCGAATGAATAATGCCGTGCGCGGCCGTCATCCATTGCACGTCGCCAGCACGCAGATGCCCTTTGTTACCTAGATGATCGCGGTGCAACATGGCGCCTGCCAGCATATAAGTCACGGTTTCAAAGCCGCGATGCGGATGATCGGGAAAACCGCCGACATAGTCCGTCGGCTCATCCGAACCAAACTCATCCAACAGGATAAAAGGATCGAAGGCATTCTTTTGCTGCTGGCTGACGATACGTTTCAGTTTGACGCCGGCGCCATCGCTGGTGTTTTGCCCGCTAATGACAGCGGCGAGTTGCCGTGTTTGCTTATTCATCTTTAGCCTCCAATACGATTAGAGCGTCCAGCGAATACCGCCCTCCGCCGATAAATGCCAGTGCCGTGGTTGCAGATAACAAAGCCAGTGCATATTCAATACCGTGCGTATCGAGGAAAAAGCCCTTGCCCCAATGCACCCAGAACAGCGCCACCAGCATCGTCACGGCATTAATAGTCGCTGCCGGACGCGTCAACAAACCCAGAATTAACGCAACACCGCCAAAAAATTCCGCGCTGCCCGCCAATAAAGCCATCACAAACCCTGGATTCAAGCCCACCGATGCCATCCATTGCCCAGTTCCATCCAAGCCGTAACCGCCAAACCAGGCGAATAATTTCTGGCTGCCATGCGCGGCCAAAATTAAGCCGATAGGAACACGCAATATAAGGGCTTCCAAACCAGCGTTAGAAACAAGTGTTTTATTGATAAAGCTTTTCATAATAATCTCCTAAATGTCTAATGATTTGAAACTTCAAGTTCATTATAGGTTTGCGCTAAAGAATAAAAAGCGATAGATTTTGCTTAATATATTCAAAATATCTGAACAATAATCCCGAACAGAAAACATGAAATATCCTATCACCCTCGATGCGCTGGAAGTACTGGACGCGATAGCCCGGAAAGGCAGCTTTGCCGCAGCTGCCAATGAACTGTTTCGGGTGCCTTCAGCCATTTCTTATACCGTACAAAAACTGGAACAGGACCTGAATGTAGTTTTGTTTCGCAAGGAAGGCAGAAAAGCCGTATTAACCCAGGCCGGAAAAGTGTTGCTTGAACAAGGCAGGGAGATTCTGGAAGCAACGGAACGCTTGGCTATCGCCACCAAAAAAACTCATAGCGGTTGGGAACCGGTTTTCAATATCGCGATTGATTCAATTTTAAGTTTTGACTTCATCTATCCGTTAATAGCGAGGTTTTACGAGGTACTGCCGGATATTGAAATCAATATTTATGAGGAAGTGTTAGGCGGCGCGCAGGAAGCGATAACTAGCAACCGAGCTGATCTGGTCATCGGCGCAGGTGCTGAACCCACGCCGAGCCAAGGTATCAAATATCAAAAGATTCGGCAGATTGAATGGATTTTCACCGTTGCGCCGGGCCACGAACTGACTCAAGCATCACTGCCGCTATCCCGTCAAATAATCGAACAACACCGTTTTATCGTAGTCAGGGATTCATCCAGAAACCAGGCTCCGCAAAGCCACCGAATATTCAGCAAACGACCGGTATTAAGCGTACCGTCAATATCAGAAAAAATTAATGCCTTACGCTCGGGCTTAGGCGTTGGCTTTTTACCAGCTCACCGGATTCAGCATCTGCTTGAACAAGGCCTGCTGATCGCGTTACCGGTAGAAGATTCGATACCGACTGAGACTATGCACATGGCCTGGAAAACAAGCAACAAAGGTAAAGTCTTGCACTGGTTTATCGAGCAGTTATCTCAGCATGATTTCATTTATAGCGATTTCAATTTAAATTAGTTACTTACCATTAACAGACTATGTCGTCCTCCCGCTGGAGTTTCAGTGAGTAGTTATCTGTCCATAGCGAAGGCACGAAGAAAATATAGAACTTCGTGTCTTCGTAGTGAATTAAAAGGATAAACGGCTTTTTATTTAATTACCTCCTCGACTTTTTTGATTGTCTATTTTCATCAATGATCTTCTGAATAAGCGCCTCGACACCGTCTAGCTGATGATCGTAGACTTCGGTTTTATAGGCGGTAGCTGGCGTCGTAGTTAATGGCTCCAGAACCGACCGGCCAGGATGATCGGTATCAATCCGCACCACCGCCGACAGCCCCGGACGTAACGGCTTGGCCTTTAACTCTTCGGCGCGCAAGCCGATTCGTACCGGCACCCGTTCGACGATATGGATATAGTTGCCAGTCGCGTTATCCGGCGGCAACAGCCCGAACACGCTGCCGGTACCGGCGCCCAGCCCCTGCACTTCGCCGTGATAAACGACCTCGGAACCGTACAGATCGACGGTAATTTCCACCGGCTGACCGGGCTGCACATCGGCCAGCTCGTTTTCCAGGAAGTTGGCCTCTACCCATAAATAATCCAGCGGTACGATAGCCAGCAGCGGCGTTTCAGGCCGCACCTGTTCGCCGGGCTGGATAGTGCGCTTGGCGACGAAACCCGATACCGGCGCGACGATCTGCTGCCGGGCATTGTCCAGATAAGCCTGTTTCAGCGCTGCAACCGCCTGCAATACCTTCGGGTTATCAGCCGGACTGGTGTTCTGGATCAACGCCTCGGCTCCGCCTAATTCGGCGCGAATCTGTCGAACATCGGCCTCCAGCTCTCGAACCTGAAACTCGCTATTTTCAATCTGCTGGGCCGACACCGCCCCGTCGCCAGCCACGCTACGATAGCGAGCCAAGTCGCGTTGACTGCGATTCAAGATCGCCTCCTTGGCGGCCAGTTTCTGGCGTAGCATATCGGCTTGGCTGAACGCTGTTTCGATCTGCCGCACGCTATCAGCCAGATTGGCTTCGGCCTGCTCCAGCGACACTTGCGCCTGCAAGCCGTCGAGCCGCACCAGCACATCGCCCTGCTGCACATACTGGGTGTTATCGACCCGCACATCCGCTACCGTGCCGCTGGTTTGCGCCTTCAGCGGAGCCAAGTTACCGGTAATATAGGCATCATTGGTGATCACGGTATGGCTGGCGAATTTCCACCAGTAGAACAGAGTTATCAATCCGGCCAGCAATGCGATCGCGGCCACCAGCAACAGCCGATAGCCTCGATGCTGACGGCGCTGGTGAAAGCCGAAGTAGCGCTGGGGTTTGGTTTGTGTATTACTCATGTCTTCCTACTTTATTGGACGTTCTCATCTTAAAAAACACAGTTGCGCTTTCCTTACAAAATCGGCGAGCAAGTTAGACCTTCCAGGTTTTTAAAACCTGGAAGGTCTGCACATCGGCCTAACGCCAGATAAGGGGCTGCCGGAATGACGGCGTCCCGCAGATGCATGTGTAACGATCAGCATAGCCCATGGGATCGAGATAAATCCCGATGCTGCTGGCGCTGAGGTTTGGTTTGGATATTAGTCATGGCTATCTACCTTGCTGACATGAATCGTGTTTTTGTTTTCGTATTCGCCGCCCAGTGCTTCGATCAGGCCGACCGCAGCCAGCAGATGGGCGCCATGCAATTCGCTGGCGGTCAGCCGCTGCTGAATCAACGCCGCTTCGGCGTCGATAATGCCGTCACGAGTGCTGAGGCCGGCCCGGTAGCGTTTTCCGGCCAGCGTTGATGCCGCCTCGGCGGCTTCCAGCGCGCGTTCCTGAGCGGCGTCATGTTCGACGGTTTTTCGCCATTCGGCCAGACTGTCGGCGACTTGCTGAACCGCTGCCAACAGTGTCCCGTTATAGCTTTCGGCGGCGGCATCATAAGCCCCTTGCTGATTCTTCAAATCCGCTTCCAGCCGTCCGCCTTCAAAAATCGGCAGCGAAACGGTCGGTCCCATCCCATAAGCCACGCTGGCGCCATGGGATAGAAATAAATCCTTTAGGTTGAGACTTCGCAAACCGGCAAAACCGACCAAATTGACGTCCGGATAAAAATTGGTTTTCGCGACCTTGACCAACTGCGCGGCAGCTTCTACTTGCCACATTGCCGCCGCCACGTCCGGGCGATGCGCCAGCAATCCCAAAGATAACGCTTCCGGCTGCGGCAAGTGCCCGGCAACTTCGATCTCCTCTGCACGAATACTTTTGCCCCAATCCGGCCCCTGCCCAGCCAGCGCCGCCAGCCGGTTACGCAATACTTGCGCCTGGCTGCGCACACTGGTTTCACGTTGCCGAGCCGCTTCAACCTGCTGCCGGCTGACATGAACCAAGTCCTGGCTGGTCAATCCGCTTTGCCAGCGCAGCTCGGCCAATTGCCTCTTTTCCTCGACTTGCTTGATCAGGGCCTGAGCCAGTTCGATGTCTTCTTCTGCAGAACACAGCCGGATATAGCTGCGGACAATGGCAGTACTCAGCATCAGCCGGGCCATCGCCAGTTCCGAGGCCTGCGCCCGCTCCTTGCCCAAAGCAGCTTCCAGAGCCGCTTTATCCTTGCCCCACAGATCGAGGTGATAGCGGAATACCACCGGGTCAATGTACGCGCCGGTGAAAGTATGGCCGCCGGCAGGGCCGTAAAAATCGGTTGCTGAAAAGCGGCGATGATGCAGTTCGGCGTTGGCATAGATGCTCGGCAACATTTCGGCGGCCTGAAAGTCGGCTACCGCTTCCGCTTGGGTCAGACGCGCCGCTGCCGCGTGCAGGCTTGGGCTATCTTTCAACGCGGCTTCTACCAACCGGTTCAACTCGGCGTTGTGAAACTCCTGCCACCACTGCGCCCTCGGCCATTCATTGATGATCTTATCGGCTTTAGCATCGCTGCTCAGGGTTTGCTTCAGGCTGGGCGTTTCCAGCAGTTTGGCCCGCTCCCCGTCCTCCGGCATTAATGCGCAGCCATTCAGCAGCGACAGACTCATTGCCAGCACGGTTGTTCTGTTAAACCGGAACATAACTACGGCTCCTCCATCAGCTCTTCCAGGGCAGCTTTGCGGCTATCCTCTTTGGCTATGGCTGCAGGTTTCGGCCCGACCGGATCGGCAATCCAGACCACTGACGCCAAGCCCAGGAACAGCCATGCCGCCAGACGAAACGTATCGTCCAGACCAAGAATTGCGGCGTGTTGGCCTGCCACTCCGGCCAGCTTGGCGGTAGCCAGTTGGCCATGCAAACCGGCGGCATGCAGCCGAGCGATAATTTCGGTGGACCCGCCATCGTGCAGAGAGAAACTTTCGACCAGCCGGCTTTGATGAAACGCGGCGCGGCGCTCCCAAAATACACCCAATATCGGTGAAGCAATGCTGCCGCCCAATACCCGCATCATGCCGCCCAGCTCCACCGCCTGGGTTTGCCGCCTCGGCGTCAGTCCGGCAAGAAACAACGTGGTCAACGGCACAAACAATGCCCCCAAACAAAAACCTTCCAATACCTGCACCCACAACGGCTGCGTAAACCAGCCGCCGCGTCCGAAAAAGTCGTAACGGCTGACCCAGCCGCAATACAAAGCAAACAGCAGCATGTTCAAGCTGACCAGCAGGCGGGCATCGAAGCGATGCACAATCCGGTGCATCACACTGGCCACAGGCTTGGCCAGAAACACCAGCGGCAACAGCACGCTGCCGGCCAGAAACGAGGTATACCCGGCCACCACCTGCAAGCGCACCAGCAGCACCGACAACAGGCCGTACATCAACATGAAACTGACGCTGAGCATGAGGCTGCCGATCGCGAAATTGCGTCGGGCGAACAGCCTCAGATCAAGCAATGGCGTACGTTCCGCCAGCTCCCAAACGATGAAGCAGGCCAACAGCAACAGTCCAGAAAACGCCAAAACCATCAGCCAAATCGAATTGAACCAATCCGCATCCTGGCCCTGGTTCAGCACAGTCTGTAAACACACCAGTGCAGCGACCAGCAATGCAAAACCCACGCGATCGAACGGCATTTTTTTCTGTACCGATTGCCTGTCAAGCAGTAAAGCCCAAACCAGCGCCGCCGCCAGCATCGGCAACGGCCCGTTCAGATAAAACAGCCAACGCCAGCCCAAATGGTCAGCGATCCAGCCGCCGGCGGCTGGACCCAGCGTGAACGGGGTCAGCGCGGCGATGCTCCACAGCGATACTGCAAAGGATTTGGAAGATTCCGGGTACTCGCGCATCAGCAGTGTTTGCGACAACGGGATGGTCAAGCCGCCGAAAAAGCCCTGCAAGGCCCGGCCCGACAAAAACCAGAACAAATCGCCGGCCACAGCACACAGCAACGAAGCCAGCATCATTGCGATCATGGACCACAGATACAACCGGACTTCTCCGGCAGCGTTAGCCAGCCAGGAACTGACCGGCAGCGACAACGCCAGGCTAATGAAATAGTAGGTCTGCATCCAGCTGGCGTGACTGGGGCTGACGCCCAGATCGCCGGTGGCGTGCAGAACCACGGAGGCAAACGCACCGGTGTTAAACAACACCAGAATGTTGCCCAGCAGCAAGCCGAAATTCAGGAAGAAAAACTGCACGCGGGTCAGTCTATGCTTGCCGTCATAGCCGTTATTCAGGCTGTCGTGAGTTAATGTCGCCCAGGCGGCCCGGGCATTTTTGTGGGTTGAGGTCATGGCCTTGGAGTCTACTTGCAACAAAGGATGTTACTCGTATCATTGCAAGCGCCATGCCGAAGTTGATCAAAGTCGGATTAATGCTACTAAATCATGCACTTAATATGCTTAATAATAGAAAATTGAATACCTGAAAAAACAGAAAGTCACTAAATATCGTAATTATTTACGTAATACCGTGACTTAATCTGATTTGTGGATTTTGGAATAGGTAGTTTGGGTTGCATAAATTTGCGTAACCCAACATTTTGAAACAACTGAGGAGGAATCAATCAATGGAATCTATTCGACGATTAGTGAAGATTTAACTTGCGGTAAACTGTTGGGCCTTGGCATACGTCAATTGCTTTGCATAGCCGCCAGCCCAACCTATAACTCTACATTGCTCTAATCCAACAGAAACAAGAAATTTACCAAAATCCAGGATACTCCGCCCGCTGCCGGAATCGTCAAAACCCATGCCCAAACAATCCGTTCGATGATAGACAGTTTAAGCGCATGAGGATTCTTGGCAAAACCTACACCCATAATCGCTGTTGAAATGCTATGCGTAGTAGAAACCGGCATACCGAAATGGGCTGCGGTTAACAAGATTGTCGCTGAACTGGTTTCCGCCGCGAAACCGTGAATCGGGTGCAGCTTTACCATTTTATGGCCGAGAGTCTTGATAATACGCCACCCGCCTACCGCAGTACCAAGCGCCATGACCAATGCGCATGTGAAGGCAATCCAGGTATCGATGTCTTTTTCTCCGCCATGCGGTCGCAAGAATTCGGCCCAGTCCGGCAACTGATCAAGCGTACCGGCGCTGTTAGCGCCAAAAATGGCTAAAGCGATGATGCCCATGGTTTTTTGCGCATCGTTGCTGCCATGCGCAAAGCCCATATAACCGGCCGACAAAAGCTGGGCCTTCCCGAACACAGCGTTAACCGATTTTGGACGCGCCATTCGTGCCATGGTGCCGCCAGAGGAATTCATGCCGCTAATGATAGCCATCAAGCCGCCCATGATGACTATACCCAAGGTAAAACCGACAACCGGTGAACTGATCATGGGGATCACGACTTTCCAAAGCAAGCCTTTATTGGCCGTCCAGTCTGCCGCCGTTTTTGACCAGATCAAAACATCGAAATTATTGTGTCCGGCAGCCAGCGCTGCACCGCATAAGCCGCCGATCAGGGCATGGCTGGAAGAGGACGGCAGCCCCAATGCCCAGGTAATCAGATTCCAGATAATCGCGCCGATCAGCGCGCAGATTAAGACTTCGGAAGTGATATTCACCAAGCCGGTGTCGACTAATCCCGAGGAAATGGTTTTAGCCACAGCAGTACCTGATAATGCACCGGTTAAATTGGTGACTGCGGCGAGTATTACCGCCTGCGTAGGCGTCAATACTTTAGTGGCAACAACCGTAGCAATGGAGTTCGCGGTGTCGTGGAACCCGTTAATAAACTCGAATACCAGCGCTACCAGAATGACAAGCAAGAGCAAAGTCAGCATGATAACCCTTTATGAATTTTTTAGGACGATATGGTAGATGACATTACCGGCATCGCGGCAGCGGTCAATCGCTTTTTCGAGGATTTCAAACAAATCCTTTTTTACCAGGTAACGGATCGGATCGGACTCGTTGGCATAGACATCACGATACAATTCAAGAATTAAACGGTCAGCTTCAGCTTCAATGGTTTGCAACTGATCATTTAATTTCTTGGTTTGATCCAGATCCATTCCTTTACGCAACAGCCTGATCATTTGCTCCAGGACTTCGCAAGCTTGTTCCAGCATGGCGGCACGGCTGGTAAAATCCACATCGCCGATACGCCCTGAGGCTATCGTATAGCGCTCTGCGAACTTTTCCACGATTTTAGGGATTTTGTAAAGAGCGCCGTTAAGGGCTTCAATATCTTCACGATCAAGGACGGTAACAAAAGTATTGACCAATTCTTCGCTGATTTTTGCGAATAAATCCTTTTCCCGGCGGCGTGCCTGTTTAAACTTTTCCAAGGATTGTTGCGTCGCTGGCGTGCTGAGAAGCTCGATCAATGCCTTAGCGGATAAACGCGCAGACTCGGCGCTGGCTTCAAGCAAGCCATAAAATTTATCACCTTTGCCGAAGATGGTTTGTAATGAGAACATAGTGTTTCCTTATTTATTATCCATAAACGTTTTATTCAATAATTATCGCATAAACAATACTCTTAAAGTTCTTAAACATTAAGATTTCGAGCTAAAACTGCCGGACCTGAATCTAATAAATTGTATCTCTAAAATGTCTTTAGGATTGCGGCCACTGACTATATTACAAAGCCACTTATACTTAAGCTAGCCCCGTTTAAGTATTCTTGCATATTGTGTATTAAGTTCAATCTTATGTATCTTTGATCTGAATTATTCGCTTTATTAGCCAGATAACGTTTGAAACTTTACGGCCAAAACAATATCTGGATACATCATTCTGCTCCAAGCGTTCGGAAGCTCAATATTTATTAGCCTTCTG
This sequence comes from Methylobacter sp., assembly GCA_036560465.1. Taxonomy (GTDB): domain Bacteria; phylum Pseudomonadota; class Gammaproteobacteria; order Methylococcales; family Methylomonadaceae; genus Methylobacter_A. Next base: position 56,703 of record DATBRD010000052.1, read on the forward strand.
AATCCAAATGCCCTAGCCAGACCGGTTTCAGCACCACTTAATTTTAAATGGCCAAATTTCAACAAGCGTCGACATTACTCTCACTCAACTTTTCATTTTAAAGGATCAGCCATGAGTCTATTTAATTCTATTCTTGAAAAACTGGGCTTTCGTAGTGCTGCCGCTGCGAAAAAACCCGATGAAAGCCAACCACAGACGCAAGCGCAGCCGGTCCCGGCTTCCACCCCTGCCGGTGGAATTCCTGTGGTCGATGTTGTAACCAAATTGGAAGGATTAGCCGCTTCCCATCCGGAAAAACTTAACTGGAAAACCTCGATTGTCGATTTGTTAAAATTATTGGGACTGGACAGTAGTTTAAATGCACGTAAGGAGCTTGCGGCAGAATTGGGCTGTCCTACGCAAATGATGGCCGATTCATCCCAGATGAATATGTGGCTGCATAAAACCGTGTTGCAAAAGCTAGCACAGAACGGCGGCAATATTCCGCCAGAGCTGTTGAGCTAAACAGATTCATTCACGAATCCCATTAATTGCCGCAAAAACCGGAACCATGCTGTTGCAGTTGTCTTCTGCGAATTTCACTCGGAGAAACCTTATGAGCCTTTTTACAGATATAGTTAAATCCGCTATCGGAACACACGATTCTTCAGGACAAGTTGAAAACAAAACCCAAAATTTATTGAGTGGCTCATTGGGAATGCTGGAGAAAATGGGCGGCATAGAAGGTCTGATTAAGAAATTTCAGCAATCAGGGATGGGGAATATTGCCGCGTCCTGGGTTGGAACAGGGGAAAATAAGAACATACATCCCGATCAACTGACCAAGGTACTGGGTAAAGACCAGATTGATGCCGTTGCTCAACAGGCGGACATTCCTGAATCTCAAGGAGCATCAGTACTGTCACAAGTTCTACCCGCTATGATCGACAAACTGACGCCGGACGGAAAGCCTCCCGAATCAAGCAATCTGGCAACCTGGGGCAAAATACTTCTTGGCGGAGCAGGGGCGGCGCTTGCAGCAAAAGCGGCCACATCGTATTTTGGCAATAAGGAAGATGAGCAGCAATTGCCCAGCTCCGAACAACAAGCGACAAACGCAAGCGCCGCTGTAGTCGATACCGGAATTGGATCGACTACTACCACGTCCGCTCGAACTTACACGGTATCCAGTGGCGATACGCTCTCTAAAATTGCCAAACAGTTCTACAACGATGGCAATCAATGGCACCGTATCTTTGATGCCAATCGGGATATTTTAAGCAACCCGGATCGGATATTTCCGGGCCAGCATTTACGTATTCCATAGCATCAGAAACACTTAAGCGCATATAAGCCCTGGATCCAGCTTGGAACGAAACCGCTCCAAGCTAACCTCTTCGGCCAAGTTGCGGTTGGTTGCCGTAATGACTCGCACATCGACCCGGATAGTTTTGTTGTCCCTACCCGACCGAATCCCTGTTCCTGCAATATTCGTACGCCTGGCCTTAGCCGAAAAAAAACAGCATCATAAACGCCAGTTTCTGCTTGCATCCAATCAGGCTTATTCCGGCTTACAGCCTACAAGACTGGAAAGCAACGCTGAACCGGTTTACCATTATCTTGAAGACAGGATGCCGGGCCGTTAAAACCCGTTAAGAAATCAGGATACGTTCAATGAACAGCAAAAACATGTACCAAGACGCTAGATAACACACCGCCTCTAGAATGCTATGGTAACTAAAAAACTCCCCATATTTTCCACCGAAGGAAAAGTCGTTTTTATTATCTCCCTGTTCGTACTGATTTCAGTATTGCTGGGCGGGATGATTTTTTGGTACGGCAGTATTTTCGACGGCGTGCGTTCCTATGTCAGGGGCGAAGGTTTGTGGGCCAAGGCGCAGAAGGATGCCGTATTCTATCTGGGCAGTTATTCCTATAATCGTTCGGAAAGCGACTACAACGCTTATCAGAAAGCCCTACAGGTCATCAATGGCGATAAAAATGCCCGACTGGCATTATTGGAGTCTTCGCCAAACTACGAAGAAGCCAGAAAAGGCTTTTTGCAAGGACAAAATCATCCTGACGACATAGAATCCATGATCGGGTTCTTTTTAACATTCCAGCGCATTTCCTATTTACGCGACGCTATCTCTACATGGCAATCTGCCGATCAAATAATTGACGAATTGAAGCAGCTCAGCGGACAAATTCGAATTGAACTGAATACCCCAAATTCAAGCACCGAAAGAATAATCGAATTGCGGGAACGCTTGCAGCAGATCAATGATCAGCTTCATGAACTGGAAAACCGCTTTTCACTGATCCTGAGCGCAGGCGCAAGATGGGTTAAACAAGCGACATGGCTCGTTACCGTACTGGTGCTGATTGTCTTTATCGGCATCGGGCTCTTGGTCAGCCGGCAGATCATCAAGGGCATCACCAAAGCGGAACAGCAACTGCTTATCAGCGAGTCACGGTTTCGCAGGCTCAAGGAATCGAATACGATCGGCATTATTTCCTGGCGAACGGATGGCATGATCGAGGAAGCGAACGACCTGTTTTTAACCATGACCGGCTATGACCGGTCAGATGTTTTGACCAGCGCTCTCAACTGGCGTGATATTACACCGGTTGAATTTCAACAGCGCGATCAACAAGCCATCCGCGAGCTTTTAATACATGGCCGATGCGAGCCCTTCGAGAAAGTATTGATCCATAAACAGGGCCACTGGGTACCGATCTATATTGGCGCGGCGATGCTGGCCGGCAATCAGGAACAAGGCATTGCTTATGTGATGGACCTGAGCGAACGCAAAAAAGCGGAGCAACAATTAAAGTTGGCGGCAACGGTTTTTGCCGGCAGCAGCGATGGGATTTTGATTACCGATTCGTCGATGCATATCGTTTCGGTTAATCAAGCGCTTTGTGCTATGACCGGATACAACGAAGACGAATTATTGGGCCAGCCTCCGTCAATCCTGCAATCGGGTTATACCACCGACGAAGAATATATCCGGATGTGGGAAGCGCTGAATAAAAGCGGCCAATGGCAGGGCGATGTTATTGATCGCAAGAAAGACGGCGCCTTAATTCCGATGAGAGTCAGCATTAACCAGGTAAAAAACGCCGACAGCCAACTCACGCATTATGTCGCCATCCTGTCAGATATTACCGAACGCAAGGCGGAAGAAGAGCATCTGCGCCATATCGCTCTTCATGACCCGTTGACCGGCTTGGCTAACCGAGTACTGTTCAATGACCGGCTTGAGCAGGCCATTAAATTAGCGGCGCGCAACAAAACCAAATTTGCCGTATTGTTTCTGGACCTGGACAAATTCAAACCGGTTAACGATCTGTTCGGGCATAAGATCGGCGATAAGCTATTGCAAAAGGTCGCTGACAGGCTCACTCGAATCGTCCGCGAATCCGACACTGTCACCCGACTGGGCGGTGACGAATTCGTCATACTGCTGAAGCATATTTCCGACCAGGAAATGGTTGAAAAACTACTTACCCAGATTATCGACGCGCTAGGCAAGACTTACCATATTGATGATTACGATATCGAAATTGGCGTAAGCGCCGGAATAAGCATTTATCCCGACCATGGCACTGACGCCAGAACGCTGTTGCATCATGCCGATATAGCAATGTATGAAACAAAGGAAGCAAAGGAAAAGGCGCTATAAGCTCCATTGGCTGGGCATAAAAAGCATGACCAACATACACCAGGTTTGCTCAATGTAGGGTACGCACCGCGTACCATTTCCAGATCGTTCCGCCACTAGAATCTCAAAAAGGTACGCGGTGCGTACCCTACAGTGCTTGAGACGTTTATATGGTATTAGGATAAGGCCTCTGCTTTTCAGGCGGAGCGGCTTTTTCCATCTCACGGCGAAATTCATCCAGTTGCCGTATTAGTTCCTGGCTGAAGGATCTGATTTGCTTCTCAAACAACGGAATTTGCTGTTTCAACTCCTTGTTGAAGGTTTCGCCCAATGCTCGCAAGCTTCTAAAAATATCTCCCAAAGGCAGGATTGAAAGATTATTGAGCGTTTGCTGATAATCGACTTTCCATTGATTGTTTTCTTTTAATAACACAGTATCAAAAGACAAATTATCATTGCTTTCCGGTTTTTTTAAGATCATGTGCGTTGCTACCGTTGCATTGGAGCCATTGATTAAAGCCGTCCCGGTCTTTACTGTCGCATCTTCCAGAGCTTGCTGGGTATCAACAAGGTATTGAGTTTCCCGGGTAGCGTATTTTCTGGCAGCGTCAAGATCACCGTCTGCCATTGCTTCCCAAAATTCCGTAGTCACCTGTTCAGGAGTTGATACGGTCTGACAGCCGCTCAGCAAGAACAACAGGCTTAAAAGCCCCATCAATCCAGCCAAGCTTGTCTTTGTCTTATAACAAGGGAAGCTTTCTAATAAACCTCTCATTGTCGCCATCGAAACCTCCGGGAATTTGCAGCCAATTCAAGAAAAAGTTATTTAGATTATACGTCAGTCAGAATACTCGCGCCGTACACAAAAGTTTTATACACCAAGAATGATGCAGACCCCACCGATTATCGGAAATATATCTCACTCGCGACATAAATTCTCCTCAAGACGCGCAGAAATCTCCGTGTTTTCCTGCATACTTCGTGATAGATTTGATTACCAACACAGCAATAATATTTGGTTAGCGAAAGTAACCCAGCCGAGGAGATATTTATGGTCGATAGAAGACACTTTATCAAGAAGACCGCTGGCAGCCTTGCAGCACTCGGCGGACTATCCCTATTGCAGCGATCGGGCCTGGCGGCTGCGATGAGTACAGAAGAATCAACGATCCTGGATGCTCTCCCCGGCAAAGAGGCGCTGATCAAGCAAACTTACCGTCCTCCCAATTACGAAACGCCCATCAATTATTTCGATGCGCCCTTTACGCCCAATAACCGCTTCTTCGTGCGTTACCATAACGCCGTCATTCCCGAGGTAAAAATCAGCGAATGGCGGCTGCGCATAGGCGGCGATGCCATTCATACGCCGTTGGAACTCAGTCTCGACCAATTGCGCAAAGACTTCGAGCAAGTCGAAATCCCCGCCCTGTGTCTATGCTCCGGTAACCGCCGGGGGGCATTTCAACCGTCTGTCCCCGGATTACAGTGGGGTTCTGGCGCGATGGGCAACGCGCTCTGGCGCGGCGTTCGCCTGAAAGATGTGCTCGCGGGGGCCGGAGTCGACAAATCCGCGCTGGAAGTGAGTCTGGCCGGTGCCGATTCCGGTGTACTACCGACAACGCCGAACTTCGTTAAAAGCCTACCGCTAACCAAAGCGTTGGATGAAAACACCCTGATCGCCTTTGAGATGAACGGCGAACCTTTGCCTCACTGGAACGGCTTCCCTGCCCGGCTGATCGTTCCCGGCTGGACCGCGACCTATTGGATGAAGCATCTGACTGCGCTTAATGTCATATCCAAACCCTTCGACGGTTTTTGGATGAAGACCGCTTACCGCATACCCAAGGATCGCTTCTCAAGCGGGCAATTCAGCTCACAGGAAACCGAGACGAATATGTCGATCACGGAAATTCTGGTCAATTCATTAATCACGAACTTGATAGACGGGCAGACATTGCCTAAATCCAAGCCAATCGGAATCAAGGGCGTAGCTTGGGATGGCGGCCATGGCATCGCACGGGTCGAAGTTTCCACGGATGGCGGCATCAGTTGGCATCAAGCCGCATTGAAGCAGGATTACGGACGCTTTTCCTGGCGCCAATGGCAGCTGGACTTTGAACCCAAACGTCCGGGAACGTACCGAATCATGGCGCGGGCCACCAGCCGTTCCGGCGCCAGCCAACCGCTGGAGCCGATCCCGAATCCTTCCGGCTACCACCACAACGCCGTGCAGAAAATTACCATTCAGCTGGCTTGAGGAGAACATGATGCGAACGCTGATTTTGTTATTATCGTTTTTCGCCGCCACGGCAACAGCCGGGGAAAGCCAGATATTCCTGAAAGACAGGCCGGGCAAAACCCAAGTCGTAGCGCAGTGCGCAATGTGCCACAGCTTGGACTACATCACTGTACACGCTAAGATTCTGGATCGGGCCGGCTGGGAAAAAACCGTCGGCAAGATGATCAATGTTATGGGTGCGCCGATCAATAATGCCGATAAACAGATCATCATCGATTATCTGGCGCAGAATTACGGGAAATAAGAGAAAGCTATCTAAAAATCGTAGCATGAAGATGTGAAAGGCATTCGTGCTGAGGCCTTTTTCTCGTTCCCATGCGCTACGATATAAGTATCTTAACTGTCTGCGTAATACCGCTATTCCGACAGCCCTTTATTCAGCGTTAGGCAAGGGGCTGCCGGTACGCTGACCTTCCAGGTTTAAAAACCTAGAAGGTCTAACTCGCTACGTTCTCAGCAGACGGGACAAAAGTTGTTCAGCGAAGGATAGAAGGCTAGGACAACGCTCAGCAGCGCCATCTTGAAATCGGCTTCGGACAAATTCTGATAAGTGACTATTTGCCTGACTGACGCATGATTTCTACCGTGAACTCGGTCAGCGTATAGGCTTCGTCACCTGCCAGCTCATACATTTTACCCGCCTGATTGGCGCTGGTAAGTTAGGTAGAGGGTGGGCACCAAAAGTAGGCGCTTTACGACTGCAAGGATGCAGGAGGTAGAGCAATGCAGGAGCTATTGCCGAGGCAACGCTTTTCTGCCCACCAATCAATATCGGGGTTTGTTTAGCGTTGGGTAAACGATAAAGCTTGTTTGCCCACCCTACCCGACTCTGACACTCTCTTATCTTGGAATAATCGCAGTCCTGAGTAATTTGACATAGAATAATCAATAGCAAACGATTTATTGAGGATTTTCAGATGAAAACAGTTACGTTAAAAATTGATGACAGTATCAATGATAAATTTCTTTGGTTATTGGAGCATTTTTCATCAAATGAAATTAAGATTCTGGACCAATCCGAATACATCAGTGACGATGATTACCTGAGATCAATAGAGGGCATGGTTCAAAGCATACAAGAAGCTAGAAATGAGTCCATTGATAAAGCGGTAAAATTAGACGACTTGGATTGGTAATGTATAACGTTGTATTCATGACCCAAGCTCAAAAAGATGCTGTAAAGTTAAAGTCCTGTGGACTAAAAGATAAGGCCGTAAAATTAATAAATATTATCAGTGAAAATCCGTTGCAATACCCACCTGAGTTTGAGTATTTAAAAGACGACATGAAAGGCCTTATCAGCAGGCGAATAAACAAGCAACACCGTCTAGTCTACGAAGTATTGGAAAAAGAGAAGTTAATCAAAGTATATCGTATGTGGTCACATTACGAATAAGATTTTCCCGGTAAGCTGGGCTGACAACTGCAAGGACGCAGAGCACCAGCAGTAGGCGCTTTACGACAGCAAGGACAGATATTGCAAGAGCAATTGCCAAGAAACTAATACCTGCCCCTTCCGTTGTCAGCCCGGCCTAACGGGTACGGCACTTATAATCTTTACCGTGTTACCGGACATGCAGCAAACTCGCACGAAGGCGGTACACGGCCTACAAATGAGCCGTCAGGACACTGTTGCACATCTTGTGTACAAAAGACTGTCTCGGTAGAACAGCTTTCGACTGGAGTCACCGAATAGGCTGTAGTCTGCGGATCTGGATGAATAGAATTCAGCTGGCTTATAACGGCGTTAAGATTTTCCACCTGTCCAGTGGGAGCGGCTTCTGCACAGGCTGAGAACCCTCCTTCAACCCCGTGGCCCAATACAATAAATTTATCTATCACGCCACTGGCAACGGCATGTCCAATAACCTGACGCACTGTATCGGAGGCTGCAACATCCACTGCCGGACCTATGCCCGTAATGCTGACCTCAAACGCAGGGCCTGCCGTAACTACAGGGGTTATCGTGGTCTCAGGACTTGTCGTACCAGTCACTGAACTTGTGGTGACAACTGGACTTGTCGTAGTAGTGGTAGGACTAGTCACTGAAGTTGTCGTAGCAAATGGAGTTGCCGTAGTCACAGGGCTTATCGTAGCCGCCGGACTTGCCGAAAACAAATCGCTTGTCGGATTTGTTGTAGTCATAGGCGTTGTCGTAATCGCAGGATTTGTTGTTGTCACCGGGGTTGTCGTAGTCTCAGGAACTGGCGCAAACATAGGATCTTCCGCAAAGGCGGACGTGGTTATGAGTAGCGCCGACAACACAAAAGAATAGTCTGATTTTTTCATGGGCTCCTCCGAAATAAATTGCTTAGAACAAAGGAAAAAGACCCGCCTGACGTAAAGCAGGCATCTTTGGAATGGATATTAAATCTCGAACCGAAGCATAATAGGGCTCGGTAGTCCGTAAGACCCGATGCTATGGCATCTAAAAATCAATAGCAACCTTTTTGGCAAGTTAAAACTTGAAGCTGATTTTCTAGCAAAACCATGGCGTTAACCCGAAACAACCAGCGTTGGCGGCATCCACGAATGGCAAACACGTAGGAAAACGCGGGAGGTATCCATACAAATATCTGGGGTGCGTCGTTTCCTTTTCACGGTAAAGAAGAAGCAACCGCCGGGAACATAAGCGCGCCGAAAGTGGGACACATAAGCGAAACACAGAAATGTAAATTATAGGATGAAGGGTACGTGCAGCGTACCCTTCCGGACCTAACAAAGACCTTCTGATTTTTTACCTATCGTCACCGTCCTCCCCTGCTGAAGCCGGCACAACAGGACTTACCGGCACTACTGTTCCTGAGAGCACCCAGGCTTTTTGGCTTGGCGCAAACCGAGGCGCTAATAGCCCGTCATTGATCTCCCGCGTCACCGCGAAACGTTTGAACGTCGGTGCAGCAAGAAACAACCGGGTATTATCGTCGAATCCATCGGAGGCTGTATCGATATCGCCTTCTGCCGCAGAGATGACGCCGTCTCCATTTGTGTCTACTCGAGCGACTTCTGCCGCATAAGCATCAAACAGGCGTTTGTTAAAGTCAGTGACATCAGGCTTAAACGAGGCGAGGCGCTCGTACACGTCCAGCATGATCTCCTTAGCCAAACCGCTGGGAATGAAGCGCATGCGGAATTCACGTTGAGAATCGTCGTCAGCGTCGAATTTATCCGGGTCGCGTGGACCGGATGCCTGGAGCTGTCCCGTATTGTTCGGGTTGTCCCCGTAATGCACCGGGTCATTTGTCACACCGTTAGGCCCCGATCCAGGAATGATGGACTGGAGCGCGCCAACTTTACCAGCCTCAAACGTTCCCGGAATACCACCGGTGAACGGCAGTTCATACAGGGGGTGAATCCAGTTTGTGGTGTAGTTGAACTCCCAGTAAGCGTGGCAGTCGCTTTGCTGGAGACAATTGTATGCGCCCATACTGAGCTGAATGGGTACAACGTTAGTCTGTGCGTCAGGAAAATGATCTTTTGGATTGGGGAAGTGCACAGCTTGGCCGTCAACCGTGAAGATGTTGCCTGCACTATGATTTTGCTGTTTATCTCCCATCTTAGCCAAGATGTCTGCATCCGCCTGGAGCAGTTTCCCGAATTGCGCATGGCCGTCGTTTCTCGGGTCAGCAACGGGCGCAACCTTAAGATCCCAGATCATCCAGCCTTCATACCAGCCACTCTCGTTGTTGATGACGAATAGCGGGTCTATATCGGTGAAGATATCGATGAAGGCGCGGGGGTCGTTAGGATCCGTCGGCAGGCCGGGTTTGGGCTCTACGACCACACGCACAGCACCGATCGTCGACAGGCCGCAATCAGCACCTGTAGCTGTCAACATGGCTGTGTCATTGACGCCTTTTATCAAGGTAGTGAACGGGTTTGGCTCGAAGCCCTTCGTATCGAGCAGGTAATACTGAAAAAGTTGGCTGGGCTTAGGCTTATTGTCAGTGTGAGCTTCGGCGTAGGCCTGTGTCGGTAACTGGCTGTGAGGCCGGCCGGCCAGAATGGCGAGCTGGTTTTTAAGCGGATCCGGCAAATCTTTGACATCTCCTCGGGTAAGCACAGTGCTTATATCGCGTTGTGCATTGGGATTTGAATGACATGGAGGCTGTAGGTTAATTTCCTGTGTAATTCTTGCTGCTTGGTCGGAGTGATTGTCGCTCGCAGCAAATACTATGCCTGGCAGCGAAACGAGACAAGTGCCGAAACTTAGTAAGGCGCTGGTTAGACATGGAATTTTCATAGGAAGCTCCTCCGCAGTTAGCGGTATATCAGGGCGCCGCGAAATGCAGCACTTAAGAAGATAGGAATTACAATGATCTTTTGCCATTCAATCGGTTGAATCGTATGCATGGGCGAGGTACTCAATCAATTGATATGGTTGCGTATTATGAAAATTTTCGAGATATAAGAAGCTGTTTAAAAACTTAAAGATCGATTAAGTCGCCACATTTTGGCCTAGGAAGGTTGGCGGTTGTACTTGCCGGATCTTTCATGTAATTAAAAAGCGTATTTTTGCTATTTGATTTATTAGTTTTTTACTTTCATATAATCACCGTTTAGGATTTATCAAAAGCTACAAAACACAATGTCAATCAGGTTAAAGATTATACCGACCAGGCGGTGAGAGTCTGTACGGAAGCCCACAGTAAAATGGGGAGAGGGATGGCTTTACGAAACACTGAAATTGAATATATTGCAGGCCGTAGGTTGGGCTGAATGCAATGAAGCCCAACAATTCACGTTAAACAGGAAATAAACATGCGTTATCGAAGAGCCCAAACAGTAGGCGCAAGCTATTTTTTACAGTCAACCTCGCAAACCGACAGTCTGATTTGCTGATACGGGAGATAGAGGCTTTACGAGACGTTATCCGGATAGTAAAGCACGCCCATCCCTTTGTCATTGAAGCCATGGTTGTGCTTCCCGAACATCTTCACGCAATCTGGAAATTACCCGAAGGCGATGCCGACTATCCGATGCGTTGGTCATTGCTCAAATCGGGATTTTCCCGTGGATTGGAAAAAACCGAGCTTATTCGCGCCAGTCGGCTTAATAAACGGGAGCGCGGCATTTGGCAGCGGCGCTACTGGGAGCATCAAATTAGGGACGAGTGGGATTTTGAAAAGCACGCAGATTATATTCACTATAATCCTGTCAAACATGGCTATGTCAAGCGGCCGGTTGATTGGCCGTTTTCGACATTTCACCGGTATGTGCAAACCGGTGTGTTGCCGGAACATTGGGGGCAGAGATCTTGCTGTTGATGATGTTTCCTGCGGCGAGCGGTGAGTTGTTGGGCTTCATTGCATTTAGCTGTAGTAGTTCAAACCTAATCGGACAGTTACTGGTTTTTAAGAAGTGTCTGTCCGGTCAAATTCAGCCTATAAATTTTTCTTTCCAGACGGATTTGCCATTGTGCAATGTCGCCATCGGCGTTCGCCCACAGCACATTTTGCCTTGATGGGTGCGTTCATTATTGTAATAGTCGAGCCATTCGTCCAAGTCTTTTTGCAGGGTCGCCAGCTCGTTATACAAGTTTTTGCGCAAGGCGACCTGATAAAACTCTTGCAAGATAGTCTTATGAAAGCGTTCACAGATACCATTGGTTTGCGGTGATCGTACCTTGGTTTTGCTGTGCTCAATGTCGTTGATCGCCAAATACAGCTGATAATCATGGGTTTCTGCCCGTCCACAATACTCGGTGCCGCGATCCGTTAAAATCCGTAGCATCGGCAACTGTTCTTCAGTGAAGAACGGCAAGACCTTATCGTTCAACAGATCAGCCGCCGTGATCGGGGTTTTAGTCGTATACAGTTTGGCAAAGGCGACTTTGGAGTAGGTATCAACAAAGGTTTGCTGATAGACCCGTCCGACGCCTTTAAAAGTGCCGACATAAAAGGTGTCCTGGGAGCCCAGATAACCCGGATGCGCCGTGTCGATTTCCCCGCTGACTTCGTCATCCTGGCGTTTCTTTTCGAGGGCGGCAACCTGCGCTTCGGTCAGGATAATGCCTTGCTCTGCGACCTTGGCCTCTAACACTTTCAAGCGATCTTTAAAGTTGGCCAGACCATGACGTAGCCAGATGCTGCGCACGCCGCTCGGCGATACGAACACACCGGTCTTGCGCAATTCATTGCTAACGCGCAATTGGCCGTGCGCCGGATAATCTATGGCATGAGTCAGCACAGACTGTTCTGTCAGCTCATCGACCCGGTTTTTCAGGTTCGGCTGCCGCCGACTTTTGTCGAACAGGGATTCAACTCCGCCTTGCTCAACCGCTGTCTTATAGCGATAGAAGGTATCGCGTGACAGGCCCATGGTCTTGCAGGCTCTGGAGACGTTACCCAGTTCTTCTGCCAGATTCAGCAAGCCGACTTTATGTTTAATGATTCTTACGTTATTCTCAAGCATGAGGGTTACCTCTTTTGGGTTTGATAAAAATTCGACACTTCTATCTCACCAGTAACCCTCTCTTTTTTCAAGAGCGGTGTCAGGTTAAGTCTGAACTAATACAATTAGCCCAACCTTATATCTCGATTTTATCGAAACTCATCGATAAAATCCCCGGCTGATCACCGGGCGGAAGACGGAGAAGCCGAGCCCAACCTGAGGCTTCGAGCCTGCTACGTAGAGTACGCTCTCCGTTTTCCACATTCGC
>DATBRD010000053.1:0-5866 GCA_036560465.1 Methylobacter sp.
TGATATAGTCGTCAATGCTTTCCGGTAGTAATGTGGTTTGTGTGCGGCACTCGCCTTCAATGAAACGTTTCATCCGCTGGCTCCATCAATATATTGACGGCTATTATATCAAACACCACGTTTTGACACAGTCTGGGCCGACTACTGCCTGTCGTCGAATCAACTATCGGCTATCGACCCAGGCTGACCCACGACCGAACAGCAAAGCCATTTAGTTGTTTACTCATCATGAACACGCCGCAACGAATCCTGCCGATAATAAAGTTGAAGTTGCTGATAAACATCGGCAAAGTGCGTGTGTAGAGTTTCAGGCGCACAAAAAAAGTATTCACTGATGACTGCAAAAAACTCTGCCGGGTTCGTCGTAGCATAAGGGTCAATACAGGCGCGATGGTGATGCTCAACTCGTTGAACCAATGACTGATAGGCGGTATTCAGCGACGTTGTCCATTGGGGAATGTCCATACCATAATGCAGAGGTGGAAAACCATTGGCACTACCATTCAATATATCCAGCTTATGGGCAATTTCGTGAATCACAACATTACGGCCGGATTGTTGATCCTGCCTATCCCGCTCCACAGCGTCCCATGACAATATAAGCGGCCCTCGCGCCCATGACTCGCCGATCAGCGCCTGTTCCTGATGATGAACAACCCCCTGCCTCATCCCTATCGTCTCTGCTTATCCGAAACGCACCCGGATAAACGATGATTTCGGTCCAGCCTGACAAACAGCTAATCCCCAGCCGAAGCACCGGAAGGCAAGCCTGAATTGCGATTGCCACACACATTGCGTCGGTGAGCAGAAACTCCTGAGCGCCAAAGAACTTTTTTTCATACAAAAACAGCGTACAGAGTTCTCGTAAATGCGCTTTCTCAACCGCAGTCATCCCTTGTAACAAGACCAGTTTTTCAGCAGCTTCTAGCCACAGGTCATGCGCAATAGCATGGCGATGCAGAATGTATCGAGTACGAGCGCGTTTAAAAATGTTCATTGTCGATCAAATCCTGATTTAGGAATCACTTGGCGATACCTATCAGACCTTGATCACAATCCACATAAGTGCTGCTCGCATGATGCCCCCAAAACTCAGTGATACCAGCATCGTACTGATAGCGTAGGTAATATCTTCCTGCTTCCTCCTCCTGAATACCACGATTTGAATCAATGCGAATAAGCTTGGCGTTTGGATAGGTGGATTGAAACACTGGATGTGCTTTCAATGTGCGATCAAGGCTTTCAAAAGCGACAACCTCCTCGGGAAGTAAGCCGTGGTTCAAAGTGGTTCCGTCTTCAGCGATAATCTGAATGTCGATCACGTCTTGCCCATTAAAAAGTTGGCGTTTCATCGCTTGCTTCAATTAGCGTTTGGGAGCCCGAAAGCCAGCGGCTTGTGCTGCATCTGGCGTGGCAAAGCAATTCTTGGCCTTAGTTCTATCGTAGTCTCGGTCGCCCAACACATGGTAGATACCCTTCTTTGAAACTTTTATAGGTGAAGACGATGGGCAATTCCCGGCTTCATCGGGTTGAGCAGGAAGGTCAGGAAGCTGGATAGCAGTTTTTAATGGAGGTTCAACCGCGGCAGAGGTTTTTTCTGTAACGGGTGTTTGCGCATCGTTCGCTAAAGGCCCCAGGTATTTCTGGTACGCGGCGATCCAGTCGTGTGCGATTTCTTGTTGGGCTTGTTGAACAGGAAGTTGTCCCGAGCAAATCAGCTCATGTAATTTATTTTCCAGCTTATCTTTGACATGCGCGTTTAGGGGCTGGGTGACGAAAGATTCTGGCCAGAGATTACGAATCGAGTTTGAACCACCGAGTTCAAGACTGATGAGATGGTCGACTTCGTATTCTCCTGGTTTTCTCTCGGCGATTCCATAACTACGATAAGCCTGCTCTTTGACAGCTTGCGGCACATCACGAACTGTTTTTGTATAGCCCGGAACGCAGATAACCTTGGCGTCAGTCGTCAACACATCACCAGGTGTTTTCTGGGCATCTGGAACAATAGGCGAGTCAGCGAAACAAGTAGCCGTGACGAAAAGGCAGGCCATCAATAGGCACTGAAAAGATCTTGCTGGAGTGATGATAAAACGAGTTAGCATGAGTACATTTCAACGGCAGGGGCAATTACAAAAGTTGTTTGATTATTCTCAGACTCTCAATTGCTTCATCCAGCGATAAACGGTGGTTTCAGTGACTTTATCATGTGCCCAATGCAGCCAACGAGTAATCGTGGTGTAAGTGATCCTCAGGAAGGCAAAGGTTAATAGCTGCGGTTTGGTCAGCGCAAACACTCTGGCTACCAGCAAAGTACCAAGTAATTTTGCCAACACTTCCATCAGAATGCCTTGCAATATCAATCCTTTCGCAATCAACATGAATGCCACGAGATTGATCGGGGCAACAATCAGCAACGGAATACTAAACGCCACCAACGCCATAGTAGGATTTGTCTGCCTGAGCCATTGTTCAAATTGCTCCAGATTCAACCAGTGGAATAATAAGTGTCCAAATGCGGTCAGCCAATCCCAGAGCCACTCCTCAACGATCAGGAAGATAGCCAATAGCGAAAGCAGGATTTTTTTCATAGTTTGATCGAAAGAGAGTGTTTAACTGCCGTATTATAGGCGCAACATTGTTTTTCAGCGTCGAATACTTGCCAACAATGTCAAAGGTGGTTTGTCTTCAATTGTCTTGTTGTATTCATTTTAACTTGGCAATGCTTTTGGGAGAAACCAAGACTTGAATACTTCTTGCCACACCGGGCTCTCTTACAATCAGCCCAAGACTTTCGAGTTTAATTACCATCTGGTGAACGGTTGGTGGGCTAACATTAAAGTAGCGCTGTATATCCGATTCAGCAGGTGACCGACCGTTTACCTTGATATAGTGAAATATAAATGATAAATACTGAGCTTGCTTTTCAGTAATCTTACCAACCATTGAAGTTACCGGATTTGAACACAAATTAATTTAGTATAACACCGCAAAAGAAACATCCATCAATCCAACAACACGATGAGGCATGATCATGAAACAACATAATTGCTTGTGGTTTTTTGTATTAATGATGGTGACCAGCACTTCGTGGGCGTACGGTAGCAGCAGTAGTTCAAAAGCCTGCGCCAAACCCGAATTTACCAATTTTGTTCCAGCCGAAAACACTGAAGTTGCTACGGGTTCGGCTTTTTCTTTTGTGGCCTCTGCAAACACCTTACCGAATACTATCAAAGTTACAGTAAAAGGTCTGCCTGCTACCCTCAAGGTCACTCCAAGAAATGAGGGCGGTTTTCAGGTTAGTGGAACAATACCGTCATCGTTAAAAGGTGTTTACGCCAGAATTGCAATCACTGCCGATGGACAAAGCAATTGCAAGGGCGATGGCGGATGGTTGATAAAAATTGCCGAATAACTCTCAAAAGTGTGAAACGGCGTCGGATATTTACCAACAGGTAGCGCCAAAACTAACCGGCAATTATTTGTATAGCTTCAATTTCAATTGGCATCAACAGTTCAGCCTTAAGTTTGTGCGGCCTCAGCGAGTTTCAGTCGGCCACGACAGTCTCAAACCGCCCCCTGTGAGACATTCGGATATGGATTTAAGCTTCCCGATAACAGTCATTGGCAAAGTGGCACTATCGACCCTGCCCGATCAAGTAAATGTGAGCCAATGCAGGGCATTTCTAAATTGCGTTTACAGAAGACACATCGGAGGTAATGTTAAATCACCCGATTAGACAGATCGTGCATAGATGGTGTTGTATTTTATCGAGAGTTGACGACCGGAACGCCCCAAGTAGCAGGAGAGTTCATACTTCATGCAGTTTTACTCAATACGGGCTTGCCACTTGCTAACGCGAATCCGTGCAAGGTTTTATATTTAGAAAAAGGGGTTCTCACAATTATGATCTCGCTATTTTGATTAAGCTGGTTTTACTCGCGGAGATAAATATGAAAGAGACTATTGATCATTTTTCTAATGAGCACTCATGTTGTAACCGGCGTTCAGTATTAAAAACAGCCTTTGGAGTAACATTGGCAGGGATATTAGGCAGTGTGGGGTTAGCAATACCAAGCCTTTCTTATCCGGCAGCTTTAACTAAGGAAGAACGCGATAAGCTGACGCCAGATCAGATCATAGCCGGGTTGAAGAAAGGGAATGTTCGTTTTCGTACAGGAAAAATGCTAAAACATGACTATCTGGCCCAGAAAAGAGCCAGTGCAGCCGGACAATATCCTTCCGCTGTTATCTTGAGCTGCATTGATTCCCGCGCGCCTGCTGAGATTATTCTTGATGTGGGTATTGGTGAAACATTTAATGCGAGAATTGCCGGAAATATTGTAAATAATGATCTAATCGGAAGCCTGGAATTTGCTTGCGCTGCGACTGGCGCGAAGGTCATTGTTGTGATGGGGCATACAGCATGCGGAGCAATTAAAGGCGCAATCGATAACGTTGAGCTTGGACGCCTGACTGGGCTTTTGGATAAGATCAAGCCTGCTATTAGCGCGACCACCTATTCTGGTGAAAGAAGTAGTAAAAATGATGGCTTCGTTGATGCTGTAGCCAAAACAAACGTCCAGCAGACCATCAATGAAATACGCAAAGGGAGTGATGTAGTAAGCTCTCTGGAAAAAGAGGGGAAACTAAAAATAGTTGGCTCAATGTATCACTTGAATGGTGGCAAGGTTGAGTTTGAGTAACGGTTCTTATCGAGAGCGAAGCTTTGAAATACTTCGCCAGAAAGTACACTTGATTGAAAACAACACCTTGCAATGGTCGCAACATTAAAAACAACCTAAAAAGCCTAGAACATGAACAAGCTGCCATTAAGTAGGGATGCATCTGCCGTCGTACCCACGAGAAATGTAAACTGCTCGATTTGCGGGGCCGCGTCGACGGATAGGCAATACCATAGGCTTGGGGATCAATTCACCTGCGAGCACTGTCTGCTGGAATCCCGCAAGCAGCTTGCCGGGCTTGTCAACGACCATCCCTACGAGGATTTCGCCGAGGCACTCGCCGCCGCGCTCGACCTGCGTGAAAACCAAACCGGCCTGCACTCGAAGCGGGTGGCCTCGCATACGCTGATCCTTGCTCGTCATCACTACACAGATGCGGCGATACTACGGGAAATTTACTGGGGCAGCCTACTTCACGACATTGGCAAGATTGGCGTGCCCGATGCGATACTCCTGAATCCGGGGAGGCTGTCGGAAGACGAGTGGAAGGTAATGCGGCTGCATCCGGAGCACGGCAGCCATATCCTGGACAAACTTCCCTTCTTTTCCCTTGCGGGAGAGATCGTGCTCTGCCATGAAGAAAGGTACGACGGCTCCGGCTATCCGCGCGCCTTGCGGGGCAACGCGATTCCTTTGCCTGCGCGCCTATTTGCGGTTATCGACACTCTCGACGCCATGACCTTTGATCGCCCTTACCGCAAGGCGCTCTCATTCGACACGGCCAAGGCGGAGATCATCAAGATGTCCGGCAGTCAGTTCGACCCGGTTGCTGTTGAGACATTCATGCAGGAAGAGCAACTGCTCAGGGAAATGACAACTGTGGACCAAATCGAAGTAGAACGGACTGATTCTGACCGAATTGGTGGGGCTATATCGATCAGGTAACTAAACTACGTTGAAAACAAAGCTAAAAAAATCTTTGGTTGTACGATCTGTGACTTGCATTAAAGAATGAATTTGTGGCTTTGACTGGCCGAAAACGACCCAGGCCGTGTAAAAACTCTCAAAAAATGAAATGGTCGGCGTTTAAGCGCAATTCAGCTTAAATAAACCCATGCGGTGAGCCATTCTGGATCGGTAAGGACTTTTAAGTTTTATTGATTGATAACACTCAAAGTCC
>DATBRD010000054.1:0-77309 GCA_036560465.1 Methylobacter sp.
AAACAGGCTGTGTTTGAATATATTGAGGTCTTTTACAACCGCGAGCGACTTCATTCCGCCAATGGCTATATGTCGCCCGTAGACTACGAATTGCAGCTTAAGGCTGCTTAACCTTGTGTCCGAGAAAGTGTTGACACATCAGTTCTCATCAATTTGTCTACTAAGTTTTTCTATTGTTTCAAGAAGAGCGAGGTTTACATTTTCTTGTATAAAATCGACTGTTTGTCGAGAATACTTGTCGATTAAGTCACTCAATGATGCTTGCCAAATAATACCAACAAGCAAAAAAATTAGCCCAAATACTTCGAGTTGAAGTCCTAATATTTCACGAGATTTAGAAGATTTTGGTTGGTGAGTCATTACACTGCCTAACGTAATATATACGACACTAATTGTCGTATAAAAAAACCGTATTGTCGTATATTCATTACTATATCTGCCTAACTATATGTTTTTATTATATCAATGTTGCAGTAACAGGACATGACTGACAAACAAATAAGACATCATCAACCTACCCAAAAATCACCGTCCAGATGGCTAACGTCTATTGTAACCTGAATTGCGATTTGTCGCGTTAATCAGTCATATTTTAGCCCCGGCATTAAGCAGCGTGTCATTGTTAGGGTCTTGCTTTGCCTGCCGACATTTTAACGCCCGAAAATGGAACAGAGGCAGTCAAGCTCAGAAGACAATGCCATCTTAATGATTCGAAATATCGGGGCACATATAGCGTATCCGATCCACTTTGCCTATTGCCTTCTCAAAGTCATCCCGATCTTCATCTGATTTTAATCAAACCTACAGGTTTCCTCTCATCTTGACTCTGTAACCTTTAGCCAAACGTAGCGATCAGCGTTCAACGCCGATCGCGATAACTTTGGGGATGACCGGCTTTCACCGTTCATCATTGAGCAGACAAAATAGGAGTTTCGCATATGCCACTCGGAATAGGTAATATTTTCAACGGGCTCTTCAAGCAATATGGGCACACAGTGCTCCTGTTGCTGCGGTTCATCGACATAACCATGTTAATCGGCGCCGCCTGGGTTTCTCATTATTTCTGGCTAGGCCAATTTGTCATCGATCAGGACTATCGCATAGTCGTGTCGCTGGGCATCTTGGCGGCCATCATCTTCTTTGAAATCGGCCAGGTCTACCGTCCCTGGCGGAATGACACGATGCGTGGGGAAATCCCTCGCATCGTCAGGGCTTGGGTATCCGCGATCGTGTCAGTCATATCCATTGTTGCATTGATTCGTTTGCACTTCTGGTTCGGTTCCAGTTATCGCTGGATCGTGACCTGGTGGGTGCTGGGCTTGTTGTTCGTCCTTGTCGCCCGAAGCCTGCTTTCGTATGCACTGAAATGGCTGCGCGCCCGTGGCTGGTCTCAGGGCCGTATTGTTCTGGTCGGATTGAACCAGATGGCCGTTGCGGTTAGCAGGCAGTTGAACGATTCATCCTGGGCCGGTTTGCAAGTGATCGGTTATGTCGATGACCGGACCGAAAACCGGCAAGTGGTGGGTGATTTTCCACTGCCGCGTCTTGGTGGGTTAAAAGATCTCGCTGCCATCGTCACCAAGGAAGCCATAGACGAAGTGTGGATTGCATTTCCCGGCGAATCGCTGGCTGAACGCGCGCAACATGAACTACGTCATCTGCCGGTCAGTATCCGTCTGGTCATCGACTGTTTCGCGTTCAAGCAAAGCAAATTCCTCAGCCTGAACACCGTGGCCGGCATTCCGACACTGGATTTCTCGGTTTCGCCATTGCATGGCGTTAACCGCTATATCAAGGAGATCATGGACAGGTTTTTTGCGCTGATCCTGTTGGTTCTGATCAGCCCGATCCTGTTAGTGATCGCTACCGGAGTCAAGCTGAGTTCGCCCGGTCCGGTGTTTTACCGGCAGGTACGGGTCGGCTGGAACAACCGTTCGTTTACGATGCTGAAGTTCCGTTCGATGCCGGTGGACGCCGAAGCTAAATCCGGCGCGGTGTGGGCTAAACCCGGCGAACAACGGGCTACCAGATTTGGCGGTTTCCTGCGCAAAACCAGCCTGGACGAACTGCCGCAACTGATCAACGTGCTTAAGGGCGATATGTCCCTGGTCGGACCTCGTCCTGAGCGGCCGGACTTTGTCGAAGTATTTAAGGACCAAGTGCCGAATTACATGAAAAAGCACATGGTCAAGGCCGGCATCACCGGCTGGGCGCAAGTCAACGGCTGGCGCGGGGACACCGACCTGAACCGCCGCATCGAACACGATTTGTACTACATCCAGCATTGGTCGGTCTGGTTCGATCTGGAAATTGCACTGCGCACTGTGCTGACCGGTTTTATCAATAAAAATGCTTATTAAGTTAAGGAATATACGCCATGTTCAAACGCCAGTTTAAATTAATGCCCCTGGTACCGGCCTTGCTGCTGCAAGCCTGTGCTTTAACGCCCGGCATGGAGATGGAGACCAATAGCCCGTTATCGCATATCGAAGTGCCGATGATGAAAGACGGTAAGCTGGTCAAGGAAAAAGCGAAGATTTCCCAAATTACCGCAGACCTGATCATCGACCGGGAAACTTCTAGGCAGCGGGCCGTCAATAATCTTCCGACCCAGAATATCTCCACGGGCGAATACAAGATCGGCCCGCATGACAGGCTGCAAATCACGGTCTGGGAACATCCCGAACTGAACGATCCCGGAGGCGAAAAAATCAACCCCGAATTGGCGGGCAAGATGGTCCAGGATGACGGCACGCTTTATTACCCCTATGTGGGCAGCGTTTCGGTGCAAGGAAAAACCGCCAGCGAGGTTAGGGACATATTGACCCAAGGGCTTTCCAAATACTTCAAGAAAGTCAAACTCGATGTGCGGGTGCTGTCATTCCAGAGCCATCGGGCAGCCGTGGTCGGCCAGGTTAAAGTGCCGGGAATCCAGGCCATGACGGAAACGCCATTAACGATTACCGAAGCCATCAGTCGCGCCGGAGGCGTGACTGAGGACGCGGACACCAGCAACGTGATGCTGGCTCGCGACGGCAAGCTTTATAAGATTGATGTGATGAGGTTATACGAGAAAGGCGGTACCGACCAAAATCTGGTGCTGAAAGACGGCGACGTGCTGAATGTCTCCGATCGCAAGGACAACAAGGTGTTCGTCATGGGCGAAGTGGGCAGGCAACAGGCTCTGCAAATCAACAAAGGCAGGCTGACGCTCGCGCAGGCGCTGGCGGAAGCTTATGGCGTTGATTTCAATACTTCGCGGCCGGAAGAGATTTATGTGATCCGCACGGGCGAGATGCAGCCGGAGATTTTCCAGTTGAATGCGGAATCGCCGGACGCGCTGATTCTTGCGGACCAGTTTCCGTTGCAAGCGCATGATACCGTGTTCGTGGGTACCGCAGGGGTGACTCAATGGTCCCGAGTTATGAACCAAATCTTGCCAGGATCCTTTACATCAATGATGGGGCAAGCCGCTATGATGGGCGGAATTTAATGATGTTTCAAGACTCGGGTTTTCTTTTTTCATGACTGGGATATTAAAGACTATGTATTCACAAAATGAAGCTACTTTACAGTTACCGCCGCTGAATCCGTCACGGATCGAAGAGCAGGGCGTCAGTATCCGCGACTATGTCGATCTGCTGATCGAAGGCAAAAAGATAATCCTGATGGCGTTGTTGTCGGTTTTACTGATAGCTGTGGTCTACTTGGTGTTTGCCCCGCGCACTTACAAGGCTGACGCGTTGCTGCGGATCGATAAGAACAAGGCGCTGCTGGCTGCTCCGCTCCGTAGCGAAGCGAACAAAGCCTCGACTGAAGCCGATAGTCCACGGGCGCAGCGTGAGGTGGAAATCCTCCGCTCTCGTTCGGTGCTCGGCAAGGTTGTCGATGATTTGAACCTGATGGTGGAATATACACCGTACTATTTTCCCATTATCGGAGAAGCCTTGGCGCGTAGGCATGATGCCCATGACGGAGTTGCCGACGCATGGTGGGGATTCAGTCGCTGGGCCTGGGGCGGCGAAAAGTTGAAGATTGCCAGCTTCAATGTGCCGGATCGTTATCTGGGCAAGCCGTTTACGCTGATTGCGCTGGAACAAGGCCGTTTTCGCCTGCTCGGTCCCAAGGATGAAACTTTGGCCGAAGGGCAGATAGGCGATACGCTGACAGCCGACTTGGGTGAGGCTACACCTGTTGTTATCAAGATCACCGAATTCGAGGCCCATCCCGGCACGCATTTCGAGATGACCCGGAAAACCTCGCTAGCAGCCATCGAAACTTTGCAAAAGGCTTTTTCCGTCAAGGAAGTTTCCAAGGATACGGATATTCTCAGCGTCGAACTTAAGGGTCGAAATCCGGAGCAACTTGCCAAATCCGTCAACGACATCGCCACTATTTATGTCAACGCGACCGTCAATTGGGAATCTGCGGAAGCCTCGCAAAAGCTGGGTTTTTTGGAAAGCCAGCTGCCGGTGGTCAAGGAACGCCTGGAAAAAGCGGAGCAGGGCTTGAGCGCCTACAGGCAACAGCATGGCGCAGTTGATATATCCGCCGAGGCCGAGATACTGCTCAAACAGGCCTCCGAAATGGAGACATTAGGCATTCAACTCAAGCAAAAGTATGAAGAACAGAACCAGCACCTGGAGGCCGCACACCCCGATATGGTCGCTACCAAGGCGCAAATCAAACGTATCGATCAGAAGCTGGCGAATTTGGATAAGCGGATTAAGGATTTGCCGCGTACTCAGCAGAACGTCGTAAGCCTGTCGCGGGATGTGCAAGTCAACACCGAGCTTTACACCTCGCTGCTGAACAGCGCTCAGGAACAGCGCATTGCTGCGGCAGGTTCCTTGGGTAACTCTCGCATTGTCGACTTTGCGGTAACTCCGGAAAAACCGTATTGGCCGAAGCCCGGCCTGTTGTTAGCCATTGCCACCTTGCTGGGCTTGACCGCGGGATCGGCTATCGTGTTTCTAAGGCACTCCTTGCAGCGCCATGATAACTATCCGGCCATGCTGGAATATCAGGTGGGCTTGCCGCTTTTTGCCGCGATTCCGCACAGCAAAAAGCAGCGTAAGCTGGCTCGCTTGATCGATCAGGGCAAAGACCGTGAACCCGGCATTCTGGTCAGCCAGGATCCGCTCGATATTTCCGTGGAATCGTTGCGGGGTCTTCGTACCACGCTGGAAGCGACGCTAGCCAGCGATGCGAGCAAAGTCATCATGGTCAGCAGCCCAGCACCAAGCATGGGCAAATCCTTTGTCAGCACTAATCTTTCCGCATTGTTGGCCAGCATCAAGAAACGCGTGCTGATCATCGACGCCGACATGCGAAACGGCCGTCTGCACGAAACGTTTTCCGTCGACAAGGAACCGGGGCTTTCCGACCTGCTGTCAGGCAGGGCCACACTCGGCGAGGTAATCATCAGCCTGCCGGATGTGGGCGTGGATCTGATACCGCGTGGAAGCATGGTGCTGAATCCTGCGGAATTGCTGGTAATCGGCAATCTGGAAGAAACGCTTGAGCAGCTGAAGAGTTTTTATAACCATATCGTGATTGATTCGCCGCCGATTTTGGGCGCCACCGACGCTGCCATTATGGGCAAGTATGCCGATGCCACGTTTCTGGTCGTCAAGGAAGGACGTTACACGGCGCAGGAATTGGAAGTCAGCTTCAGGCGTTTCCTGCAGGTCGGCATTAAACCGAATGGCTTCATTATCAACGATATGAAAGAGGGCTCATCGTATTACCCCTATTACGGCTACGCCTACCACCGTACCGACATGGATGACAAGAATTCGTCGGTGTTTACGGCCGGGTATCAGGCGATCGGCGATTGGCTGGGAAAACGTCAAGATCCTGATTTAGAACGCCAGGACCCTGATTTTCTTATAGACTCCTATCCCGACGAAGACACGGACGGTAAGGCGGCATAGCATGAGAATCCGCTTCGAAAAAGACTTGCCGTTTCTGTTGTTCGCGCTGGTCAGTGCGTCGACAGTGGCTGCCTTGCCCCAGGTCGAGTCGGCCTGGACAGGCGTGAAGGAGGTCTACGGCGAGCAGGATTTCGGGTTGCGTATTCTTCGTGAGTTGATGTTGCTGGTGCTGGTGGCTTACGCGTTTCTTGAACCGCGCTTGCGGCGCGGGGCATTGTCCAGCACGGTACTGGCTTTTCTAGGCGTTATTGCCAGCTATGTGCTGTTTGAGGTTGGCTATGCGCTGTATCTGGATTTGCCGATAGTGGTGCCGATGGCGGGGCTGCGCGTTTTCGAATACCTGCCGCTGGCATTGATCGGATTCGTGACCAGCCGCTTGGGTACGGGCGGCTATATTATCAATCGCTTTGCGCATTTTCTGCGCTATTACATTGCCCTGCAGGCGGTGCTGGCGATAGCCCAGGCTTTATGGGCGCCGCCGTTGTTCGGGGTGTCGTTCTTCGGCGGCGGTCGGCCGTTCGGCACTTTTGTCAGTCCGAACCTATTTGGCGCGACTATGGCGACTTGCGCGCTGCTGTTCTCGCTGGTGCCGGCGATGGGTAAGTGGGTGGCCGTCAGTGTATTTTTGGCGCTGCTGAGCGGCTCTCGGACTGCATTCATCAGCTCGTTGCTGGTAGTTTACTTTCAGATTTATGCGGTGCTCCGTCCACGCGATCGCTGGGCGTTGGTCATGCCGGCGCCGATCCTTGCGGTGGGCGCGCTGGTGCTGGCATCCAGCCCATTGCTCAGCGGACGGGATGACGCTGATCCAACCCAGGACGGCCGTATCGACCTGTGGCAGCGGGTGTTTTCAGAGCAGATGCATGGGCCTGCGGACTTGCTGTTCGGCTGGGGACTGGGGCTGAGTTCCAACACCATCAATGTTCTGTATGGTGCCGAACATTTTAAGGGGCAATTCGATTCCGACAGTCTTTATTTGTTCCTGCTGAACGGTTACGGATTGATTGGCCTGTTGGCGTATTTATTCTTTTTATGGACAACGACAAGGACGTCTGTCCACCCCAATAAGGGAATGGTGGTGATGTTCATCCTGGTTGCCGGGCTGACATTCAACATGTGGGAATATTTTCCGCAAAACGCGATTCTGATGTATCTATGGGGAATGGTATTGGGTACCGGGTACCGGTCGGTTTCGTCTCCGTTACAGGCTGAAGGAATGTTCAGACCTTCCAGGTTTTGAAAACCTGGAAGGTTTAGGTTACTAATTGAGGCGCTTATGTCCGGACTATTAAAAGAAAGACGATTATTTGGTGACGCGGTTTGGGCGCTGTTTGGACAAGCGATGTCCGCCTGTGCTTTGTTGGCAGGCACTCGCGTCCTCACCGAGTTGGTAACGCCCGATATCTACGGGCAAGTCGCTTTGTTGAATGGCTTTGTGGCGCTGGGCGTTACGCTGTTTTCTTATCCTTTTATTTGTGCCGGTATGAGGATATTGCCGGAGTGCATGAATAAAGGGGAACGCGCAGCTTTATATGGCGTTGTGTCGAGACTAACGACCCGGGCAACGGCGGTGGCGACAGCTTTGTTGGTGCTGGGCGGTGCTGCCTACAGCTATTTTTCGCACAGCGATGTCTGGCTGTTTATGCTGGCTAGCCTGCTGTTGATAGTCACCGTCCGGCGCGAGCTGGGCATTCAGTTGCTGATCGGTGATCGCAAACAGCGCGGCGCGAGTCTGTGGCAGACCAGCGACAGCATTCTGCGCCCAGTGCTGGCGATCTCGCTGGTCTTATGGGGCGGTCAAAAGGCCGAGTGGGTATTGCTGGGTTATATCGCGGCAAGCGTGGTTTCGAATACGGTCTGGTCGTTAGTGCTGGGCGCTAAGCCCGACAAAAACAAGCGCTCCATCATGACCCGCAATTTCAGGGCCGATGTGTGGGCCTATGCCTTGCCGTTGATTCCGATGGAATTGATATTTTGGGTTAACGGCTTGGGCGACCGGTATGTGATCGGTTATTTGATGACGGCTGCGGAAGTGGGTTTATATGCAGCGACTTACACGATCATCAACGAAGCGTTTAACCGCAGCGCCATGATTTTATTGCGCACCTTCCAGCCGGTTTATTTTCAGGCTTATTCTGAAAACCGGGCCAGCGAAGGATTCAGGGTTTTATGGATATGGATAGGATGCGTTATTGCTTTAGGGATTATCGGTGTGTCGTTATTGCTGGTTACCAAGGATTGGGTGGCAGCGATGGTGCTTGCAAAATCCTATCATTCGGCGGTTGAGTTGATGCCTGCCATCGCTGTCGGCTGTGCGCTGCATGCCTTGGGAACCGTAGTGGCTCAACCGTTGCTGGCTAATAAACGCACACGGGTGATGTTGTTGGGGCGCATTTGCGGGGCGCTGGCTGCGGCGATCAGCATCCCAGTGATGGTAAATAATTATGGCTTGCTCGGCGCTGCCATGGCTAATCCCATTTATTTCGGCGTCGAGGCGCTGGTTTTGGCGATGTTGGCCAAGCCCTGGCGGAGTGTCGGCACAGTTCATGACGGACAGTTGGAACAGGAAAACTCAGGCTGCGAGGCTACGGTTTGAGCATCTTGCGGCAACGATACGCTTGTCGTTAAGTGGCAATTGTTTAACAGGTTATAAAAAGAGAAATATAAGGAGAATACTATGACGCATGCATCAACAGCTTCAGGAATCTATGGCGATATCTTGCGCGAATGTGTCGCCTGTAGAGCCGAGAAAATAAGATACTGGCGGCAGAAAAACTTCCACTATACCGAGAACGCCAGCAACAAGGAGTTCCATATATACCGTTGCGAAAAATGTGGAACCGGATTCTTAAACCGGCCGCCGCATGTGAAATGGCTGCAATCGATTTATCAATACTCAGGCCAGGCGCTGACCCAGTCGATAACGCTGGAGGATGTGCTGGCTAGAGAGGAAGAGTTTCCAAACTGTACGGTGGACGCCGAGCGCATGAGCCGGCAAGCCCATCTGATCAATAATTCGGGCAATGATCGGGCTCTTGATATTGGCTCGGGCTTTGGTTTTTACACGCAGGCACTCAGGAAAGCGGGCTATCGGACAGTCAGCATCAATCCCGGTAAATATGAAAACGAAGTGTTCAAAAACCTGAATGGCGATGAACCTATTGATGTGATGTTTGAAAATTACGATTCCTCGGAGCCGTTTGGCGTAGTGATGATGTCGCAGGTACTGGAGCATCTGCTCGAACCGGATAACGCGATCGGCAAGGTCGCGGATCTGTTGGCGTCGGGCGGCGTTTTGGCTTGCGCTGTGCCTAATTATGATTCATTTTTAGTCAAGCTGCTGGGCACCAAGGACAACGCTTGCTTGTGGGTGCCGGAGCATGTCAATTATTTTACCGAGGACGGCTTAAAAGCCTTGATGGCACGAAACGGCTTTAAGGTCGTTAAAGTGGAACAAATAACCCGGATCCCTTTCAACGCGTTATCCAAACGGCTGCGGCTGAAAGGAAGATCGGCTGCCGTTGTCGACGGTTGGGTCAAGTCTTTGCAAGCCCCGTTTGTCCGATTGATGCACCATTTTGGGTTGGGCATCTATATCAATTTATATGCGGTCAAGAAATAAAACGCGTTTTTTCACCATAGAGGACCCGAACGACTGCATGGATGCAGGAGGTAGAGCACCAACAGTAGGCGCTTTAGGCGACGCAGGAGCAGTTGCCGAGATCACGAAGATTCTGTTGTGATAGATCGGATGGTACGAAACGTGTTGTTTTGATGACTATCAACACACTTCGTGTTCCCCGTGTTCTTCGTGGTGAATAATCACTAATAAATTTAGACAAATCATATGCTAACTATCGTTATTTTAACCAAAAACGAGCAAACCAATCTGCCGAGCTGCCTGGCGGCTATTCCTGAGCGCTATCCGATTGTGATTGTGGATTCAGGAAGCACCGATGATACGGTGGTCATCGCCATTAGCCGGGGTTGCAGAATTTATACCAATCCGTGGCCCGGCTTTGCCGAGCAGCGCAATTTTGCGATCAATCAGTGCGATATCCACACGCCCTGGATATTGTTCGTCGATGCTGACGAAATCTATCCGCAGGCATTCTACGATTGGTTTGAATCCGGGATGGCGGACGTCGAGGCAATTGATGTGCTGATGGTGCCGTCGACACTTTATCTTCGCGACAAACGCTTGAACTATGCTCCCGGTTATCCGATTTACCACCCAAGACTGGTGCGCAGGGAAACGACAAGCTTTGTCCGCAACCATACCGGGCACGGAGAAGCCGTCGTTGATACCTGCCGGATCGGGCATTCAGATATTCCGTATGACCATTATTTCTATCATGGAGAGATCATCGAATGGATGCATAAACATGTCGGTAAAGCCGCGCAAGAGGTGCAGCTCCAGCCGACAGCGGGGGCAGTAATGACCACAAGAGGACGTTTAAGCGTGTTATTGGGACGATCCTGGATAAGGGTTATTGCCCGTTTTTTATACCACTTCGTATTTCGGGGTGGTTTCTTGGACGGAGTTGCCGGGCTGGAGTTTGCATTGATGTTTACCTGGTATGAGGCAACCATCTATTTGCAGGCAAAAGCCGGCGCTCAGGCGAGGTGATTACTATGAAAATTTCATTGGTGTTAGCAACGCTGGGAAGAGACTGGGAGTTGGCCGATTTCTTGAAGTCCCTGGTCAACCAAACCTATAAGGACTTTGAATTGATTATCATCGACCAAAACAAGGACGGCAAGATCGACGCCATTGTCGAGCAGATCAGTAGCTGCTTGGATGTGAGGCATGTGAAAGTGGGTTTTACAGGTAATGCCAGGGCCAGAGATTACGGCATAGGCTTGGCTCAGGGCAGAATCGTCGCGTTTCCGGATGATGATTGCGCCTATGACAAGGATGTCCTGAAAAAAGTGGTCGCCGAGTTTAAACGGCGACCAAACCTTTCCATCCTGGTGGCCGGTTCTTATGATGCTTCAACCAGTCGCTTTAGCATCGGCGTAAACAGTAACAAAGCAGGATATTTTTCACGCTTTCATATGATGGGGGTAGAGTTCACTCAGTTTTTCGATCGGAGAAAGATTGATAGCAAGCTCTTCCACCTGGATCATGATTTCGGGCTCGGTTCCAAGTATTCAGGGGGCGAGGGCTTTGAACTTTTGTATCGTCTGCTTCGGGCAGGCTGTGCTGCCTTTTATACCCCGGAAATAAGAATTTATCACCCGGATAAAGACCACTATAAGCTGGGTACCGGAAGAATGCTGATGTATTCCACCGGTGTTGGGGCTTACATGAGGAAATTCGCCAATCAGAAGGATGTATATATTCTGTACTACATCATTCGCAAGATGTTTGTCGTGCCGATCCTGAAAATGATGCTGGCACTGGTTTTATTGAACCCGAAAAGACTGGCTTATTCTTTTTACAACCTCGTCGGTGTTTGGCGTGGGTTTTTGGCGTATGGAAGGTAGGATGGGGTTCGAGACTGTGAAAGTATTATCCAGATCAGACTGAAAGGATTATTCACCACAGAGAACACGGAGGACACGGAGGACACGGAGTCAATGTAATATAAAACTCCGTGCTCTCTGTGTTCTCTGTGGTGAGTCTCTTAAACAGAATACTCTCACAGTCTCGTTCGCTGCCCCTCCACCACTCACCGTTTCAATTTATTTAGAGCATGTTTTACAGGAGAAATACTATGAATGCAGGTATTGTTACCACGCATATACCCCCGGCTAAGGGTTACGGCGGAGTGTCCGTGACAGCCAGCGTTTTGACCAAGGCTTGGGCGGAGCGGGGCCATAAAATGGCGTTGGTTGCATCCGACGAGTCAATTGACGGCCGCTTGCGTCCCGAACAGGTGCTTCTTGGCGAACAGGTAGATGTCAGGCTGTACCGATGCTATGGATTCAGGCGCTGGGGCTTTGGTTTGGGCGCTATTCCGAAACTGTTTAAATTATGCCGAAAGGCGCCGGTGGTCTACATCCACGGCATCGCAACCTGGCCGTCTACCTTGGCGGCTGTTTTTTGCAGCCTGTTGCGCCGCCCGTTCATGGTGGCCGTGCATGGCGGCCTGATGCCTGAGCATGTCGATTTGATACGGCGGCAGAAACCGCATAAATGGCTGTTCTATAAATGGTTGACCTTTCCGACCTTGCGCCGTGCCATTGCCGTGCATTGCACCAGCGAGACCGAGGCCGAAGGCGTATACAGTGTGCTCGGCAAAGATGCCCGCATATTGCTGGTTCCGAACGGTATAGACAGCCGCGAATTCAAGGTAGCCCAATATCCCGAAGGGGAAGGCATGAAGCTTTGCTTTCTGGGACATATTCAACAGGAAAAAGGCATCAACGCGTTTATCCGGGCTTGGTTGAAAGTCCGCAATCCTGAGGATCGTCTGGTTATCGCCGGCAGAAGTGTGGATGGCGATTATTTTGAAGAGTTTCAGGCGCTGGTCGAACAGGCTCAAGGTGCCATCAGTTATAGCGGCTACCTGGAGCGCAGCGAAGTGATGGACTTGCTGGCGTCCAGCCATTTTCTGGTGTTGCCTTCGGGATTGGAGGAAGCCGGAGGCATGCGCGAAAACTTCGGCAATGTAGTGGCTGAAGCCATGGCCTCAGGACGCCCTGTGCTGGTCGCCAAAGGTTTGGCATGGGACCATCTGGAATCGTTTAGAGCCGGTTTTGTTTTCGAGAGAACCGAAGCGTCGGTATGCGAAGCGCTGCGTAAGGCGCAAGCTTTGGAGCGCTGGGAGTGGGAACGGATGTCGTTCAATGGCCGGCAGTATGTTGAACAGCAGCTCGATCCGGTCAAGCTTGGCGAGCGGGTCTGGCAGGTGTTGAAAAAATTCGACCGGACTAATTTGCCGCAGTCGCTGGCCAAGAGAGTTTCGTTATGAGCAAGGTCGGCCTTATCATACCCACGCTGAATGCCGGCAGTCTTTGGGAGCCGTGGCTCAAAGCCTTCGCGCAACAGACCCGGAAACCGGACTGTCTGTTGGTGATCGACTCGTCGTCCAGCGACGGTACCGTGGCCTTGGCGCGCGCTCACGGTTTTGAGGTGCAAGTGATTTCCAGGTCGGAATTCAACCATGGCGGCACCCGTCAGTTCGGCGTGAATAGGCTGGCTGAGATGGATATTATCGTGTTCCTGACTCAGGATGCCTTATTGGCCAAACCCGATGCTATCGAGCGCTTGCTGGAGGCATTTGTTGATCAGCAGGTCGGCGCGGCTTATGGGCGCCAGCTTCCGCATCGGAACGCCGGGCCGATTGCCGCTCACGCCCGTCTGTTCAATTATCCGTCCGAAAGCCAGCTGCGCAGCCTGAACGACCGGGCACGTTTCGGTATCAAAACCGCGTTCATATCCAATTCCTTTGCCGCCTATCGGCGCAATGCGCTGATGCAGGTCAGCGGCTTTCCCGTCGACACCATCATGAACGAAGACACTTATGTGGCTGGAAAAATGCTGGTGTCCGGCTGGAAAATCGCTTACTGCGCCGATGCTCACGTGTTCCATTCCCATGACTACGGTTTTGTGGACGAATTTAAGCGTTACTTCGATATCGGCGTTTTCCATACGCATACTGCATGGCTGCAACAGACATTCGGCGGCGCATCCGGCGAAGGTTTGCGCTTTGTAATTTCGGAAATGCGCTACTTGATGAAACATGCCCCGTTGCTGATTCCTTCCGCAGTGTTGCGGACCGGGTTGAAATGGCTCGGATTCAAGCTGGGTGCGTTACATCATGGCTTACCGCTAGCTATTCTCAGACGCGTTAGCCTGCATAAGACTTACTGGCTTCGCGCTGTACCGTAAACTTTCCGGCTGTGTTATTTACGAAAATTTTCTTCTCGTATGCCGCACCGAGTACCAGA
This sequence comes from Methylobacter sp., assembly GCA_036560465.1. Classification (GTDB taxonomy): domain Bacteria; phylum Pseudomonadota; class Gammaproteobacteria; order Methylococcales; family Methylomonadaceae; genus Methylobacter_A. The sequence goes on from DATBRD010000054.1 coordinate 13,836, forward strand.
ATTGTACCGAGTGAGCGCCGTAGGGTACGAGACTGTGAAAGTATTATTCAAATCAAGCTGAAAGGGTTATTTACCACAGAGAACACGAAGGACACGGAGAAAATAATTCTATGAACTCAACCCATTAGAATCTCCGTGTTCTCTGTGTCCTCTGTGGTTAGTCTCTTAAACCGAATACTTTCACAGTCTCGTACGCATCGCGTACCTTTTTGGAACTTGATCCAGAAAAAGGTACGCGATGCGTACCCTACCGCTGGCTGAGAGCTTTGCCATAAACCTATCCGGCAAAAATCGATGTGATTGCATCTAGTTGGATTTATAATTCCTTGAAAATATACTTATTTCGTAATGGAGCGAACCTATGACGACACCTCCTAAAACTGTACTCGTGGTCGGCGGCGCCGGTTACATCGGCTCCCATATGGTCTGGCTGCTCGGCCAGAAAGGCGTCGATGTCGTCACGCTCGACAATCTTTCCAGCGGACATCGCGATGCGGTGCTGCACGGAAAATTCGTGCATGGCGACATTGCAGACCGGCTGATACTCGACAAAGTGTTCAGTGAGCACAAGTTCGATGCGGTCATGCATTTCGCTTCGTTCATCCAGGTCGGCGAATCGATGCAGGACCCCGCCAAGTATTACCAGAACAACGTCGTCAACACGCTCAATCTGCTCAATGCGATGCGGACTTATGGGGTCGACAAGTTCATTTTTTCATCCACAGCAGCCATCTTTGGCGAGCCGGAGTATAGCCCTATCGATGAAGCCCATCCCAAGCGGCCTATCAATCCTTACGGCTGGAGCAAACTGATGGTTGAGCAGGCCTTAGCCGACTACGACCGCGCTTACGGTCTTAAATCGGTTTGCCTGCGTTACTTCAATGCCGCCGGAGCGCATCCTGACAGCTTGCTCGGCGAACGGCACGATCCCGAAACGCATCTCATCCCGTTGGTATTGCAAGCAGCCTCCGGTCGCCGTTCGGATATTACCGTGTTCGGTCGTGATTACGCTACGCCGGACGGCACCTGTATCCGCGATTACATCCATATCCTCGACCTGGCCGAAGCGCACTGGCTGGCCCTGCAATATTTGCAAGCGGACGGCCAAACCACCGCGTTTAACCTGGGCAATGGCAACGGCTATTCCGTCGAGAGCGTTATTCAGGCGGCTGGGCGAATCACCGGTAAGGCGATTCCTGTGCAGGAAGGCCAACGCCGCGAGGGCGATCCCGCCCGGTTAGTGGCCAATGCCGATAAAATAAAGCAGCAACTGGGGTGGCAGCCCGCTTATGCGGATCTGGATGCCATCGTGGGGCACGCTTGGCAATGGGAATGCAACAGCCGGAAAGCGAGTTGATCAGCGCTTTATTAAGTATTTTACGATATACCTATTTTTAATCACCTGACTTAGAGTATCAAAACTATAGATAAGTTCTAATTTGATATTTTTGCAAGACAGGAGATGTGCTATGACAGCTAGAGAGCTGACCAGACAAGCCTTCAATCTTTACGACAGCATTAGGGCTCAAAGTAGTCAAACTTCAGAATGTACAGAGGAAAGGGTGCGTTTATATTTCTTGGGACGCAAAGCCTTTTATAGATATAAGCGCCGCCTGAAAGCCGAATAAGCGATGAACGGATATTTATTGATAGCAGCCTCCGGCGGCAAGAGCGCAAATACAAACAAACATTCTTCCGGTCGCATTAATGGCAGAAGATTGATTAAAGAGGCCTGTGATTTATATGATCAGCTGAACGACAAGATTATGGATGAGGGCAATAAATTGTATGTTTGCGCGAAATTTAAGGAGCGCCTCTGTCGACTTGCAATTCGAGCCCATAAAAGATATATGCGGCGGCAAGGGCGCTTTCATGCGGATGAGTAAAGAAAGCATTGCAAATTTATCTGCTCGTGGTTCACCCTCGCTTTATTTTAAAGTCTTAACTGTCACCGTAGCTAAAAGCGGACTTTCAAAAACCTTCCGGGCATCAAGTTAAGCCGGTTTCAATGGCATTCCGTACTCCACAGATCATACTTCTTATTTTCAGCCTGGACCTGCCGGTTCGATCTCATGCCTGGCTGCAAGCCGATTCAGTTTGTCCTTTAGCCGATAGCTTCAAGGCGTTTAATATGCGAGGATAACCGGAGCCTGGCATTTTTCCTGGAGCGCTTATGAACCCACAAGACTTTTTGATGTCCGCTTATGGCGTGCGGATGCCACGGATTATTTACGGCACGGCCTGGAAGAAAGAGCGCACGGCGGCACTGGTCGAACAGGCTATCGGGCTGGGTTTTCGCGGCATCGATACTGCCGGTCAACCCAAGCATTACAATGAACCGGGAGTCGGCGACGGTATGGCCGCCTGTCTGCATCGCGGCATGGATCGCAGTGAGCTTTATCTGCAAAGCAAGTTCACGTCGTTAAGCGGACAGGATCCGATGCAAATACCTTATGATCCCAACGCAGGACTTAGCGAGCAAGTAGCGCAATCGTTCCAGACTTCCCTGAAAAACCTGCAAACCACTTATCTGGATTGTCTGGTGCTGCATTCGCCATTGGCAAGCCACCCGCACACCATGGAAGCGTGGCAGGCAATGGAGCAAATTTTCCACAGAGGCGGCGCCAAGCAACTGGGGATCAGCAATTGTTACGATCCCCGGCAGTTTAAGCTTTTGTATCAAGAGGCCGAGGTTAAACCCGCTGTTATCCAGAACCGTTTTTATGCCGAGACCGGCTATGACCGGGCCATCCGAGATTTTTGCCGGGAGCATCGGATCATTTACCAAAGCTTCTGGACGCTGACCGCCAATCCCACTGTTTTGACTCATCCGGCGCTGCAAATGTTGTCGATGAAGTACCAAAGTAGCACCGCCCAAATATTTTTTCGCTATCTGAGCCAAATCGGCATTATTCCGCTGACCGGCACCACCTCGGAACGCCATATGCGCGAAGACCTGGCGATTTTCGATTTTGAACTGGCCGCCGACGAGTGCGAGGCGGTGGAGAGGTTGCTTTGGTGACGGTGGTTCACTCGATATCCAAGGCCGAAATACAAGATGCCGAGCAGATTGCCGCTTTGGTCAATTCGGCTTATCGCGGCGAATTCAGCAAACAAGGCTGGACCACAGAAGCCGATTTAGTGATGGGCCGCAGAACCGAGACCGATGAAATCGAACAATTAATCGCAACTGACGATTCGATGTTTTTGCTGTGCAAGGTTGAAGCGCAATTGATCGGGTCGGTGCATTTGCAGAAACAGGCGGATCAGGTTTATCTCGGCATGCTGGCAGTAAGCCCGCCGTTACAGGGCAGGGGTGTAGGCAAGCAATTGCTGTTTGCGGCGGAGCAAGCCGCGCAACGGACCTGGGCCGCCAACAAATTGGTTATGTCCGTCATAGCAAGCAGGAGCGAGCTGATCGCATTTTACGAACGAAGTGGTTACCGGCGCACCGGAGTCAACAAAGCGTTTCCACTGAAACCTGAACTTTGGACGCCAAAGTTCGCTGATTTGCAGCTGGAGATATTGGAAAAAATCCTGCCGACAGATGGAGTGTTTTAAACCCAGCCGGATTTTAAAGCGCAACTTTATTGCGGTAACGACATGATTTATTTCGGGGTAGTAAATCCATATCATGGCAACACGCTAAAAACCATTAAGCATAGCCATGATATAATGGCCGGCCTAAATTAAGGCTGATCAATGACTGAAAACAATAATCAAACAATGGAGCTGCATCCGCTCTGCACCTATTTTCCACGGATGTCTGAGGCTGAGTTTGACTCGCTTAAGGATAACCTTATGGAAAACGGACAAACACACCCTATTTATACGCTTGACGGCATGATTCTGGATGGCGGCAATCGCTATCGTGCATTATGTGAGCTGGGCATTGCTCCGGTATTGGTTGAGTACACCGGCTCTAACCCTACGCAGTTTATCTTGTCGTCGAATTTACATCGCAGGCATTTAACGCAGGGGCAGTCTGCGGCCATCGTATCGGCTTCGCAAAGTTGGGTAAATGCCCAGGCAGCGGATAATTCCCAGTTACGCGATACCGCACAATTAAACACAGCCACCGCCAGGGCCAAGCAGTCAGGAGTAGGTCATCGTACTCAACAGTTAGCGGATAAACTGGTCAAGGAAGCGCCGGCAGAGCTAGTAAAAGAAGTGATAGACGGCAAAAAGAGCCTCAATAAAGCCATTAAAGAGATCACGCCGCCAAAGCCCGCTCCGGTTATCGAGCAAGAATATGAGGAAAGCCGTGAAGAGCAGTTGAGCGGCACGGCTGACGAACAGCATAGTACGGTAACAGCCTTTGACGCTGATAACGAGGTCATGCTGAAATCGTTTGAGTCTGATTCAGCTTCGATTGACGAAGTTAAGAAATTAACCGAATTGAACAGGCTTTTAAACGAGCGCATCAATGAGTTGGTGGATGAAAGAGATGAGGCGATTAACTCTGCCAAACACTGGAAGGAGCAGTTCTTAAAACTTGAGGCTGAACTCAAGGAATTACAAAATGACGGCGCTTAATGACTTGATCTCGGCTGGGTAATATCCTATCCCAAACAAGCTCATGAAAATCATGATGAACAACATTCCAACCCAAGAGAACCTTCAATAATGTTCACGTTACCTTCCGTATGGAACCTGGTTATATCCACCCTTGTGTTTTTTATCGCAGCCAGATATCTCCACCGCTATCTTGATGTGCAGGGAATACCCAAGGGCATGACCCGCGGTATATTAGTGTTTTCACTGGCTTCCGTGGTGTCGTGGGGATCAGGAGAGATGGTGGATTGGACCCAGGAAAAAATAGAGGGGCCGCGGCCACAGGTAGCGCAAAGCTCTGACGATCTGTCGCAACTGCTGACGACGCTGGGTCAAGGGCAACCTTTGGCAGGATTAAAGGACACAGGGTCGAATTAAAGCTACAGGCCGTTGTTTTTAAAATAGCAGCCATAAGGCCAATAACGCCACTCAAATGCTCAGACTGGTGCTTGACGAATATCGTTACCAGCCAGTGCTTCAGCTGTTTTGCAGTACTAGCAAACGATTATTGGCGGGCATGGCGATATCGTTTACTAAGCTAAAACCACAGGATGTCGATAAAGACACGATGTCTTCAAAGTTTCTAATGCCGCTTAAGATATTTTGGCTTCTAAGCCACTGATCAAAAGCGGCATTACTGTCGCTGGTATAAGTGTTGTTATAGTTAAATGGGCCATAGATACAAATAAGCGCCTTGGGGCTTAGATATTCGGTCAGGCGATTAAACAGTACTTGCACGTCCTCCCAGCTCATGATGTGCAGCATATTGGCGGTGAATAATGCGTCGATAGAGCTGCATGGCCACAGCGCATCCGTAACATCCAGCGTTAACGCGGGTTTCAAATTAACTAATTTCGCTTCTTCCCGCCATAAATTGATGCCGGGGATATTCTCGCTTCTATCGGTAGGCTGCCATTCAAGATGCGGCAGGTGTTCGGCAAAATAACAGGCATGCTGACCCGTGCCGCTGCCGATTTCCCAAACGGTTGCGGGCTGGTAAAAAACCGTTCTGATAACCTGTAAAATGGGGGCTTTGTTGTTTTCACAGGCCTGAGAAAAAGGTTTGTGGATCATGTACTGGATAGATTGATATGATTGTGTTGTTTTAACTGTACTGTTTTTAAAAATGGAAGTAAAACAAATCGATAGTATGACGCAAGTGGATTGTGCGGCCTGGAATCGACTTGCCGGCGACGCCTATCCGTTTTTACGGCATGAGTTTTTATCGGCGCTGGAGCAAAGCGGTTCGGTATCCGCGCAAACGGGCTGGGAACCTGCGCATTTACTGGTTATGGATGACGATGAACTGGTTGCTTTTATGCCGCTGTATCTGAAACGGCATTCCTGGGGTGAATATGTATTTGACCATCAGTGGGCCCAGGCTTACCGGCAGCAGGGTATCGATTATTACCCGAAATGGCTGACGGCCATCCCGTTTACGCCTTGCCAAGGAGCGCGTATTGTTAGTAAAGCGGCTGCTGACTCGCTTGAAATCATGCAATTATTATTGGATTTTATAAAACAGCTTTCCGATAAGCGGGATGTTTCTTCATGGCACTGCTTGTTTCCAACCGAGCCGCAGACAGAGCTGTTGCGATCGTTGGGTTTAAGTATTCGCGAAGGCGTGCAGTTTCACTGGTTTAACCGAGGCTATCATGACTTCGACGATTATCTGCAAACCCTGAATGCCGGCAAGCGCAAAATGATCAAGCGCGAACGGCGAAGGATCAAAGAGCAGGGCGTCAGTTTGCTGCGTATTGCAGGGCCGGATGTCAGTGAATTGCAATGGCGGGCGTTTTTTCGGTTTTATACGATGACCTATTTAAAAAGAGGTTCGCAGCCGTATCTTAATCTGGCGTTCTTTCAGCAATTAGCCGCAACCATGGCTGAGCAATTATTGCTGGTGCTGGCGGTAAAAGACGATAACATTATTGCCGCAGCACTAAGTTTTATTGGCGAAGATACGTTATATGGCCGCTATTGGGGCTGTGATGAAGAGTATGATAGTTTGCATTTTGAGGTCTGCTATTATCAGGGGCTGGATTATTGCATTGAACATGGCTTAAAGCGCTTTGATTCAGGCGCTCAAGGCGAACACAAGATTTCGCGTGGATTTGAGCCCATCACCACTTATTCCGCACACTGGATTAAGGACGCCCGGTTTGCAAAAGCAATCAAGCGCTTTTTAGCCGGCGAGCAAGAAATCATGCGGCTTTATAAACAGGATGCTGCCACTTATCTGCCATTTAAACAGTCCAATTAAGCCGATATTAGTAGGAGTAGTGCGAGCATCAATAGTCGTTTCTCGGGATTATTTTTAACGAGCGGTTTGCCTTCACTATGACAATGAGAAAATCATTGCAACCTGTATGGCGTTTTGTAAAATTACCCGGCTTTATACCAACCCTAACTTTAAGAGTAACTGATTATGCAAAATGGTTTCACTGTCCGACTGAATCTGAATCTAGCTGCCACTTGCCTGGCTTTACTTCTTGTCGGTTGTGCGTCCGATCCTGTGCCTGAGCCGATCCTTTCCGGCGAACAAATGCTGAGCGAAAGCCAGGGCATCGCAAATTTGGGCGATAGATGGAAAAAAGGTAAGCAGATGGTCGATCGCGGCAATATGTTGGTCCGGGAAGGCCAGAATAAAATTGATGAAGGTAATCGGCTGATTGCAGAGGGCGAAAAAGTGAAGCTCGAAAGCGAAGAGAGCTATAAAAGCATAAAAAAATAATGTGCTGTTGCGTCAATGGATTGTGATGCGAGATTTGTCCAACAGGAAGACAACTTGTTATTTTTCCGATTCAGATTTCCATGATCAGTTTAAATGCACCGACATTTCTATTGTATGATTCCGTGTATTTTCAGGAATTAACGATTTCTGAAATGTACTGATTTATAAGGAATTCCAGTATGGTTGAAAAAAACCGCAGTAAAACGGTTTTTTTCAACCATTAGTTCTTTCCCCATCTATTCCAGTCTATTCTTATTTCCCGGCGGGTCTTGATTTTACTGATGTTATTCGAAGCTGCAATTTATGGCATAGAAATGGCTTAATAATTTGTAAGTTGTTAAAGCTACAGTGTATTCAATGTTTAACTTACATTTTTGAGGGTTGCCATGTTATTTGATATTGTACTTGCAGGTGTTTTTTGCATAGCTGTTTTTTGTGCGCATGTTTTTATCAAAAAAATAATGACTGATGAATTAAATTCATAAACAGGCATTTTGAAGCTGCCAAAAAAGTTAAAGCCGGTTGGATTTCTTGGCTATGGGAGCCAAAATAAATCCAACCGGCTGGATTGAGCGATAAGTATACTCAGAGGCTTGGTATTTACGTGATGGCCTAATGAATCTCCAGATCGGATGTTTCATTGGGGTAAATCTGGACAAAGACGATGCGCGATTCATTCATTTTCCTGACAACGACATCGAATTGTCTAAATTCAATTCTTTGACCTTCTACCGGAATATTGCGCAGTTTGGCCATGATAAGTCCGCCGATCGAGACTTCATCTTCCAGCTCAAGCTCTTCATTCTCGATATCAATTCCCATAATCCGCTCCAGCGAAAATATCGGCAGGCTGCCTTTGCCGATCAGGGTGCCGTCATCGAGCCGCGTCCAATCATTGTTGTTTGGACGGAATTCGTCGCGTATCTCGCCGACCACCGCGCTCAACAAATTATCTAGGGTGATAAAGCCTTGCGGTTTTTGCCCTCTCTGGCCAATGATGGCGAAATGCGAAGTGCCCGTGCGGAATTGACGGAATAATTCCAGCGCAGGCGTATGGGGCTGGATGTACCGGACAGGCCGCAAATAATTGCTCAAATCATCAATTGATTTACCTTCCTGCTGAGCGAAAAATAAATCTTTTAAATGAATCACTCCCAGCACATCAATATCGTTAGTGTCGAAATAGGGATAACGGCTGTAGCGCTTTTGCGACATGGTTTGCAGGTTTTTTTGCAAGGACGCATTGCGATGCAAGGCAGCGATCTCATGAATAGGTCGCATCAGGTCGGACACCTCGAGCTCACTGAAATCAAGCGTTTTCGCCAGAATATTCCATTCGTCGCGGGTAAATCGGTCATCCGGACGGTTGCTGCGTAAAATAAGTTTAAGTTCGTTTGCCGAATAATGGGCATCATGGTCATGAGCACTGCTCAGACCCAATAAGCGCAATACTAGATTGGCACTGGAATTCAGCAGCCAAATTGCAGGGTACATCAGCCAATAAAACCCATAGAGCGGCACGGCGCTCCATAAGCCAATTTTTTCAGGGTTACGGATGGCCAGCGATTTCGGTGCAAGTTCACCGACTACAATATGCAGAAACGAGATCACTGAAAAAGCGACAGCGAATGAGATGCCGTGGATCATTTCCAGTGACGTGATGTTTATTTTGGCGAATACGGGTTCCAGAAGATGGGCGAATGCCGGTTCGCCGATCCAGCCCAGGCCAAGCGAGGCGAGCGTAATGCCCAACTGGCAAGCCGATAGATAGGCGTCGAGTTTTGCGTGTACCAGTCCTAGAATGCGTCCGCGCCAGCCATGTGTTTTAGCAATCGAGCGGATGCGCGTTTGCCGAAGTTTGACGAGGCCGAACTCTGCGGCCACAAAAAAGCCGTTGAGTGCAACCAATAACAAGGCGGCAACGAGCGGTAAAAAATGGTTCATATGACCTTAAGTTTTAGTGAAAAGGGAGTATTAACGTCGTCGAGCACGCAGGATGGCGCTAGTTAAAGCTAATATGCCAAAGGATGCAATAGAAGTATCGATTTAACTGTACTCGTTAAGCGTGTGTTTTAAAACCATTGCTTCCTATTTTATTGCATATGAGTCTGTTCTTGATAATGCTGGCTATACCAAACAAATCCAACTGCTGTCGCCATCATTAAGGCGGCAAAAAACCAGAAATAGCCGGCTCCGGCAAGATCGCTGGAGCCGTCCGGATTGCCGATGACAAAATTCACCGCACTGGTGAACAGGTTGCCAAGCGCAACTGCCGCCATATAAAGAGACATTACCAGAGATTTCATCGTTTTTGGCGCCTGGGTGTAGGAGAACTCAAGGCAGGTGATCGAAACCATCACCTCGGCAGACGTCAGCAACAGGTAAGCCAGTAATTGCCAAAAGATGCCAGGCTGAAAGCCCGCATCTATACGCAGCTGTATGAAAGCGACCAGCACAAACGACAGGACCGTGAGGAACAAACCGATCGCAATTTTGTTCAAATAGCCCAGGCTAATATGGTTGCCCAGTTCCGGATATATGTATTGGTGAAACAGTGGTATAAGCAGGACGATCAGCAATGGATTGGCCGCCTGGATCTGCGACGGCAATATCTCGATGCCGAATACGAGTCTGTCCATATGCTGGGCCTGCAAAACCCAGGAGGAGCTGTTCTGGTCGAACAAGGCCCAGAACATCGCAATAAACAGATAAATCCCGCTCAACCGGCCCAGAAGACGTCGGCCTTCGTTGCTCAGTGCTTCACGTACAAAATTCATGCCGGATGGGGGAATATGTACGAATTGGTACCGCCCCGACCAGAATAGCAGTGTTGCGAACAGCATTAACAAGCCAGGCACCAGAAATGCAATCGGCGCGCCTTGAGTTTTGAGCAACCACGGCGCCAGCAGCATGGAAATAAAAGCGCCTAAGTTAATGGTCAAATAAAACCAGCTGAACACCTTGCCTAGCAAGTGCCGATTGCCGACGCCAAACTGGTCGCCGAGATGCGCTGATACACAGGGTTTAATGCCGCCGGCACCCAATGCGATCAATGCCTGTCCCACCAGCAAGCCCGTCCTGGTATCATCCAGTACCAGGCAAAAAAGGCCTAAGCAATAGACGCTGGATAATAAAAGGATAGTCTTGTACTTGCCCCATAAGCCATCGGCCAGCACTGCACCTAAAAGCGGCGTGATATAGGTAACTGAGACGAACAGGTGGAAATAGGCTTTGGCCTCGGTTGGATCCATCGGTGCCAGCCTGCCGTCGGCGTTCATCAGGTATTGCGTCATGAATACGATCAAAATGGCCCGCATGCCATAATAGCTGAAGCGCTCGGCAAGTTCGTTGCCGATGATGTAAGGAATGCCGGAAGGGACTTCAGAAGAAGGAACGGGGGCGGTCAGGTATGGGATTTTCATAAAATGATGCACCTCATAAATTTTAATGCCGTTTCCGCAAATTGCCGCGCTTCCCATAAGGCTGGAACGGGAGCAGGGCGTCTAGACCTGCCTGCGTCGGAAAGCGTTAAGCGCCTGCATGGAGGTTAACATTGAAGAGGCATTTGACGATGCCGATCAGCGATCGTTTGACAGATACTGTTGTGGCCGTCAGGATAAAAGATAAAGACGGCCACTGCAATGTTGATAGGTATGCGTCATTGCATCCTAGGCATGCACTATTTAGCTTTAACCAGTTCTTTGTCGCCGCTGGAAAAGTGGCATTGTTTTACGGTAAAGGAGCTGCAATCTTTCGATTCTTCAATTTTTGCGCCGTTTGGGTTGAGCTTTATTTTCAGTTCGCAAAAGCTGGCTTCGCTTTCAGAATGTTTTTTCATGACCAGCTCGTTTTCGCCGGTGCTTTTGGCTTTACCAGTAATAGTCTCGGAACAGTGAGCTTTTTCAGTAGCAGAATCAAAATCCACATCAGCGCTGACAACGTAATCATCGTTGGGTATTTTGGTCACTTTAAGATGACGAACAGTGTCGCCATCGCGCAATACATAATGATCGGTAGCGGCGCTTACGTTACCGGAAACCAGCAGCGAAATAGTCAGAAACAAAGTTTTTTTCATGATGTTACCTCTTGATTGATTAAAATTTGATCAACATGGTAGCAGGCGATGCTTTGTTGCTGTTCATGTCGTCTTCGATGTATTGGCACAACTGGCAATTATTGTACCTTACTGCAAGCGGTTACTAAAAGGCGATGTAACGAACTACAAGTAGGCAGGCAATGCGCCGGCATCGTGTTTATAGCTCGTACATTAGCCTGTTTATGCGATTATAATGTTGAAATAATTCCAGCTCTTACAGGCTGTATTTTGTGGCGCAACGCGCCTTAACTGTATATTCCTCGCAGTGCGTGGAAATGAGACATAAGATTTTTAATGGCTAACAATTTGATTTTCTCACCGCAAATTCCGCAACAAAATGATCAAACACTCATCTGGACGGGTTTGACGGGCTGCGGCGACTCTCTGGCGCTGGCTTCGGCCATTAAAAATGAAGACCGCCTGTTTGTTATTGTCACGTCGGATAATCAGACCGCTTTGCGGCTTGAGCATGAGCTATCATTCTTCCTGCAGAACGAGCATCCTATTTTGCATTTCCCTGATTGGGAAACGTTGCCTTACGATGTTTTCTCGCCGCTGCCGGAAATTATCTCGGAACGTTTGAAAACGCTGGCGTTGTTGCCGCAGGTGAAACGCGGCGCGCTGGTGGTTTCGGTGACGACATTGATGCACCGATTGGCGCCCCGTGAGCACGTCTTAGCCAACAGTTTTGCGGTTAAAGTCGGCGATGATTTTAACCTGGAGCTGAATCGTATCAAGTTGGAAAGCGTGGGGTACCATTGCGTTTCTCAGGTCTATCAGCACGGTGAATTCGCGGTCAGAGGCTCGATAGTCGATTTGTTCCCCATGGGTAGTAAGGTGCCGTACCGCATTGAATTATTCGATGAAGAAGTCGAATCCATCCGCACCTTCGATCCTGAAACGCAGCGGTCATTGGAAAAAATCGACCGGATTCAGTTATACCCTGCGCGGGAGTTTCCGTTTACCGATGAGGCCATCAAGCGTTTCCGGCAGGCCTTCAGGGAGGCTTTTCCGGAAACTTCCCCCAAGAATCATTTTTATCTGGATGTCAGTAAAGGCATCGCACCCGGCGGCATCGAATACTATTTGCCGCTGTTTGTAGAGCAAATGGCGTCCTTGTTCGATTACCTGCCGAAATCGGCGGTGTTGGTGACGTCAGATAGTTTCGATGCCACATCGCACGCTTTTTATGCCGAAGCCGAGGATAGGTTTCAGCAACGGAAATACGATGTGGACAGGCCGCTGCTGAAGCCGGAACTGTTATTTCTGTCGACAGATGAGCTGGCGCAAAGAACCGGGGCATTTGCCAGGATTATTCTCGACGGAATGAATGCAGCAGTAATTGTCGAGGGCAGTATTGCTTTTAACTGCCGTCCACTGCCCAATGTAACCATCGATGCCAAGCTGGAACAACCTGCCCAGGCATTGCAGCAATTTGTTGACAGCTTTGCCGGCAAGATTTTGTTTGTCTCGGAATCGGCGGGTCGCCGTGAAGCCTTAATGGACAAATTAAGGCAGTACAAAATTACCGTAAAGCAGGTGGAAAGCTGGGACAAGTTTCTGCAATCCGAAACATCGCCGTGCCTGAAGGTCGCGCCGATGGATCATGGCTTATGGCTTGATAATCCTGCGCTTGCGATCATCACCGAAAGCCTGCTGTCCGGCGAAAAAGTCCAGCAGCGGCGCAGACGCCGCAAATCCGGGGCGCATGAGCTCGAAAATATCGTCAATAACCTGAATGAACTGACCATCGGTTCTCCGGTCGTGCATCAGGAACATGGCGTCGGCCGCTACTTGGGCTTGCAGACCTTGGAGATTGGCGGCATCGCCTCCGAATTTCTGACCCTGGAATACGCGAACAACGACAAGCTTTATGTGCCGGTTTCGTCCTTGCATGTGATCGGTCGCTATACCGGCATGAGTCCGGAAAATGCGCCATTGCATAAGCTGGGCGGCGATCAGTGGAGCAAAGCCAAGCAAAAAGCCATTAAGCGCATCCGGGATGTCGCCGCGGAATTGCTGGAGATTCATGCCAAAAGAGCCGTCAAGCAAGGCCATGCCTTTGCGGTTGAAAATGTCGAATATGCGGCTTTTGCCGATGCGTTCCCGTTTGAAGAGACGCCGGATCAACAGACCGCCATCGAGGCTATACTGGAAGACATGGCTAGCCCTCATCCGATGGACCGGGTTATTTGCGGCGATGTCGGCTTCGGTAAAACTGAGGTGTCGATGCGTGCGGCGTTTATTGCCGTGCAAAACGGCAAGCAGGTGGCGGTTTTGGTGCCGACCACGTTGCTGGCACAGCAGCATTACCAGAATTTCCGCGACCGTTTTGCCGACTGGCCGGTACGTGTCGAAGTGCTGTCGCGTTTTGTCACGCCAAAACAGCAAAAAGAGATTAGCGATGATCTGGAGCAGGGCAAGGTCGATATTGTGATCGGTACGCACAAACTGTTGTCGAAAGAGATCAAGTACAAAGCGCTGGGATTAGTGGTTATTGATGAAGAGCACCGTTTCGGCGTCACGCAAAAAGAGCATTTCAAAAAGCTGCGCAATGAGCTGGACATGCTGACTCTGACCGCAACACCGATTCCGCGCACTCTGAACATGGCGATGTCGGGTCTAAGGGATATTTCCATTATCGCCAGCCCGCCGCCTAATCGGCATGCGATCAAAACTTTTATCAGCGAATGGATCGATGCCCAGGTCAGGGAAGCCTGTTTGCGTGAAATCAAGCGCGGAGGACAGGTATTCTTTTTGCACAACGATGTTAAATCCATGGAGAAAATGGCCAGGGAATTGGGAACGCTGGTGCCTGAGGCGCGGATTGAAATGGCGCACGGACAAATGCCGGAGCGTGAGCTGGAGCGGATCATGCTGGATTTTTACCACCAACGCTTTAACCTGTTGCTGTGTTCTACGATTATCGAAAGCGGTATCGATATTCCCAGCGCTAATACCATTATCATTAATCGTGCCGATAAACTGGGGTTGGCACAGCTGCATCAGTTGCGCGGCAGGGTAGGGCGTTCGCATCATCGGGCTTATGCCTATTTTGTCGTGCCGCCAAAATCCTTGTTAAGTAAGGACGCTGTCAAGCGGCTTGAAGCGGTTGAGGCCTCCGGCGATTTGGGTGCCGGATTTATGCTGTCGTCGCACGACATGGAAATCCGCGGCGCAGGCGAATTGCTCGGTGATGACCAAAGCGGGCAAATTCAGGAAATCGGCTTTACGCTGTACACCGAGTTACTGGAGCGCGCCGTCAATGCGCTTAAATCCGGCAAACAGCCGGAACTCGACACACCGATAGACCGGGGGCCGGAAGTCGATCTGCAAACTTCTGCGTTGATTCCGGAAGATTATCTGCCGGATATTCATGGTCGCTTGGTGTTATACAAGCGTATTTCCAATACGGAAACTAAGGATGATTTGCGCGAGTTACAGATCGAAATGATCGACCGTTTCGGCTTATTTCCGGAACCCGTGAAAACGTTGTTCAGCGTCACCGAATTAAAGCAGCAGGCCGAAAAGCTGGGCATCAAGAAAATAGAGGCCAACGCAGGCGGCGGGCGTATTATTTTTTCAGCGACGCCTAACATTAATACCGATCAATTGATTTCCCTGATACAAACCCAGGCTCAGGTTTATAAGTTTGATGGCGCCGATAAGTTAAGGTTTATCAAGCCGTTTGAATCGACCGAGCAGAAGCTTGAGTTTATAACCGAGCTGCTGGATAAATTAACCATCAAATTGGCGGATAAAAAATGATGATGCTTAAAATAATGGCTTACAGTCTGGCAGCAATGCTGTTTTGCAGCCCCGCTTTAGCAGAAAACAGCGCCTATCAGATAGAGTTGATAATTTTTTCGCAGGCTATGCCCAATACCGAAGTCTTTGAGCAAACGACCAGCGAAATCAGCTGGCCGTCTGGCTTGACTGAACTGTCCGCTTATAACAAACCGGATGCCACCACGATGGACGACAGTTATGCGGCATTAGCTAAAGATTCGGCTTACAAGCCTATCATGCATGTTGCCTGGGTTCAGCCGGTAGCGGCAGGGGGGGTGAGCGCTCCTGTTCATATTCAGGGTTCCGACGGAAAATTGAATGGATATCTTCAAATCCAACCGGGCCAAGGATTACAGTTGGCTGTTGATCTGGAGCTTACCGCTAATTCGGGTGATGGCTCGGTAATTTATCGGCTAAATGAAAAGCGCTCCATTAAATTGAACGACATCTATTATCTGGATCATCCAAAGTTTGGCGTTGTTGTCAAAGTTAGTCCTCTATAAGATTTAGAGCCCAAGCGCGGGCATTTTTATCCAGAGATACGCGCTAAAAAATAGTGCTAAGCGGTTTTTTATGTTATTAAAAGGGATTAACCTGGACGTTAACATACAGCGGCGGGATTAGGGGCATTCGTTAGTCCAGTTTGGATTGTCCAAATATTGACCACAGGTTTGCCTTTAATATGTATCTGACTATTTATCTGGGGTTTGATAAAGAATAAACGGGTTAATAAGTTTGCTACAGGGATCGCAAATACATTGTTAGCTGAGATAATTAACTGAGGAAGAATAATGAAAAGAAAAGAGATAATCCCGACGAGTAAGGAACGGGTGATGCGGGAAAATGACTTTATCGTTTCCAAGACAGACCTGACCGGTCGGATTACCTATGGAAACGAGATATTTATCGAGTTTTCTGGATATCAAGAGTATGAGCTTCTGGGCAGCCAGCACAATATCATCCGCCATCCCGATATGCCGCGAGCGGTGTTTAAGTTGCTGTGGGATTATTTGGCAGAAGATAAGGAAATCTTCGCCTTTGTTAAAAACATGTCAAAGGATGGCGGATTCTACTGGGTGTTTACTCATGTAGCCCCCATGAAAGACAAAAACAAACAAAAGGTCGGCTACACTTCTGTCCGACGCATGCCTAATCCCAAGGCCATTCCGATTGTGGCTGATGTGTATCGTGCAATGCTGGAGGCCGAACAAAACGCCGGGCCGAAAGATGCCATAGCTGCTTCAGGAGCTGTATTGGCCAGTGTATTAAAAGACAAGGGCGTCACTTACGAGGAGCTTATCAATGTATTACAGTCGCTTTAAGAATAATGAGAAATTCGCGTTAGTGGCTATCGCTATTGCATGGCTGGGGTCGCTGGTTTACGGGTGGATGTCTGCCTTGAGTGGAGCTGGGGAAGGGTTTATCGCGCCCTCTTTACTGACGGCTGGAGCAGTTTTATCCATCGCTTGGTGGCGCAAATCAAAATCAGCCGACCAACAATTGCTGGAGAAGCTGCTTAGTGTGAGTCAGGAATGGAGGAAAGGGTCGGTAGACGTGCGGCTTACCCATATTGGCGGGAAAGAGCGGAAGCTTCAACAGCTTGCCTGGTCGCTGAATGATTTGATGGATCAAGTGGAAACTGCGCAGATCGATATGCATTATTCGATGGCCTATGTTATCTATGGCGATTTTACTCGAAAGAGCTATCCACAAGGCTTGCATGGTGGGTTCGCGACGGCTCTGAAACAGCTTAATGCAGTCGCAAAAACGCTGGCTATCACCACAACCGCCATTACCAAGCTGATGAACGCGATGGCTGAAGGCCGCTTTAATGAAAAAGTTGAAGTTAATGTCGAGGGCGAATATAGGCTTGCGGTAGACAAAGCTATGCAAGCCATGCAGGCCATGCAGACTATGCTGGGAGATGTCGGCAAGGTTATGGGCAATGTTGCTCAAGGCGACATTAGTCAGCGTGTTCAAGCCGAAGGACACGGAGATCTCCGTAAATTAAAAGACGATATTAACCTTTCACTCGATGCTCTGGGTAGCCTGGATGATATATCACTGATTGCGAGCGCGTTGTCCGAAGGTGATCTGACTAAAACTATCAACAAGCACTATCCTGGCACCTTTGGCACAGTGATTGCCAGCATGAACGGGACTGTGGAAAACCTCAGGGGGTTGGTAGGAGAAATCAAAGACTCCACCATTAACATTAACACCGCAGCTAAAGAAATCGCCGCGGGCAACAATGATCTCTCGCATCGTACCGAAGAGCAGGCCGCGAGTTTGGAGCAAACCGCCGCCAGTATGGAAGAATTGACTTCCACAGTGCAGCATAATGCTAAAAATGCCCAGCAGGCTAATCAGCTTGCGGTGGGCGCAACGGATATTGCCGGCAAAGGGGTTATAGTAGTTGATCAGGTTGTGGGAACGATGGAGGGTATTAATGAATCCTCGCGCAAGATTGTGGATATTATCTCGGTGATTGACAGCATTGCCTTTCAGACCAATATTCTGGCCCTCAATGCCGCCGTGGAAGCGGCTCGCGCCGGCGAACAAGGGCGGGGTTTTGCCGTGGTGGCTGGAGAAGTGCGTAATCTTGCCCAGCGCGCTGCCGCTGCCGCTGGAGAAATAAAAAATCTGATTGGCGATTCGGTAGAAAAGGTTGAAGACGGCACCAAGCTGGTTGCCCAGGCCGGGAAAACCATGGAAGAAATTGTTAGCGCCATTCGCGGCGTTACGATCATTATGTCCGAGATCAGAACCGCCACTGTTGAACAAACGTCCGGTATCGAGCAGGTCAATCAGGCTATTGGACAAATGGATGAAGTGACTCAGCAAAATGCAGCGTTGGTGGAGCAGGCTGCCGCTGCAGCCGAATCACTGGAAGAACAGGCGCAAAATTTGTCGGTTACAGTAGGACGTTTTACTGTTGATACTGACGCACATAGCTCTCCAAGCACTCCTCGAGTAACGCCGGCGGTCAGTAAAAGTCCAAGACAGGCTCCGGCAAAACCTCAGTTACAGCCAGCCGTTAGTGAAGAATGGGAGGAGTTTTAAGCAGGCTGTCAGCAGTTGATGGGTTGCCGGAACAACTTTGCTGTCGCACACGCGAAAACGGGGAGTTCCGGCACACTGCACGGCAAACTGGAAGCGCAGTTCCGCGCCTACACTTTTTGTTTAAACACTCTTCGGGTTATAATAGTGACTAATACTAAGCCTTGGTCTATTGTCCAGGGCTTTTTTCGTTGCTGTATGGTGGCTTAGCACCGCCGTTCCGTCCCAATAAAATCAAGAAACGGGGGTGTGGCCTCAGTGATTTTTAAATGATTTAGCTGTTTAAAATATGACACAAAAACTTTATATTCAAACCAATGGTTGCCAAATGAACGAGTACGATTCCGATAAAATGCGGGATGTGCTCAATGCCTCACATGGATTTGAATTAATCGATGACCCCAAGCAAGCCGATGTTCTGTTGCTGAATACCTGCTCGATACGCGAAAAAGCTCAGGAAAAAGTATTTTCGGCTTTGGGTAAATGGCGCAAGATTAAAGACAAACGCCCCGATGTGATCATTGGCGTTGGCGGCTGTGTCGCCAGCCAGGAAGGTGCGGCCATCCAAAAGCGGGCACCGTTTGTAGATATCGTGTTTGGGCCGCAAACCTTGCATCGCTTGCCACAGCTGCTGGATCAAGCACGCAGTCAGCAAAAACCCGTGGTCGACGTTTCCTTTCCCGAAATAGAAAAATTCGATGCTCTGCCTGAGCCAAGGGCGGAAGGCCCGAAAGCGTTTGTTTCAGTGATGGAAGGATGCAGTAAATATTGTACGTTCTGCGTAGTGCCCTATACTCGCGGAGAAGAAATCAGCCGTCCGCTGGATGACGTAATCGCCGAAATTACCGTTTTGGCTAAACAAGGTGTACGGGAAATCAATCTGCTAGGTCAAAACGTCAATGCTTATCGCGGCGTAATGGACGATGGCGACATCGCCGATTTTGCCTTATTGCTGCATTATGTTGCGGCAGTGGAAGGCATCGATCGCATTCGTTTTACCACGTCTCACCCGATGGAATTTACCGATGATCTGATTGAGGCGTTTGCCGAAATTCCGCAACTGGTTGACCATCTGCATTTGCCGGTACAAAGCGGCAGCGATCACATTTTAAAAATGATGAAGCGCGGACATACGCGTGCCGACTACCTTGAAATTATCCGCAAGTTGCGCGCAGTACGCCCCAATATTTATTTGTCGTCGGATTTTATTATCGGTTTTCCCGGTGAAACCGATGCCGAATTTGAAGAAACCATGGCTTTCATCGAAGAAATCGGCTTCGATCTCTCATTCAGTTTTGTCTATAGCCAGCGTCCTGGCACACCGGCGGCAGATCTGCCGGATGATGTCCCGGCGGAAGTCAAAAAACAGCGGCTGGAGCGTTTTCAAAACCGCATTAACGAAATGACGTCGGCCATTTCGCAGAGCATGATCGGCACCGTGCAAACTGTTTTGGTTGAAGGACAGTCTAAAAAGAATCCGTTGCAAATGCAGGGCAGAACGGAGAATAATCGGGTCGTTAATTTTATCGGGCATCCCCGGTTGGCCGGACAGTTTGTTGATGTGCTGATTGCCGAGGCTTTGCCAAATTCTTTACGAGGGCGGATGGTCGATGCTTCCGTTAATAAAATTGTTGGTAATAGTTGATTTATGATTTCACAGGAAATTTGTCTGGCGCCTGCCGATAGTAATCGGTTATCTAATTTTTGTGGCCAGTTTAATGCGCATTTGCGGCAGATTGAGTCGCGTCTTCAGGTCGAGATCGCCAATCGCGGTAATCAGTTCAAGATTACCGGCTTGGATAGTTCAGTCAAGGCGGCCTGCGCAGTCATGCAGAAGTTATTTGAAAGCACCGAAAAAGAACACCTGACTTCTGAACTTGTGCATTTGGCCATGCAGGATTCTTCCATTGAAGAGTTATTGGATGATCCGGTAACATCGCCCCAGCAAAATGTAACGATCAAGACCAAATGCGGCATGATCAGAGGGCGGGGGATTAACCAGCAGGAATATCTGAGGAAAATTGTGACTCATGATATCAATTTCGGTGTGGGACCTGCCGGAACCGGTAAAACCTACTTGGCGGTAGCTTGTGCCATTGAAGCACTGCAAAGCGAGAAAGTCAGAAAAATCATTCTGGTGCGCCCTGCGGTAGAAGCTGGGGAAAAACTGGGCTTTTTGCCGGGCGATATGGCTCAAAAAGTGGATCCTTATTTGCGGCCTTTGTATGATGCGCTGTACGACATGCTGGGCTTTGAGCGGGTTGAGAAAATGATCGATAAGGGCATTATAGAGGTTGCACCGTTAGCTTTTATGCGCGGCAGAACACTGAATGATGCGTTTATTATCCTGGATGAAGCGCAAAATACCACCATTGAGCAGATCAAAATGTTCCTGACCCGTGTGGGCTTTGGATCGACGGCCGTGGTGACCGGCGATGTTACCCAGATTGATTTGCCTTCGGAAAAAATGTCCGGTTTGCGGCATGTGCTTGAAGTATTAAAAAGTGTGGAAGGCATCAGTTTTACCTTTTTCAATGCCCGTGATGTGGTCAGGCATCCATTGGTGCAGCGCATTGTCTGTGCCTATGAAGCCTATGAGAAGACACACAAGGTCGAGCCGTGAACCAAATAGAAATCCAGGCTGTTTTTGAATCGGCAGGCCAGCCTGATCAGCAGCAAATCCAGCTCTGGGTGGATGCGGCGTTGGAAGATTATGATCAGGACACCGAGATTGTCGTGCGTATTGTCGACGAGCAGGAAAGCGCCGAGCTCAATGAACAGTATCGCCATAAATCAGGTCCGACCAATATTCTCAGTTTTCCGGTTGATTTGCCCGAAGGCATTGAGCTGGATTTACTGGGCGATTTGGTCATCTGCGCGCCGGTCGTGGAAAAAGAGGCGTTGGAACAAGGCAAAATATTAGAGCATCATTGGGCGCATATCATTGTGCATGGTGTGCTGCATTTGTTAGGTTATGATCACATCGACGATGATGAAGCCGAACTGATGGAAAACAAAGAGATAGCAATTCTGAATATGTTGCAGATAAATAATCCCTATACAGAGGTAAAAGATATATGAGTGATGAACAACCCCCAAGTAGAAACTCCCCGCAGAAAAGCTGGGTTGACAAAATCAGCCATCTACTGACCGGGGAGCCGCAAGACCTTGAGGATCTACTTGAGATATTAAGAGAAGCCCGTGAAAAGCGCTTGCTGGATACGGATGCGTTATCCATGATTGAAGGCGTTTTGCAGGTGTCTCAAATGCGGGTCAGGGATATTATGATTCCCCGCATTCAAATGGTTGTCGTACCCAAAGATGCCGAATTGGAAACCATCATGCCGCTGGTTACGGAGTTTGGGCACTCGCGCTATCCAGTTATTGACGGCGACCGGAGCAAGGTAGTTGGCGTATTGTTAGCCAAGGACTTGCTGGCCCGCATCCTGGACAATAAAACTCTGAAAGTTCATGAAATAATGCGGCCTTCTTGCGTTGTACCGGAAAGCAAACGCTTAAACGTATTGCTTAAAGAGTTGCGGACTAACGGTAACCACATGGCAATTGTTGTCGATGAGTACGGTCAGTCGGCAGGCTTGGTCACCATCGAAGATGTGTTAGAGCAGATTGTTGGTGAGATTGAAGACGAGCATGACGATCATGAAGACGAAGGCTATATTTTTCAGCGCAGTTCAAACGAGTACACGGTCAAAGCGTTGACGCCTATTGATGAGTTTGATGAATACTTTTCCACGCATCTGGCAACGGATGAATATGATACCATCGGCGGCTTTGTTGTTAGCCAGCTTGAACATATGCCCAAAAAGGGCGAGAGCCTTGTCGTGGATACCATGAAATTTGAAGTCATCAGAGCGGATAGTCGACGCGTACACCTGCTGAAGCTGAAAATACTTGAATAGCAAAGCAGTGGTTTATACGCATCAACTTAAGCAGAAAGTTTGCTTGATTAATTAATGACCAAGACACGAAGTTTTTGTCTGGGGCTTTTTCTCGGCAACCATATTCTGGCGTGTCAAAATAGTTGTCCGCGAACTTCGTGTCTTCAGCAAAGTGCAGCATAACAAGCTTAATCATATTTGATATATTTGAACCTCGGGTCATCGGGTGTCCCTTCCAATGATCCGCCCTCTTTGCCGGGCTGCCACATCACCACTTCTTCGATTTTACGGGCCAATTCAAAATCTTTGTTGGTAATCCCCTTGGCCGCGTGATTCATTAGTTTAACGATCACGAAGGCATAAGAGACGGTAAGGTCCGGATGATGGAATGCCGCTTCAGCCAAGTGTCCTACCGTATTAACAACCATCAGTGTCGCTTTCCAGCCGCTGGTTTTGTATTTACGCCGGATCCAGCCGCCTTCAAGGTACCAGTGCGGCAATTCCTCCTTTAGACGCTGCTCGATATCGGCATCGGAATAAATGTCGTCATGTGTGCGTTCTCTCCAACCCATAATGCTTCACCTCTCGTTAGCTTGATTATGAAAGCCCGGATAATCTTGCAGCGCTAGTTTTCCGGCTCCTGGTGCGTGGCCTCGCAGCCCTGCTGATAAAAGATTAATGACGGAGCAAATGGAACAATATCAATTGTCAAAGTTGTTTCGTTTTGGAAAAGTTTAACGGGCTCAGCTACGCTACTGCGAAAATTTTTGGAAAGTTGTTTAGACAATTTCTCTTGTGCTTCATCTGCGCCCAAGGCAAAGGGATCTTCTGCGAGGTTGGTGGCATTGATAGCTTCCTGCAAAGCTTGTGTTGCAAGGGTTTGAATTTTGCTTTCGAATTCGCTGAAAATTTGCGTCCCTTTTTCACTTTTAATCCGATCTATATCGGCTGGATTGGCATAGACAAGAAATGCGCCTTTAACGCCTTGAAAATCATTTTTACAGGCTCCGCCATCCATGATTTTGACCAGGTTTAATGTTTTGTCGCCGCTAGTCCTGGTCATCGGTGGGTTTGGGCCTGAGCTTTGCGATGAGTCCTCGGTGATTGCGGGCGCTTTATTAGGGGCCGACACGGCTTTTTCGTCATGTTTGACCTCTTGAGTTGAACATGCGGCCAGTGCAATAAATGTCATACCGATTAAAATTTGTATGCTTGATTTCATAAATTACTCTGCGTCGTTAAATGAGATTTGTGGTCTTTTAGACATTTTAATCTTTAAAAAGTCCTGAGGTAAAAAATATGTTCAACAAGCTTCGTAAATATATAAAACAGAAGCCCTTACTGCATGGCTATCTAACTGTTTGATCTTTTTAAAAATGAATATCAGGGAGCTGGACATCATGGAGTTTTATAACAGTCGAATAAAATTTCGCTTTACAAGCTTGTCATAAGTAATTAAAAAGTGCATTTTTTGAGGCTAGATTAAATTACGACTATGAAAGTATCTAAATCCGTTCCAGATAAATCCGCGCCTGAAGCTGGTGCCGACAAAAGCAAAGATGATGTTGATCTTGATGTTGAAGGCTTCGATTTGGGTTTGAGCAGTGAATATGTAACGCTTCCTAACGAAAGTGAGCGAGCAGCGAAAAAAATGGCTGCGCGTAGAAAAATTGAACTGTACTGGGAGAAAAAACGCCTGCAGGAACAGCTAGGCGATTTTGATGAGGAGGATCTTGATTTTTAATGTGGCAGTATTAACGGGACAAAACGCCGTTTATCCATAGCTTGGTAATAATAGGTTTTTTGTTCAGTAACAGACTGTTGGGCATGGTTTGTGGTTGATATCCTGCTGCATAATCATGCTCAACCGATTTTTCAATCCGGTTTTGCACGTTTTTCGGTTAATATTGTCGCCCGTTGGTGAGTTTCTTTATTTTAATCCGGATTTCATGACCATTTTTACACCTGTTGCAGCAGTCAATTGCTTAAATAAAGCGTTTTTGTTGTTTTTTCTTATCGGTTTTTTCGGTACTGCATCTGCACAAGAACACCACTTTCTGGTTCTCAATTATCATGACATCGTCGGTGCGGAAGGTGCTAAGCCGCCTTTTAATGCCATGGATGTCAGTGTCGACCATCTTGAAGAGCATCTGGACTGGTTGAAAAACAAAGGCTACAAGATTGTCAGCGTACAAAACATCCTCGATGCCGCTACAGGCAAGGATGCGTTGCCCGATAAAGCGGCATTGTTGACCTTTGATGATGGCTACCAGAGCTTTTATACCCGCGTCTTTCCACTATTAAAAAAATATCATTATCCGGCTACGGTTGCCTTGGTAGGAATCTGGATGGACGGCAACGTGACTGCGGATGAACCGGGCAAACCATTGCTCAGCTGGGAGCAGGTCAGGGAAATGGTGCAGTCCGGTTTGGTAGAGGTCGCCTCGCACAGTTATGACTTGCATAAAGGCGCGAATGCCAATCCTCAAGCCAACTCACAGGCGGCGGCGGTTACCCGGCTTTATGATGACCCAATGCTGGTTTATGAAACCGATGAGCAGTATCGCGAACGCATTAATGCAGCGTTGCTGAAAAGCGCGGAGTTCATTTTTCAACACGCCGGAGTCAGACCCAGAGCTATGGTTTGGCCGTATGGGGAATATAATCAAATCACCGTGCAGGCTTCTCGTGAAGCCGGAATGCCAATGACGATGGGACTGGTGGACGGCTTTAATACCGTGGCGGACATCAGCGCTTTGCGCCGTTTGATTATGGTCGATAATCCCGACGCCAATCAATTTGCAGAAATTGTTACCGGGCTGCGCGCTGATCGGCCTTTACGGGTAGCACATCTGGATATGGATTATCTTTACGATAAAGATCCCGACCAAACCGAGCACAATTTGGATGCCGCTATTCAGCGCATCAAAGACATGCACATCAATACGGTTTATTTACAAGCCTATACCGATCCTGACGGCGACGGCAATGCCGATGCGTTATATTTTCCCAACCGACATTTGCCGGTAAAACAGGACTTGTTTAGTCGAGTCGCCTGGCAATTAAAGACAGTTGCCAGAGTCAAGGTTTATGCCTGGATGCCGATTATGGCCTATCAGGGCAAAGCGCCGGAATCTTGGTATGTTCAGGAATGGCGGGACGGCAAAGCTCAAAAAGCCAGTCACATTTATAATCGGCTGTCGCCGTTTAATCCCGAAGCGCGCCAATATGTGGCTGAAATCTACGAGGATTTGGCCAAGCATTGTAATTTCGACGGTATCTTGTTTCATGATGATGGCATTTTGTCGGACTACGAAGATGTATCGCCGCTAGCGTTGGCTTATGCGAAAGAGGCGTGGGGCCTGCCCGATCAATTCGAACAATTGCATGCAACCAGCAAAATGCGTATGGTTTGGGCGCAACATAAAACCGAATTGATTAATCAATTTACCGATGAACTGGCTAACCGAGTGCGCATTTATCGCCCCGGCATAAAGACTGCGCGTAATTTTTATGCGCTGCCTTTGTTAAAGCCTTATAGCGAAGAATGGTATGCTCAGTCTTATAAGTCTTTCTTAGCGCACTATGACTATGTTGCCATCGAAGCTATGCCGTTTATGGAAGAGGCTGACAACCCCAAGCAGTGGCTCACGCAATTGGTAAAAGCAGCGGCTAAACAGCCGGATGGTCTTAAAAAGACTGTGTTCGAACTGCAATCGGTCGACTGGAAAGCCCAACAGAAAGTCCCGATGACGACTTTTGTCGAACAATTGAAACTATTGAAAAAACTAGGCGTCAAGCACATCGGCTATTATCCGGACAATGTTTTTGAGGATCAGCCGCGCTTGGTGGATTTACAACAGCACTTCTCGCTTCCTATCCAGCCTTAATCATGCATTTTGTTTTAATTAACCCGAATAGGATGGGCAATTTCGTTTGCTCTGAGAAACCATGAGTACTTCATTGCAGAATCTGACCGCACTACTACAGACCCAATGGCATGATTTAGTTTCTTTGTGGGAACCTTTGGATGACATGATCGAAGGATTCGTTTATTACTATCCATTGTTTATGGCCTACATTTGGATGTTTGGCGCGCTTATTTTTTATTTTCGTCATGAATGGCATCAGCAGGGTAATGATGAGCACTTGCCGGAATTAACGGAATATCCTCCTGTTTCCATCTTGATACCCTGCTATAACGAAGGGGAGAATGTCCGTGAAACCGTGGAAATTCTGCTGCGCCAGAAATATCCCGCGTTTGAAATTATTGCCGTTAATGACGGCAGCAAGGACAACACCCTAGCGATATTGCAGGAGCTGGCCGAACAACACGAGCAGCTGCGCGTGGTCAACTTGCACACCAACCAGGGTAAGGCGATGGGCTTGCGCACCGCCGCATTGCTGGCGAACAGCGAAATCCTGATTTGCATCGACGGCGATGCGCTGCTCGCTCCCGAAGCTATCGCCTGGATGGTGCGGCATTTTCAGGATAATCCCAACGTCGGCGCAGTTACCGGCAACCCCCGCATCCGCAACCGCTCCACGTTATTAGGACGGATTCAGGTCGGCGAATTCTCAGCCATCGTCGGTATGATCAAGCGGGCGCAACGGTCTTACGGGCAGGTGTTTACCGTCTCCGGCGTAATTGCCGCATTCCGTAAATCCGCATTGCACAATGTCGGTTACTGGAGCAACGATATGGTCACCGAGGACATCGACATCAGCTGGAAATTGCAGCTGGCCGGTTGGTCGATCTATTTTGAACCGAACGCCTTGTGTTGGGTGCTGATGCCGGAAACCCTGCAAGGCCTATGGAAGCAAAGGATGCGCTGGGCGCAAGGCGGAACCGAAGTGTTGCTGCGCTATTTTCGTTCGCTGTTTCGCTGGTCGTCGCGCGGCATGTGGCTGTTATACGGCGAATGCCTGATCAGCATCGTCTGGGCGTTTTTGATCCTGTTGCATATGCTCTACGCGCCTGTGGCATTGTTTAGCGAATCGACCAATGAATCGTTGCACGATCTTAGCCCTAACTGGACCAGTATGTTACTGAGCCTGACTTGCCTTATACAGTTCGGCGTCAGCCTGTTCATTGATTCGAAATACGAATACCGAACCGGCGGCGTCGCTCGGTATTATTACTGGATGGTATGGTATCCGATCGTGTATTGGATGATAAATGTCGGCACCACCATCGTCGGCTCGATCCGGGCGATAAAAAAGAAGCGCGGACAACGCGCCATCTGGGTCACTGTGGATAGAGGTTTACGCGCAAAATGAAGGAATACATTATTAATGCGCCGCAGTTGCAAAGCCTGCACAAACGGATGGGCGCTTTATTGGCCTGGGCCGTTTGCTGGGTGATGTGGGTCTATTTGTTGATTCCATTGATTCCCTTGAGCAGTTGGGTACTCGGCGATAGAAAGATGATCAATGAAATGCGCTGGTTCGGCGGCTACAAAAGCCTGCTGGAACTGATGCAGATTTACGCAGCGACCTTACTGGTCATGGTCGCGCTCTGGTTATGCTGGATTTTCTGCCGCACTTTGTGGAGTAGATCGACACTTACGGCGGCACATAAAATTGTCAGCGACGCCGAGTTGTGCGCGTTTTATCAAGTCAAAGCCGGTGAATTGCGGCAGTGTCGAGATGCAGCGGTGGTTACCGTTTATTTTGATGATCATGGACGTATCGTTCATCTTGATCCTCATATAAAAGCGAAGCGTGTCCTACGGTCCTAGTAAATAACAGCTGAGTTGTGGCAACAAGATTTGTATCGATATTTCTGTTGCGGTAAACATTTAATCAACTAAGAAAGGAAAAACATGGAGTATAAACTAGACATCATCAATCGCTTTGGTGACGCAAACAATAGTGCTTATGCCATATTTCAGAAGAACGCAGCCACTGACATGAACGTCCAATCTATTGCGTGGAAAGCGGTTCACAACTCGGGTTATAACCATCCGTTCGTCTTCTACCCCATGAATTTTGAGGCGGATGTGAAGAATTTCGATGCGGGATTCAAAGCGGTTCACAACCTGGGTAACGGCGACAATTATCCGTTCGTCGTCTATTCCATGGATTTTGACGTGGACGCGAAGAATTCAGACGGCAACTAAACGCTGCTGATCGATGTGGTGAATGGATATATCCACGAGATCGCTATGGAGTACTCAATACAATAGGATGGGTTCCGTAACTCAATATGTCGTTTTGAAAGGCGCATCCTTTGTTTTGTCCTCCTTGGGGTATCAGACTGCGCCTCAGAGTGCTAGGGTATGCGCCTCTCTTCCACCAAAGTGTTAGGTATTTGTACCAATTATGCTACTGTTGAAATTAGCATACATTTTAAATCACGAACGATAGGCTTCCTTCGTCAGCTTATCCTATAGCGCTACATTCTTTTATAATCAGGCTTTCGTCAAATCAAACGCGGTTGTATAGTGTTTACCACGAAACAAGAGGTGCCGATATGTCGAAAGAATCCTTTCCCTTGTCCAAGGTCTATGGCCTGCTTGAGCCGGGGCCGGTTGTGCTGGTTTCGACTGCTAGAGAGGGGCGAGCGAACATCATGACTATGTCGTGGCATACCATGCTGGAGTTTGAGCCGCCGCTCGTGGGTTGCGTAATCAGCAACAGGAACTACACATTCGATATAT
Source organism: Methylobacter sp. (assembly GCA_036560465.1). Taxonomy (GTDB): domain Bacteria; phylum Pseudomonadota; class Gammaproteobacteria; order Methylococcales; family Methylomonadaceae; genus Methylobacter_A. The sequence goes on from DATBRD010000054.1 coordinate 42,630, forward strand.
TGAAAGCAACCAAGCAATGTGTACTCAACATTCCAACGGTGGAGCTGTCGAAACAGGTAGTGGACTGCGGCAACACATCAGGGCGAACGGTTGACAAGTTCAAGGAGTTTGGGCTGACGTCAGCGGTCGCCTCAAGCATTAATGCGCCGCTTATTGATGAATGCTATGCCAATCTTGAGTGTCGGGTTATCGATGACAAGATGGTTCCCAAGTACAATCTTTTTGTCCTTGAAGTTATTAAAGCCTGGATTGATCCTCGAAAAGAACATCCGCAGACGATTCATCATCTAGGCGAAGGCGCATTTATGGTCGCCGGCGAAACGATCCATCTGCCATCCAAGATGAAATAGCTAATCCAGCCATTCAATAATGTGGTCTTCCAGATCATCAATTTCAGATTCTTTCATCGCATAGCTGCTGATTGAAACGCCTGTATCCTTAACGCTATCAGAGTTTTTCGATAACAAGGGATGCCAAGCGGGAAGCGCTTCTCCATCACTTAATAAGCGGTAAGCGCAGGTTGCAGGCAGCCAGTTGTACTCAGCAAAATCGTGTTGTTTTAAGTCCAGGCATTCAGGGACTAAGGTAGTACGTTCGGTATAACGGGTGCAACGGCAGGTGTCCAGATTAATAAGGTTGCAGACGACGCTGGTAAAGTAAATGTCGCCGGTGTCTTCGTCTTCCAGTTTGTGTAGGCAGCATTTGCCGCAGTTATCGCATAATGACTCCCATTCTTCGGGGGTCATTTCAGATAGTTTCTTGGTTTCCCAAAAGTTCATGTGGCTATTCTCGTTAACAGGCTGAGGTTACGGCTGGGCTTTAATTAAGCAGTTCCCATATAGGTTTAATGTTCTCAGGCAGGGGCGCAAGCCTGCCTAATTCCACCCACAGGTTGGCCGGGTTGTGAAAGTCGGAGCCGACCGAGCCGGCCAGTTCAAAGTATGTTGCATAACGGGCGACGAGTTTTATTTCGTCGCTATTATAACGGCCGGTAACGACTTCTATGCCCGCACCTCCGGCTTGCTTGAAAGCCGCCAGCAGGCGTTTCATCCAGCTGGCGGTCAGATTGTAGCGTAACGGATGCGCCAATACCGCAACGCCGCCGGATTCAGTGATCCAGCTTATCGCCAGTTCCAGATCAGCCCAGGTTGTCGGCACATAAGCGTCTTTCCCGGAGCCGAGATAGCGGTCGAAAGCTTCCTGGTGAGTGGATACATGGAATTGCGAAACCAGGAAATCGGCGAAATGAGAGCGGGTGATCATGCCGTCTCCTGCGGCTTTTTTGACGGCTTCCAGCGCGCCGGAAATGCGTTTTTTCTCCAGCTTGGATGCGATCTTCTCGGCGCGTTCAATACGCATGAGTTGCAGGTTGCGGGTGGCCTCAGCCAGTGGCGGATGCATAGGATTAATGCCCAGTCCGACAATGTGAAAACATTTGTTCTGCCAGCTGGTTGACAATTCAATGCCGGGAATTAATTTAATGCCCGCCGCGTCCGCCGCAGTTTTTGCTTCATTAAGTCCTGCGACCGTATCGTGATCGGTTAAAGCCAGCGAGGTGACGCCGCATTGATGGGCGCGTTGCACTAAGGCTGTCGGCGACAGTGCGCCATCGGAGGCGGTAGAGTGGCAGTGTAGATCGTAGTGTTCAGTCATAGGTCTTCTAGCTTAACGGTGCAAGGTTAAAGGCAGCTTAAGGATATTGTTTCTCCTCGCGCCTTTTGTGTTTCACCTGTATTACTGATACTCACCATAAAGTTTTGCATAAAGGCCGTTTTGGCTGAGCAGTGTTTCATGTTGCCCGTGTTCGCAGATTTTGCCTTGCTCAAAAACATAAACATGATCGGCCTGTCTAACGGCGCTCAGGCGGTGGGCGATGATGATGGTGGTGCGGCCTTCTAAAAATTCAGCCATCGCTTGATGCAATTTATGCTCTGTTTCGCTATCCAGCGCCGAGGTGGCTTCATCCAATATAACCACCTTGGGGTCGGCCACGATCATTCTGGCAATCGCCATGCGTTGCCGCTGGCCGCCCGAGAGTCTCATGCCCAGCCGACCGACAATGGTATCCAGTCCTTTGTGCATATCCTGCACGATGTCGTTTAACTGTGCGATAGCCAACGCATTCCACAAGGCCTCATCGGTAGCTGGTTTACCCAGAGTCAGATTAGCACGGATGGTGTCATTAAAGAGGACGGGGTGTTGCAGTACGGTAACGACGTTTTCCCTGACCACTTCCAGGCCGATGCGGTCGATCGGAACTTCATCGAAATAAATCTGGCCGTGGTCGGGTGGATAGAGGCCGATCAGGGCTTGTATCAGTGTCGATTTGCCGCCGCCGCTCGCGCCGACCAGTGCCACCTTTTCGCCGGCTTTGATTTTTAAATGGATGCCGTCGAGTATTTTTTCATCGCTGTAGCTGAAATGCAGGTTTTTTACGCGCAAAGACACAGTCTTTTTGTTCAAAAACGGATTTTCAAGGTGAGGATAATGAGGCTCTTGCTTCAGGGTGTTAAGCCGGTTGATGCGGATTAGCGCCGCTTTGGCAGCATAGAAGGCATACTGGATGCTCAGGATTTCCTGTACCGGAGCCATCATAAACCACAGGTAGCCGAACACGGCCAGCATTTGCCCGATGCTGAGATCGGAATAAAACACCATCAGCATCGCGCAGGCTCGGAATATGTCAAATCCGAACAGGAACACCAGAAAGCTCAATCGTGTCGCTGCATCGCTTTTCCAGGCGAATGCGGTCGAAAAGTCCTTAACGGAACGGGCCGAATCAATCAGTTGCTGACAATAATGCTTTTCGCGGTTGCTGGCGCGTATCTGATGGATTGCTTCCAAAGTTTCAGTCAAGGATTGCTGAAAAACTTCAAAGGCAGAGTTTTCTTTTGATTTAAGGTCTTTAACACGGGAACCGATCACGCGGGTCAGATAAATAACCACAGGATTTAGCAGCAGGATAAATAAACCCAGCTGCCAGTGCATCCATAATAAAATGACCGCGGTACCGATAACGGTCAGGGCGGCCACCAGCAGTTTGCTGACGGTCGTGCCGATAAACGTGTCGATTGTGTCAAGGTCTTTGACCAGGTGGGTCACCACCGTGCCGGTGCCTAGACTCTCGTATTCAGACATGGAAATATTTTGTAAATGCCCGATCAGGTTAGCGCGGATGCGGAACACAATATCTTTGGCAATGCAGGAAAATTGCCTGGACTGAATGATGTTGAAAATGATCGCGATAATGCGCAGTATAACGCTGACCAGCAAGATAACGCTGATGTAAAGAATCGGAAGTTGCCAGGCTACAGGGAACAGCTGATTGACTGTTTTTATGATAATGCCGGGTTTATGCAATAAAACTTCATCGACCAGCAACGGCATCAATAAGGGAACCGGAACGCTGGCAATGGTTGCCAAAATGGCGATAAAATGAGAAATAATCAGTTCTTTTTTGTGTTCCAAAGCAATCTGGTAGATAGAACTCCAACTGTATGGCTGGGGAGCTTGCTTTGGCTGCACGGGATTTGATAGGGATGTTTTCATTAGCGCTTGATTATATCTGTCTGAAACATCTTTAGGAATACATTACTGTGAGTGAAATATGAAATGCTTGGCATGGATTGTGTTGATATATCCGCTTCTTTTTTCCGATGCAGTATTTGGCAATACGCTCGATCAGCAAAGAAACGATTTTCTACAAGCGGAAAAACTGCTTGCTCAAGGCAATGATGCGGCATTCACGCGCGCGAGTGCTGCCTTGAGCGATTATCCCCTGTATCCTTACCTGCAATATCAATGGCTGAAAGAGAATTTACAGCAAGATGATCAAGTTCTGTCCTTTTTAGCAGCCTATAAAACGACCCGCTACGCCGGATTGTTGCGATCCAAGTGGCTGGATTACCTAGCTAAAAATGAGCGCTGGAGCGATTTTATCCTGAATTATGAAGCAGCGGAAAATACGGCTCTTGAATGCCAGTACAATCTGGCAATCTATAAGACAGGCAATCAGCAGCAGGCATTAAATGAAGCCAGACGTTTGTGGATAACCGGGGATTCTTTGCCGCAAGAATGTGATCCACTGTTGTCGGAATTAATGATGTCTCTCGGCTTTACACGGGAACTTATCTGGCAACGGTTTGAGTTGGCTCTGAGCAAAGATAATGTCTCGGTGGCCGAATACGTCCGTCGTCTGATGGATGGTGCTGATCAGGATATTGCCGAGGTATGGTTGCAGGTTCATCAAAAGCCGGCCCTGATCGGGAATGACGGTTTTTTGAGTCCGCAAATGGGGCGGCTTTTCGCTCATGGCATACATCGGCTGGCAAAATCCGATTTGAGTATGGCCATCCAACTTTGGGACGATAAAAAGCACACTTTCCAGATAGATGCTCAGACTATCCTGCAATTGGAGCGCAGCCTTGCACTTAGCTTGGCGCACAGCCGAAGCCCGGAAGCTTATTCACGTCTTAATCAATTGCCGATTGCTGATGAGGAAGTTAATGAATGGAAAGTCCGTGCAGCTTTGCTTGAACAAAACTGGCAACATGTCACCGAAGCGCTGGCAGGTTTGACAGCCCAAGAGCTGCAAGATCCTAAATGGCAATATTGGCTGGCTAGATCGCTGGAAAAAACCGGAGATACTTTACAGGCGCAAAATGTCTACACGAAGCTCGCAGAAGACCGGAGCTTTTACGGGTTTCTGGCCGCGGATAATGTTCATAAGCCTTATCAGTTCTCAAATAAACCGGTTCTTCTGGCGGAAAATGAGCTGGAAAAATTAGCCAATGAAACCGACTTTAAAGTGGTTCGGGAGCTTAATTTGCTGAACAGGGATCAAGAGGCTGAACGGCAATGGTGGTATGCGGTAAAAAAACTGAGCAAGGAGCAGCGCATGGTTGCTGCCAAACTAGCTCAGCAATGGCACAAAGACCAAATTGCCATTGCTACATTGGTTAAAGCGGACTATTGGGATGATCTGGCGTTGCGGTTCCCCGTTTATTATGCGAGCCAGGTTCATAATAATGCCTCCTTGCATAATCTGGATCCGGCCATTGTTTTTGGCCTGATCCGGCAGGAAAGCATATTCAATAAAAATGCCGAGTCAGCCGTTGGTGCGCGTGGTTTAATGCAAGTTATGCCCAAGACAGGAATGCAGATAGCCCGCGATTTAAAGGAAAAATGGCAGTCAGACAACAGTCTGTTTAATCCTGATGTTAATGTCAGGTACGGTGCTTTTTATTACAAGCAGTTGCTAAGGCAATTTAATGGCCATTTTGCATTGGCAATTGCGGCTTATAATGCCGGGTCGGGACGAGTAGCAAAATGGCTGCCCATTGCTGCGTCCGTGCCTGCAGATATCTGGATAGAAACCATTCCTTATAAAGAAACCAGGAAATATGTAACTTCGGTGCTTTCTTATGCCATTATTTATCAGCAGCTCATGCAAAGGAAGGCTCTGAAGATAAAGGAATTGATGCTCGACGTGCTGCCCGGCTAAAATTTGAGCTGATTTTTTTTGGCGTCTGTTAGATAATGCACAATTCATAATAATAATAACCACCACGTTAAGGTATTAAAGAGTATGGGTAAACAGCACAGTTTTACGCGCGAAGAATTGTTGAAGTCCGGCAGGGGGGAGCTGTACGGGCCAAAAAATGCGCAATTACCTTTACCGAATATGCTGATGATGGATCGTATTACCCTTATTACGGATGAGGGCGGCGCATATGGAAAAGGCGAGATTATTGCTGAGCTGGATATAACGCCTGATTTATGGTTTTTCGGCTGCCATTTTCAGGGCGATCCTGTAATGCCCGGTTGCTTGGGGTTGGACGCGATGTGGCAGTTGGTCGGCTTTTTTTTGTGCTGGATGGGCGGTCCCGGTAAAGGTCGTGCTTTGGGGGTCGGTGAAGTTAAATTTACTGGACAAGTGTTGCCTACTGCCAAGAAAGTTATCTATCGGGTCAACTTAAAAAGAGTGATAATGCGGAAGTTAGTTATGGGTATAGCTGATGCCACCATGGAAGTTGATGGCAAAGTGATTTATGAGGCTACCGATTTACGGGTTGGTCTATTCACTTCCACAGAAGATTTTTAGAGGCACTAACAATGAAAAGAGTCGTAGTTACCGGTTTAGGTATTGTTTCCAGTATAGGAAATAATCGAGCCGAAGTTGTCGATTCGCTAAAGGAAGGCCGTTCAGGAATTGCCTTTGCAGACGTATATAAAGAAATGGGTTTTCGTAGCCATGTTCACGGGCCTATCAATATAGATTTAGACGAATTTATCGACCGTAAAATAAAACGTTTTATGGGTGATGGTGCTGCGTTTAATTATATTGCCATGCAGCAAGCGATTGATGATTCCGGTCTGGATGAAGCAGAAGTTTCAAATTTCAGAACTGGCCTGGTCATGGGATCCGGCGGTCCTTCAACATCAAACATTGTTGATGCTGCTGATATTTTACGCGACAAGGGCATCAAAAAAGTCGGGCCTTATATGGTGCCTAGAAGCATGTCCAGCACCAATACTGCATGTCTTGCTACACCTTATAAAATTAAAGGCGTCAATTACACGATCAGTTCAGCGTGTGCAACCAGCGCGCACTGTATCGGTCATGCGATGGAACTGATCCAGATGGGCAAGCAGGATATCGTGTTTGCTGGTGGTGGTGAGGAAGTGCATTGGTCCATGTCGATGTTATTTGACGCGATGGGTGCTTTGTCTTCCAAATACAATGACACTCCGACTACGGCTTCAAGGCCTTATGATGAAACCCGTGACGGCTTTGTTATTTCCGGCGGCGGCGGTGTTCTGGTCATTGAAGAACTGGAACATGCCAAAGCGCGCGGCGCGAAAATCTACGCTGAGCTGACCGGTTACGGAGCAACTTCCGACGGTTATGACATGGTTCAACCGTCAGGCGAAGGCGCTGTGCGTTGCATGCAGCAAGCGATGGCGACTATTGGCGGCAGCAAGATTGATTATATTAATGCTCACGGCACCAGTACGCCGGTCGGCGATACCAAAGAACTTGAAGCTTTGCGCGCCGTGTTCGGCCAGGATAATGTACCTTTGGTCAGCTCCACTAAGTCGCTGACAGGTCATGCACTGGGCGCGGCGGGCGTTAATGAGGCGATTTATTCGTTGTTAATGATGGAAGAAAATTTCCTTAGCGCATCGGCCAACATCACCCAGCTTGATCCGGGTGCAGCAGGTATTCCGATAGTGCGTGAACGTAAAGACAACATTACGTTAAACACGATCATGTCGAATAGCTTCGGCTTCGGCGGCACCAACGCTACACTGATTTTTCAGCGTTACAACGGCTGACGCAATCGTTTATCGGGGTTCGGCTACACGAACCCCGCATTCTTTCCTTTCAAATATCTCATATCTCTGACCATGTCAGATCCAAACCAAAAATCTAGAACCCAATTTAACAAGCTGCAAAAGAAATTGCGGCACACCGTCGGCGATGCGATAGCCGACTACAACATGATCGAAAACGGCGACAAGATCATGGTGTGCTTGTCCGGCGGTAAAGATTCATTTACCTTGCTGGATATTCTGATGCACTTGCAACAAACGGCGCCGGTTGAATTCGAGTTGATTGCGGTCAACTTGGACCAGAAGCAGCCCGGTTTTCCCGAGCATGTATTGCCGGAATATCTTAAATCGCTGGGCGTGCCGTATCATATTATTGAAAAAGACACCTATAGCGTGGTAAAGCGGGTTATCCCTGAGGGCAACACTACCTGCGGACTGTGTTCGCGCTTGCGGCGAGGTACCTTGTACGGTTATGCCGAAGCCAACAATGTCACCAAAATAGCTTTGGGTCATCATCGCGACGACATACTCGAAACCTTTTTCCTGAATATTTTTTACGGCGGCAAATTAAAAGCGATGCCGCCCAAGTTGTTAAGCGACGATAAGAAAAATATTATTATTCGGCCTCTGGCGTACACCCGTGAAAAAGACATTGAACGCTTGGCCGCGTTTAAAAACTACCCGATCATCCCGTGCAACTTATGCGGTTCCCAGGAAAACATGCAGCGCCAAGCCATGAAAGCCATGTTGAGAACTTGGGATAAGCAGTTTCCGGGACGTCTGGAAACCATTTTTACCAGTCTTCAAAATGTCGCGCCTTCACAATTGGCTGATACCAAGTTATTTGATTTTGCCGGGCTAACACGCAGCCAACAAGCCGTTGAAGAGCAGGTTATGACATTTATCGCCAGGGATGGTGTGTATGCTGCTAGCCAGTCGGGAACTGGCGCGGCGAATGCCGGACTGGACGTGCTGGCTCAGTGACCTGCATCGTTCTTTTTACCGATTTTGGGCCATCCGGCCCTTATATCGGGCAAATGGAATCCGTGTTACGGCAAACAGCGCCGAATACACCTGTCATTAATCTGCTGAGTAATGCCCCGATAGCCGATCCCCATTTAAGTTCTTATCTATTGGCCGCATTGCGGCACAGTTTTCCTGCAAACAGCATTTTTCTGGCTGTGGTCGATCCTGGTGTCGGCGGCGAGCGCAAAGCCGCTGTTTTGCACGCTGACGGACAAATTTTTGTCGGGCCGGATAACGGCTTGTTCAATACCGTCTCCGTCCAGGCTAAACATGCGCAATGGTCGGAAATTACCTGGAGACCGAAAGTTTGCTCGATGAGCTTTCACGGCAGGGATCTATTTGCTCCCGTTGCCGCAAAGTTGGCTATCAATGAGGCGGATGGTTTGTCGCAGCCATTTGAACGAAATGATTTAAGCAATTGGCCGCAAGACTTGGCGGAAGTGATTTATTTCGATTATTACGGCAATGCAATGACCGGATTGCGCTATCAAGAAACCTATGACGGCAAGACTCTAACCATCAACAATGTAACAGTTAAACAGGCCGGTACTTTCAGCGATGTCGAAGAACAACAGGCGTTCTGGTATAAAAATTCCAGCGGTTTGATCGAAATTGCGATCAATAAAGGCCGTGCAGAACGGCAGCTGTCCCTGAAGCTGGGGATGCAAATCGATTTTTCCGTTATTTGATGACAGGTGACTAGCTAAAGTTGCTATCCAACGGTTTCAAGCCGGTAACTTGGGATGAATAGGTCCTGCTAATGGTTTATAATCTCTTCCTCTAAAGTTTTTATCGACCGGCGTTCATACGTGCGTTTGGTCTCGACTGTCATTGGTTAAATACACCTCATGCAAGAAATAAATCCGATCAAAAACAAAATAGCCGACTTAAAAAGCCGTGGCGATGCCCTTAGGAGGTATCTTTGACTTTGACGTCAAGAGCGAACGTCTAATCGAAGTTTTACGGGAGCTGGAAAATCCGAAAATATGGGATAACCCCGAAGAAGCGCAGGCTCTGGGCAAAGAGCGCGGCCAACTGGAAGTCATCGTTAATACCATTAATGACCTGGAACGCGGTCTTAGCGACGCAGAAGAATTGCTGCTGATGGCGGTCGAAGAAAACGATGAGGAAACCGTTGATACCGTCGTAGATGATCTGGAGGGTTTTGAAAAAAGAGTCGCAGACCTGGAATTTCGCCGCATGTTCTCCGGAAAAATGGACGCCAACAACGCCTTTTTGGACATACAGTCCGGCTCCGGCGGTACCGAGGCTCAGGACTGGGCATCAATCATCGAGCGCATGTATTTGCGTTGGGGCGAGCAGAAAGGTTTTAAAACCGAACTGATCGAAGAGTCGCAAGGCGACGTGGCCGGCATCAAAAGCGCCACGATCAAGTTCGAAGGCGAATATGCGTTCGGCTGGCTGCGCACCGAAACCGGCGTGCACCGCTTGGTCAGGAAATCGCCGTTCGATTCGGGCAATCGCCGCCATACCTCGTTTGCATCGGTATTCGTATCGCCGGAAATTGATGATGATATCGACATCGACATCAATCCCGCCGATATACGAGTCGACGTTTACCGTGCCAGCGGCGCGGGCGGTCAGCATATCAACAAAACCGAGTCGGCCGTGCGTATGACCCATAACCCGACCGGAATTGTCGTGCAGTGCCAGAGCGACCGCTCACAGCATAAAAACCGCGATACCGCGATGAAGCAATTGAAAGCGAAATTATACGAACTGGAAATGCGCAAGCGTAGCGAATCGGCCCAGGCACTGGAAGATACCAAGTCGGATATAGGCTGGGGCAGTCAGATCCGTTCCTATGTTTTGGATCAATCGCGGATCAAGGATTTGCGTACCAGCGTCGAAACAGGCAACACCCAGGCAGTTTTGGATGGCGATCTGGATCAGTTTATCGAGGCCAGCTTGAAGAGCGGTCTGTAAATCTATTTAAACAAAGAGTTAACAAAAAATGTCAGAAATTGAGCACGACGAACAGGAACAAATCAGGCAACGCCGCAGCAAATTGAACGAATTGCGCGAAAACGGCGGCATTGCTTTTCCTACCGATTTTCGCCGCAATGTGGTGGCCGGCGAACTGCTGGCCGAATACGCGGAAAAATCCAAGGAAGAACTCGAAGCAGAGCCAATGCGTGTGAAATTAGCAGGGCGGATGATGACCCGCCGGGTGATGGGCAAGGCCAGTTTCTGCCATATTCAGGACATGTCCGGCAAAATACAGCTGTATGTAACTCGCGATACATTGCCCGAAGGCTTTTACAACGAGCAGTTTAAAAAATGGGATATCGGCGATATTGTCGGTGCGGAAGGCGTATTGTTTAAAACCCAGACTGGCGAACTCAGCGTTAAGGTTGATGACATTCGCCTGCTGACAAAAGCTTTGCGTCCATTGCCTGAAAAATTTCACGGCATTGCCGATCAGGAAATTAAATACCGTCAGCGTTATTTGGATTTGATCATGAGCGAGCAATCGCGCAACACTTTCTTGATTCGTTCCAAAGTCGTTGCTTATATTCGCCAATTCTTGATTGAGCGCAATTTCTTGGAAGTTGAAACGCCGATGATGCAAATGATTCCCGGTGGAGCAACGGCACGTCCTTTTACGACTTTTCATAACGCGCTGGATATGGAGCTGTATTTACGTATCGCACCGGAATTGTATTTAAAACGCTTGGTGGTCGGAGGTTTTGAACGGGTGTTTGAAATTAACCGCAACTTCCGCAACGAAGGTTTATCGACCCGCCATAATCCCGAATTCACGATGCTGGAGTTTTATCAGGCTTATGCGGAATACCATGAGTTAATGGACTTAACCGAAACCATGTTGCGCGGTGTTGCGATTGAAGTGTTGGGGCAAACTATGATTACCTATCAAGGCGAACAATACGATTTCGGCAAGCCGTTCGACCGTATGACCGTGGTTGAGTCGATTCTGCACTTTAATCCCGACTTAACGGCGGAGAATATCGCCACACGCGAAGCTGCGGTTGAAGTTGCCAAAAAACTGAATATTCCGGTCAAAGACGGTTACGGTCTGGGCAAAATCCAGATCGAGATATTTGAAAAGACCGTGGAAAGCCGGTTGATGAATCCGACTTTTATCACTGCTTATCCGGTTGAAGTATCACCGTTGGCAAGACGCAATGACAACGATCCGCATGTCACCGATCGTTTTGAATTCTTTGTCGGAGGCCGTGAAATCGCCAACGGCTTTACCGAGTTGAACGATGCCGAAGACCAGGCCGCGCGTTTCCAAAAACAGGTTGAGGAAAAAGAAGCCGGCGATGATGAAGCCATGCACTTTGACGCCGATTATATCGTCGCGCTGGAACACGGCATGCCGCCGACAGCAGGCGAGGGCATAGGTATCGATCGTCTGGTGATGCTGTTTGCCGATGCGCCGTCAATCCGCGATGTATTGTTGTTTCCGCATATGCGGCCGAAAGGCTAATCTTTGGGATGCCTATGGAGGCGACCCGGCAGGTCGCCCCTACATTTGTCCAACGCTGTGGAGCTCAGTTTACTGGCTCTATAATCCGACATTGATCCTCAAAGGCAATTAAAAATTGTCCTTCAGCCGCCTGATTTCCGCAAAAACTTCTACTGGCGTTTTATTTGCCATCATAATGGTTTCCTGCAATGCCAAACTGTCTTCCCTGAAAAACGGATTGGTCGCCAGTTCCTGTTCTATCGTCGACGGTACTGTCGGCAAGTGGTTTGCCCTCAGCTGATCAATAACATCCATTCGTTGTTGTAATTGCCGGTTATCCGGCTCTACCGTTAACGCAAACCGGCCATTGGCTTGGGTATATTCATGGGCACAATAGATTTGAGTCGGTGTGGGCAATGCCTTCAATTTCTGTAACGAATGCCACATCTGCTCCGCAGTACCTTCAAACAACCGGCCGCAGCCCATCACAAACAACGTGTCGCCGCAAAACAGAGTGTTGTCATCGGCAAAATGATAAACGACATGGCCGCTGGTGTGTCCCGGAGTCGAGATAATCCTGGCCGAATGCTTGCCGAGTGTTATCAGATCACCGTCAACAACGCCGCGATCTACGCCGGGGATTCTATGCCGGTCTGAAAGAGGCGCAATCACCGTGCAGCCGGTTTTTTGCTTCAACTCCAGATTACCGCCGACATGATCCCCATGATGATGGGTATTAAGAATCATGGTTAGCCGCCAGTCTTTTTGCGCCAAAATATCAAGAACCGGCTGGGCAACGGCAGGGTCTACCACAGCAGTTCCGCCTGATACAGGGTCGTGAATAAGGTAAATGTAATTATCGTTTAATACCGGAAGTGTCAGGATGGTTAACATGTCTTTAAGCCAAGGTAAGGAGCGTTCATCGCGTAGATGGGAAAATGGTATGCGATGCTATTGAGCTTGATCAAGTGTTTTGGATCTCAAAAATTAAGTATGGCAATCATTTCATGCCTTTCATAGGCATAAAAAAAGGGCGACCCTTTGGTCGCCCTTTTTTGATCATTACCTCAGAATGCTTTTACGCGCAAAACTTCTCAGCCTGAGTAAGAATTCCTTGCACATCCAGACCGCATAACGCCAGCAATTCTTCTCTTGTGCCTTGCTCGACAAAACTGTCCGGCAGGCCGATATTCAACACCGGCATCAGGATTTGTTGCGCTTGCAGGAAGTCATTGACGGCACTGCCTGCGCCACCGGCGAGCACGTTTTCTTCGACGGTGATCAGCACTTCATGGCTCTTGGCTAACTCAAGAATCAGTTCGGCATCGATAGGCTTCACAAAGCGCATGTTGACGACGGTTGCGCCCAATTGTTTGCCCGCTTCCATAGCCGGAGCGACCATGCTGCCCCAAGCCAAAATAGCGATACGGCTGCCTTGATGACGCACTTCGCCTTTGCCTATCGGTAATGCGGTCATGTCTTTATTGACGGCAACGCCAGGACCTTTGCCGCGCGGATAACGCACCGACGCCGGGCCTTCATGCATAAAGCCAGTATAGAGCATTTGCCGGCATTCGTTTTCATCGGCAGGCGCCATCACCAGCATATTCGGAATGCAACGCATATAGCTGTAATCGAAGCTGCCGGCATGGGTCGGGCCGTCCGGGCCGACTAAACCGGCGCGATCCAGCGCAAACAATACATCCAGATTCTGGATTGCGACATCATGAATCATCTGATCGTAAGCCCGTTGCAGGAACGTCGAGTAAATAGCGACGACGGGCTTTGCACCTTGGCAAGCTTGTCCTGCTGCCAGCGTTACTGCATGTTGTTCGGCAATGGCCACATCGAAATAACGTCTTGGGTAGCACTCCGAAAATTTAACCAGTCCGGAACCTTCGCGCATAGCCGGGGTAATGCCCAATAAGCGCTCGTCTTGTGCGGCCATATCGCAAAGCCATTCGCCAAACACTTCCGTATAAGTCGGATGCGGGGAAGGCGCGGATTTAGGGAGGCAATCCTTAGTCGGATCGAAGGCCGGTACACCGTGGTAAGCCAATGGATCTTTTTCGGCAGGCGGATAACCTTTGCCTTTTTGAGTGACGATATGTAAAAAGCGCGGGCCGGTAATATGCTTCAGGTTTTCCAGAGTTGATACCAGCATGTCTACATCGTGCCCGTCAATCGGGCCGATATAGTTAAAACCAAGCTCCTCAAACAAGGTGCCCGGCACGACCATGCCTTTCATATGTTCTTCGGTACGTCGCGCCAGTTCCCAGACGCTGGGCATGCTGCTCAGCGCTTTTTTGCTGCCTTCGCGCATTGACGAATAAAATTTGCTGGACAAAATCTTGGTCAGGTAATTATTCATCGCGCCGACCGGTGGCGAGATCGACATATCGTTGTCGTTCAGAATCACCAACAGATTGGCATCCAGAGCGCCCGCATGGTTCATCGCTTCAAAAGCCATGCCGCCGGTAATGCTGCCGTCGCCGATAATGGCGACCATTTTTTTGTCTTCGCCTTTTAACTCAGACGCAATCGCCATGCCTAAGGCCGCGCTGATCGATGTGCTGGAATGCCCGACGCCGAACGCATCGTATTCGCTTTCTGCCCGATTCGGAAACGCCGATACGCCGTCCTTGGTACGAATAGTCGTCATGCGTTCTTTTCGTCCGGTCAGAATCTTGTGCGGATAAGCTTGGTGACCCACATCCCAAACCAGCTGGTCAGAGGGTGTATCGAACACATAATGCAAGGCTACCGTTAACTCAACTGTGCCCAAGCCCGCGGAAAAATGGCCGCCGGAAATGCTCACAGTATGGGTTAAAAATTCGCGTAACTCTTTTGCCAGAGGCTTAAGCTGGCTTTTCGACAGCTTGCGTACATCGGCCGGTGAATTGATATCTTTAAGCAGTGGGTAGTTATGTAATGTATTCATATTAGTAAAGAGGTTCGCGATAGAACATCAGGATGATGCCAATCTGAAACAGGGCGGCAACAGAAATAAAACCGGCAATGTCCTTGCCTGGTCTGTCCAATTTTAATTCCAGCCAACGACCGCTTGCCAGAATGAGAGAGAAAATCCCCATCATCGTATGGCCGACCTGGATAAGAAAAGCACTTTTGGGCTGAAAGCCGACATGTGAATGGGTCAGCAGCATCAAACCGCCAAAAGCCGCCAGCAATGGAAAAACAAACGGTAATTTGCTGGTTGGGTTTTTGGTTATTCTGGCAGTGAGTTCCATAATGCCGAGTACAAATACCAGTAGGGTCGCAATCCGGTGCTGTAATACCTCACCGTTGTTAAAAGTACTTTCCCAAAAGCCTATTGGACCCAGAGGCCAGGTTTCGGCGTCACTGCGGAAAAACAGGAAGATACCCAGACCGACAAAGCCCAGCGGCCAATATTTGCAGTATTCAAAGCCAGGCTTTCTAACGTAAGACAACATCGCAAAAAAACTCATTACGGTCAGAAAAATACCGGCAATGTTATGGTTATAGTTCGACCATTCGGTTGCCGCCAGGGAAGGCACTTGGCCGACAATGGCAACACGTCCTGCTTCGCCTGCAATCAAATCGGTATGCGTTGGCGAGCTGGTTTGTGGGATTTGCGGGCTGAATGTGTTCAAGACTTCCTGCCAGCTTGCCGTCAGGCTAGGAATATCGATAGCCGGAGGCTGAGAAGCCAAGCTCGCGGCGGTAAACAGCAAAGTGATCAGTACAAAAGTTTCCGCTTCAATGTAATAAGGAACGCGGTTAGTTAATGCGTGGCTATTGCCTGAAAAACCGAATGCCGATACTGCGGATTTGTTCAAAAAGGCAAAGCCCAGAGCGATGCTCATTAAAACTATTTTTACCATCAGCAAATTGCCGTAGCCGGTACCGATCAAGCCGTTCCAGGTGTCGATGTATTGCAGAGCGATAGGCAGACCCGAGATCAGAATCATTGCAACCGAAGCTATGCCGAACATAGAGAAACGCTTAAGCAACAAAGGCCATAGTCCGGCATCAATCTGTTTGCTGCTGCGTAACAGCCACAGGTAGACCAGCTGAAACACACCGCCGATCCAGGCCGCTGCGGCCAACTGATGGATGACCGTCAGTGACATTAATATAAACTGATTTTCAAAACGTCCGGCGCCATGCACCAGCCAAGCGCCAGAAATAATCATCGGCAAGGCTACAATGCCGGCGGTTATCCAGTGCTGTTTGGAGTCAGGATTCTTGCTGAGGTATTGATAACAGTACCCCGCCATAACTACAGTCAGAACTGTACGTACTATGCCGCCTATAAATTGCGTGGTACTCGCGAATTCAGGAAACGGCCAGCGCTCAAGTACGGCGGTCATCAACCAAACTTTGAGCACAATTTTAAAAAGTTGAGCCGCAGCCAGCCAAAAGCCGCCTTTGTAAATAACAGTGACGGTTTTTTGCAATAATGCTGCATTGTAGCCATTGTTACTGGTCCACGGACGCAATACAAAAAGTCCCCAGAACAGGCCGCCGATTGCTAGTGAATAACAAATCAGGTCAAACCCGCCAATCAGGGAATCGAGAAAATCAGCTATGCCGGCCATTGCCAACTCCTATTTGGAAACGGAAAAATGAATAACGTCTTCGGTTAAATGACCATCAGCAGCGAAGACTTTAAATCTGAGAGCATAATCGCCAGCGTCCAAAGGCGGAATCTGGATAACAATCTGACCTTGTTTGCTGCCATTAGTAGCGGTTAACAATTGATGTTTATCGCCTTTGCTAACTAGGAAAATCTGCGACAAGCCCAGTTCAATATGGGAATTAAACAACAGCTCGACATTGCCCGGAGTATTGGCACGAATCGGCGTGATTTTTAGCGAATAATCGGTTATCACCGCATGAGCGGCCGCCCAATGTGAAAAGCACAAAGTGATAAATAATAAACATATTGGAATGATTTTTTTCATTGCTTTTTCCAGTTTGTAACTATTTGCAGATGCAGATTAATAATAGAACGCTGTTAACTATGATGGAATAAGTTTTATGAAACTATCAACTTTCATCATATTCATCTGCGTCGCCTAGAGGCGCCTACTTTTGGCGTCCGCGTTCTTTTTCTCTAGCCTTTTTTTCCTTTTAAGGCATGTCCCGCCAGATTCTTGCCCAAATCCCAGATGGAGCCGGGGATTTGATGGGTATCGGCGATGGTTTTATCGAATGAATTGACGATGGTATCACGGTCTTTTTGCGTTAAGTTTAGCGGCGGCAACAGCTTGACCACGTTCATGCCGTGGCCGGCAACCTGCGTTAAGATGTGGTGTTCTTTAAACAAAGGTATGGTGATCATTTGGCAGAACAGACCCTTGTTGGCGGCTTCCAGCATTGCCCATGCTGCTTTGAGTTTCAGGCTTTTGGGGGATTGGAATTCAATCGCAATCATCATGCCTTTGCCGCGCGCTTCTTTCAGGAATTCATATTTTCCAGCCATAGTGTTCAGGCTGTCGATAATGTCGGTGCCGACTTTCATGCTGTTTTCGACCAGTTTCTCGTCTTCCATCACATGAAGTGTGGCAAGTCCTGCCGCCATCGCCATGTTGTTCTTTGAGAAGGTAGAGCCATGCACGACAGCCCGGTCCATACGGTTATAAACGGTATCCATAATTTTTTGGGTGATGGCAACCGCACCGACCGGTACAAAACCGCCGGACAGGGCTTTGGCCATACAAATCATGTCCGGTTTGACGTTCCAATGGTCGATCGCCCAGAATTTTCCGGTGCGTCCCAAGCCGGTTTGGACTTCATCGGCGACGAACAACGTGCCGTATTTTTTGCATAAACGTTCAACTTCCGGTAAATAATTGTCATCAGGAACATTAACACCTTTGCCTTGAATAGGTTCGACGATGAAGGCGGCAACGTCTTTATTGCTTAAAGCCTGTTCCAGCGCGGCAAGATCGTTGAAAGGAACGGCACTGCAACCGGGCAGCAGCGGTCCAAAACCTTCACGGAAAATATTTTCGCCGTTTAATGACAATGATCCCATGGTCAAGCCGTGATAGCCGTGTTCGCAGAAGACGATTTTTTCACGCTTGGTGGTATAGCGGGCAAATTTGATTGCAGCTTCTACGGATTCGGTTCCGGAGTTGCAAAAGAACATCTTGTTCAGATTGTCCGGCGTGGTTTTCAGGATTTCCTGCGCCAGCAATCCACTGAGCACCGATACGTCCATTTGCACTAAGTTTGGCAGTTCCAGCGTTAAGGTCTCAGTCAATGCGCTAATAACGGCCGGATGATTGCGGCCGATCGCAAACACACCGAAACCGCTGAGCAAGTCCAGGTATTCAGTGCCTTCCTGGTCGTAGAGATATTGTCCGATGGCTTTTTGATAGTGGCGGTCATAACCTATGGTCTTTAACACTCTGACCATTTGGTTGTTTAAATGTTGTTCGTGCAGATCAAATTTATCAGTGCTGTGTTGAGAAAAAAGTTCGGCGATACTGAATGACATTAGATACCTCAAAAAATTAAATTCTTTTGCCGCTGAAAGCAGGCAGGACTATTAAAGAACACATCACTGTGAAAGTAAGGCCTATGGCCAATACTAAACCCATGCTTGCCATACCCTGATGGGCGGTGAAAGCAAGGCTCGAAAAACTGCACAAGGTCGTTATGGAGCTGAAAATAATGCCTCGGGTGGTGCTGCTTTGCAGCAAATTTTCATCTTCACCCGAACTGGAATGGTGTCTGTGCATGATCAGGATACTGCTGTCGATACCCATGCCCAGCAGCAAGGGCAGGGCGATGATATTGGCAAAATTGAAAGGATTATCCAGTAACACGTTGGTTGCACCGGTTAGCATTGCAGCTAGCAGTAATGGCATGATGACCAGTAAGGTCTTTCTGACGCTTCTGTACATCAGCAATAATAACACCACAATGGCAATAAAAGCACCGCTGAAGGCATTAATAAATGCCTTGACAATAGCATCGCCACCCGCCTGATTGATAATCGGCAGGCCGGAAACCGAGTTATCAATAGCTTGCACCTGAGTAACAAATTCTTTTAAATTCTCAGGTTGGTTTTGATCTTTTTCCGGCATGATCAGTACCCGATAGAGTCCACTGGCGCTAATCCAGTGCGATCTTATCTCCAGCGGTAAGTTATTCAGTCCAAATGCGGTTGCTGTCAGGCTGGTTCGCAGGCGTTCTAAGGTAAACGGCAGCAAGCCTAAAATGTTTTTTTCCAGCTGCACGTAACTTGCAGTTGGGTTCTGGTTAGCATCTGCCTGTTTCATAAACGCTTCGATGCGCTGTTGCAATTGTTGCAAGGTTTGTTGCGGCACATTCGGAGATTTTTCAAGAATGGCTTTTTTTAACGCGTCATTGAATTTGATCAACGCCGCTTGCTGATTGGCGGTATCGAGTATGTTGTCGAAATTTTCAAGTTGTCCGCCCAGCATCATATTTAAATCTTCAATCGTCGTTAGTTTTTCATCCTGATCTTTAGCTACAAAATTCGCCAAGGTGATGGTTTCATGGACTGATGGCTGCTGTTTAAGTTGACCAGTGACTTTTTCGGCGTCTTCAAGATTGTTTGCCAACGCAGTCAGCGCAAACGGGGAATCCGTTTTGGACTTTAATAATTCTTTAATGGCTAAGACTGATTCGCTGTTAGGATCTCTGAGATTGATAGGGTTGTAATCAAAAGAAAGATCAGTCAAGACAAAGCAGGCGCCTATAGCCAGCAATATGGAAACAATTCTGATGCCGGTTGAAAAGCGAAATGGGAAAGTAATAATAAATGCCGGGGTCAACGGTGAACGAATCGGCTGTACATCGTTGACGGAAAGAACGCTGAATAGGGCGGGCAATACCGTCAATGAAATAATCAGGCCGATAAAAATGCCTCCGCCTGAAATGATGCCCAATTCGGATACGCCGGCATAATCGGTAGGGATAAAAGCAAAAAAACCGATTGCGGTAGCCAATGCGCATAAAAACAGTGAGGAGCCGACATCGCGGATACTGTCCAGGATGGCTTCACTATTTGTCAAACCATTGGCCTTGCCTTCGCGATAATGCAGACAAATATGAACTGCATAATCGACTCCCAGCCCAATATATAAACTGGCAAAAGCGATTGAAATGACATTCAAATGTCCCACGGTAATGGCGGCGAATCCGGCTGTCAGTATCAATCCCATAACCAAAACAATATAAGTTGTAATTAACAACTTGACTGAACGCAGTCCTACCCATTGAATCCCAAACACTAAAACCAGAGACAATAAACCGGAGAATGTGGCGCCTTTGGTAACGCTCTCAAGTTCTTCGTGTTCCAGCGCGGTCTCGCCGGTTATACGGATGCTAAGCGATGGATTTTCCGCCATGATGGCCTGGCTGATTTCGCGTGCTGCTGAAAGTGCGACATCTGCGGGCAGCATTTCATTGAAATGCATTTTAGGTTTGGCGATGACGATAGTTCGGTTGAACTTGGGCTTTGCCTCTTCTTTGTAGTTGTCGGCGGACAGTATGTTTTGCCAGGATAAATAATGCGATTGGCCAATTAACTGACTTTTTAGTACGTCGTCAATGGCAAGGAGTATCGGGTTTAAGTCCATAGGCAAGGCATGATCGTGGCGATTAAGCGCTTGGCCGATAATGCCGAATAGGCCTTCAAGGTGGTAGTTCTGAGCCAGGTGACCTATAAAAGGCTGGGCATCGGTGAGTTTTTGGGCAAAATTATCCAGATCTTTTTGATCCAGGTAGAGCAATGCCTGCTGTCTGAAGAATGCATTATCTGTGGGGATATAAACAGATTCAAAACGGTCGTTTTCCTTATCCAGTTGTTCGACCAGATGGTTGGCGGCTTGAGAGGATTCTTCCGGCGTTTCGGCCTCAACCACCAAAATAATGGTAGTGGCATCCTCTGGAAATGCCTGGTTAAAACGCGCCTGGTTTTGCTGAAAAGGTAAGTCGGGCGACAGCATTTCGGCCGTGTTGGTGTTGATCGCCAGGTTTTTAATGGAATAGTACAGCGTGCTGCCGCACAGCAACAGCGAGAGCAATATTAGCGTCCATGGGCAACGCATGATTTGTCGCTCGCACCAGCCGAGAAGGGTGTTGAAAAAAGATGACATGTGGCTTATTGGGCTTGGCTGGCTAATGCGGACAAGCGGTCAAGTTGTTTGGCGACCGATCTTAGCGTGTTTTTTGCGGCATTGAAATGTAGGCCTAGTTTGATAAGACCGGGTAATTCAGTAGGGTGTAATGCGATAAATGCTAATAACTTAGCTAAAATAACGTCGCCCTCATCATTAAGAGAATGATTGATAGCTTTAGGCAAGTCCATGTGAACCGGATCGGCAACGGTTCGGATAGTTAGAAAAGGGAGATCGTTTTGCCGGGCAACTTTGGCAATAGCAGTGCTTTCCATGTCCAATGCAATCGCGCCGGTTTGGCTATGCAGGTGTTTTTTGTCCTTGGCCGTTGCTACGATGGTAAGGCTTTCAGCTAAACTGCCGATATGGGCTTTTGCATGGGGTGAGAGCAGGGTGTCGGTTAATCCGATCCAGTCATGATGAATGTCGATCTGAGTGCCTTCGGCATCTATCAGTGTATCGGCCAGGATCAGATCGCCGGGTTTTAACGATTCGCTGAGGGCGGCTGCGCAACCCCAGCTGATCAGGCGGACGGCGCCTTGGGTAAGCAATAGTTCGGATGCTGCTCGTGCATTGTCGGCGCCTGCACCGGAATAGGCGAGAACGATCGTGTCGGTAATAAAAACACAGCACCCTTTATCGATCTTTTTCGAGGTCAGGGTGCTGAGTTCTTCCGGTAAAGCTACAACAATACCTGTGATCACTTTTTATTGAGCTCGTTACGGTAGCGAGCCAAAGCCCATAGTGGGAAGAACTTGTCGTAGCCGTGATATTTGAGGTAAAAAACTTTCGGAAAACCGGGCGCGGTAAAGCATTCGTCATTCCATACACCGTCAGCTTTCTGGTTGCGCAAGATGAAATCAATGCCTGCTTTTACTTCCGGGCTGTGGGCTTCGCCCGCAGCCATCAACGCCAAAACAGCCCAAGCCGTTTGGAATGCAGTGCTGAAACGATATTTACCGCTATGGCTTAAATCATGATAGCTGTAATTGTCCTCGCCCCAGCCGCCATCAGTGCGTTGTACGCTTTTTAGCCATTTTGCGGCTTTGGTGTAGAGTGGGTCGCTTTTAGGCAGGCTAGTTTGCTCCAGTCCAAGCAATACCGACCACGTGCCGTAGATGTAGTTAGTACCCCAGCGGCCAAACCATGAGCCGTCTTGCTCCTGTTCGCTACGGAGGTAGTCGATAGTGCGCTCCAGAGCAGGTAAATATTCGTCGTGATCCTTGGCGACTCTAGCCATCAGCATCGCGCAACGTGCGCTAACGTCGGATGTAGGAGGGTCTAGCAGTGCTCCGTGATCGGCGAATGGAATTTCATTCAAATAATAGTGAGTGTTATCAACGTCAAACGCACCGTAGCCGCCGTTCTTAGATTGCATGCCGACTATCCAGCGGGTCGCGCGATGGATCGGTTCATCCAGAAAGGGCAAGTTCGACTCTGCCATCGCAAAGGCAACAACTGCAGTATCGTCGACATCGGGATAATGCGGGTTTTCGAATTGAAATGCCCAGCCGCCGCCTGCTAAATCAGGCTTGGAAATTCGCCAGTCGCCAGGTTCGTCGGATAACTGTTTGCTCTTAAGCCAATCGTAGGCGCGAGTCAGGCTTTGGCTGTTACCGGTCTTGTTGGCTTCCTGTAAAGCCAGTGCGGTAAGCGCAGTATCCCAAACCGGAGACAAACAGGGCTGGCAGTAAGCATCATGCTCATTGATGACCAGTAATTTATCGATGGCTTTACGTGCAGTAACCACATGCTCATGATCTTTGGGCATGCCCAGCAGCAGCATGGCTTCATAAGCGTTGACCATCGCCGGAAAAATCCCGCCCAGGCCGTCTTCGCCGTTCAGGCGTTCAATAAACCAGTTTTTGGCTTTTTCAATCGCCAATTCATGGGCTTTTTTCGGGATTAATGGGCGGGTTACCCGGCCCAATTTATCCAGACCCAGAAAGATTTTGTTCAGAGTTGTTCTTTCTGGGAAATAGTGCTTTTCCTTGTCAGGATGAGTGATGAAAAGCTCCAGTATATTGACCTTGTTTGGGTTCTTTGCCGTTGCTTTTAAAGTGCAGAGAATAAATAACGGCACCATAACGGTTCTGGACCAGTACGATACTTTATCTAAATGGAATGGAAACCAGCTGGGAAACAGCATGATCTCGACAGGAATATACGGAACGCCGCGCCAGGGCAATTGCTCAAAGGTTGCCAGTGCAATACGGGTAAATACGTTGGCTTTAGCTGCGCCGCCTTGACTGAGGATGTAATTTCTTAACAGAACCATATGCGGCGCGTCGATAGAATCGCCGGCCATCTTTAACGCGTAATAGACTTTAACGCTGCAACTGATGTCGCCGGGTCCGCCGGTAAATAGCGGATAGCTGCCGTCTTTGGATTGACGCGGTCTTAAGTAGTTGGCAATTTTAGCTTGTAGCGATTCATCAATTTCACCCAAGTAGTGCATCATCATGATGTACTCAGATGGAATCGTACAGTCGGCTTCCAGTTCGAATACCCAATAGCCGTCTTTATCTTGCAGGCTTAATAATTTGTCCTGCGCTTTGTTAATGGCTCGGTTAAGGTCAAATGCAGGGTTATTAACAGTTTTCGATGAACTCGAAATGGTGCTGGTAGTGTCTTCTGAAATGGTTTCATTAAACATAAGTTACGTCCTTAAAGTTTTGCCGTGGCTTTTGAGGATGGTGTTGAATACGTCCAGTCGGGCGTTTTGAGTTCATTACTTATTAAATTGAAAAGTAAGCTAAGCATGGTGTTGCTGCGTCCGGTTAATCGGGTTGCGAGAATTGTCGCTTTAACACTGTTGCGAGTGATTTTGACTTGGTTGGAATTGTTGAAATCCAGATTTTGCTTAATTTTCTTTAAAGTCAAAACGGCCATGCCTAATGCCCAAAGGCAGAAGTTGCGGATACCTGTCTCATGAGAGGGAAGCAGTTGCGTGTATCTCAGTGCATTACTTAAATGACCATGAGCAATGCTGATCAAGTGCTCCAGACCCTTCCTGAAGTTTTCGTCATTAGTTTCCGGAGTCAGGTTTTTAAGGTCAAACCCTGTTTCCGTAAATATATCCTGTGGTAGCCAGCATACGCCACGTCCGGCATCGTCCCAGATGTCTTTCAATATATTGGTCATTTGCAGGCCTTGGCCGAAAGATACTGAGAGAGTAAGCAGTTCGTCTTTGTGTTTTGCGATTTCCGGCGAGTAATGGCAAAAAAGCTTGGCTAGCATTTCCCCGACGCATCCTGCAACGTAGTAGCAGTATTTGTCCATATCGGCCATAGTTGCAAGGCCGTCGTGCAGATCCAGTTCCTGGAAAATCGGCATGCCTTCGGCCATGGTTTCCACGCAGGTAGCCAATGCCTCGATCTGGTCGGGATCAAATTTGTGGGTGATTTCAATAACTCTCGGCAGCACGTGAATCAAGGTGTGCTCGGCGGGAATGGTTTGATCGGAAAGTAACGGGGCAAGATCTACAGCAAACGGCTCTGAATTGTTGCCGGTTTTTACAACATTAATAAATTCGGAACAAAAATATTTTTTCTGTCCTGGAGATAAAGAAACTTCATCTTCTATGGTGTCGACTATGCGGCACAGTAAATACGCGTTGGCTACTGCGCCGTATAACTTTTCCGGCAGTTGGGGAATAGTCAGCGCAAATGTTCTGGAGACGCCTTCAAGTAATAAAGCCTGAAATTGATCATCAGATAATTTGCTGAGTGATTTTGGGTTATCCAGGGATATTTGAATTTCACTCATGGTATTTTTGATGCTGGTCTGCACAGTTATTTTTAGTTAATAAATGGCAATGATAGACTGTTTGTTGGTATTTTGCAAAGCAATGTTGTTTTGTTGCAAATATGTGAATATTGTAGTTTTTAGTGGGGGTTTATTGTTATTAAAAATAAGTGCTTAGCGAGGGTTGTATCGTATTTTTATAAGAACTATGGACTTGCAATTTTTACAAGCTATTGACCTGTGTGCACTATAAAACTGGAGTCGTTAGTTAAAAGATAGTATTCTAATCAACAATAGATAAGCGCTTGTATTATATAACAGGCTTGTTAATATTCCTCGATTCCTATCGTTAATAAGGCAGTATGCGGTTGTATTTTTGATGGATATTGCTTGTTGTTTTATTGGTACGGTTTTTGTCGTTCCATAGTGTATGTGGTTTTCAGGGCGGTCATTTTTATGAGCGTCATTCAGTTCATTAAAGTTTTTGGAGGGTTTGCTTGTGGGAGTTCCTTTACGTCAGCAGTTGACTGTAGGTAGTTATTTGATTAAGCAGAAGTTGAAAGGGGCTAAAAAATATCCTTTGGTACTAATGCTTGAGCCTTTGTTTCGTTGCAATTTAGCCTGTGCAGGCTGTGGTAAAATCGATTACTCCGATGATATTCTCGACAAGCGTCTTTCATTTGAAGAATGCATGCAGGCTGTAGACGAATGCGATGCTCCTATGGTGTCCATTCCGGGCGGCGAGCCGCTCATCCATAAAGAAATGCCTCAAATCGTTGAAGGTATCATTGCACGGAAAAAATTTGTTTATCTGTGCACTAACGCACTCTTGTTGAAAAAGAGAATTGACGATTATAAGCCTTCACCTTACCTGACATTTTCAATTCATTTGGATGGCATGAAGGAAAGACATGATACATCCGTTTGCCAGGAAGGTGTTTTTGAGCGGGCTGTTGAAGCTATAAAACTGGCGTTGGGGAAAGGTTTTAGAGTCACTGTAAACTGCACGCTATTTCAAGGTGAAAATGCCCAGGAAGTGGCTGATTTTCTGGATTATGCGATGGAGCTTGGCGTTGAAGGCGTAACCATTGCTCCCGGCTTTAGCTATGAGCATGCGCCTCAGCAAGACGTGTTTATTAAAGGCAGTGATGTTAAGGATTTGTTCCGGGGCATTTTTAAGATTGGCAAAAAACGCAACTGGAAATTAAATCATTCTTCGCTGTATCTTGATTTTCTGGCAGGAAACCAAAATTATAATTGTACGCCATGGGGTAATCCAACCCGTAACGTATTCGGTTGGCAAAAACCTTGTTATTTGCTGGCTGATGAGGGCTATGTCTCAACCTTTCAGGAGCTACTGGATACCACGCCGTGGGAGAAATACGGCACTGTTAACAATCCTAAATGTGCAAGCTGCATGGCGCATTGCGGTTATGAAGCAACCGCTGTTGAAGATATGTTAAGTCATCCTTTGAAAGCGTTGTTGACATCAATTAGAGGTCCAAAAACTGAGGGTGCCATGGTACCTGAAGCTACGCCTGAGTATGCAGAAAAAGATGTGTCCTCAACCATTGCAGGAATTCCTGTAAGAGTAGAGATTGCCGATTAAAATTCTTGACATGCTGTAGGCCTCATATTGCTCTATTATCCACAGGGATGTGGTACACGGTAGGGTATGTTCCCCCCCCAAACAGCTTGCTGATTATGTGATTGTGGCAGCTCTGTAGCGTTTAAAGACGCTTATGAATACGTATTGGTTTTTACGAGGTTTTGATTATGTTTTTAAAAAATGTGAAGGTAGCTGTAGTTTTTGTGTTGCTTTTGTTCGGCGCAGTCAATGCTTTTGCTGCAGATGAGGGAGCGGCAACTGCAAGACAGGTTGTAGAAAAGTTTCAAGCTGATCTTATTGCTGTCATGAAGGAAGGCAAGAAATTAGGCTATGCCGGAAGATATGAAAAGTTAAAAGATCCGGTTTCCAATAGCCACGAGCTGACAAAAATAGCCCGCATTGTTGTCGGTAAGGAGTGGGAGAAATTATCCGAAGAGCAGCAACAAAAGCTGGTTGATGTATTCAGCCGTTTGAGCATTGCTTCTTATGCGCACAACTTTAAAGATTATTCGGGAGAATCATTTGTATTTGATTCGGAAGAAGAAACCACAAGAGGCGGCGTTGTTGTGCATTCCCACCTTGTTATTCCTGGTGATAAGCCCGTTAAATTCGATTACATGCTGAAGGAAAAGGGCAATAGCTGGCGCATTATTAATATTATTGCCAATGGTGTAAGTGATCTGGCATTGAAAAGATCGGAATACACCACCATTTTGCAGCGCGAAGGCTTTGACGCGTTAATTAACAAGATCAATGAGAAAATTGACAATTATTCAAAACAATAGGTTTATGCCAATGATGAACAGACCACACAACGGCAATCGTAGCGTTAACATGCAGCAAATATTTTCAGGCATGCTGATCGGAGCCGCCATCACTCTGGGCGGCTGTGCAACAACAGAAGTCGCGGAACAGCCGGCTGTAGAGAACAAGGTTGATCCTTATGAGAACTTCAACAGGAAAATGTTTGGTTTTAACGATCGCGTTGATAATTATGTCGCTGAACCTATCTCGAACGCCTATAAATGGATAACTCCGCAGTTTATGCAAACGGGCGTCTTCAACTTTTTTAATAACCTGAAAAACGTCAACGTAGTGCTCAATGATGTTTTGCAGGCTAAGTTTGCACAAAGTGCTGAAGATACCGGACGTTTAGCTATCAATACCACTGTGGGAGTGGGAGGTCTGTTTGATGTGGCTAAGCATGTAGGACTGGAACAAAATGAGGAAGATTTTGACCAGACTCTGGCAGTATGGGGCGTGCCTCAAGGTTCTTATCTGGTCTTGCCATTTCTGGGGCCATCAACTTCGCGTGGTATTCCGGGAGCGGTATTTGATACGGCGGCAAACCCGGCCACTTATGTGGGCATGCCTGTGCAATTGATGGCTATGCTGAATGCACGGGCCAGTGCGGAAGGCGCATTGAAATTTATCGATGAAGCCGCGTTAGATCCTTATGTCTTCACCCGCGAATCTTTTTTGCAATGGCGTAATAATTTGGCTACCGACGGAAAATCCGAAGCTTCTACGGATATTGATGCTCTTGGCGACGATCCGCTTGACGGCGATAAAGATGCCGCTACAGGACAAAGTGCCTCTGCTGATGGCGGCACCAGCAATAAACCGGGTTTTGCTCTGCGCCTGGACGCAGATACCAGGAAGATTGAACAAGCTTCGCATTCATTTAGCAGTGTTGCTCAGTCATTTGATAGCACCGCCAAATCGTTTGAAGATGCCGGTGCTAAATTGGATGAATTAAAAAAATCAAAAAAATACGGAAAATAGTATTTTTAACGGGAGCTACAAGGATGTGGCTCTAATAATGCAATAAAGAATGGACTTCGTAATTCCCTAGCTTTTCTCTTCCTTCCAGAAAATCCAGTTCCACCACAAACGCGCACGCTTCCACTTTTGCGCCCAGTTGCTCAATTAATTCGCAGCTTGCTTTTGCTGTTCCGCCGGTAGCCAGCAGGTCGTCAATTAATAAAACACGATCGTTCGCATCAACTGCGTCGATATGCGCTTCCAGTGTGGCTGAGCCATATTCAAGGTCATACGATACGCTTTGCACGTCATACGGTAGTTTTCCCGGCTTTCTCAATGGCACAAACGGAAGCCCTAATTCCCACGCGACCAAAGAGCCGAAGATAAAGCCGCGCGCCTCCATGCCGGCAACTACGGTAATATTTCTGTCTAAAAAAGGCTGTATTAATTGATGGACGGCGAGCCTCAACGCGGCAGGGTCTTTTACCAGTGGCGTAATATCCTTGAAGATAATACCGGGCTTTGGAAAGTCAGGTATGTCGCGGATTTTATCTTTTAATCTATTCATTATTTTGTATTGGTTTAATGTGTAGAAATTTCAGGTTAGGTAAAACAATTACATCGATTTTACTGTTTAATTTTAACATTAAAAACATAACAGAATAATTGGGGCGCGGTTTTAGTATTAATTTATAAGAGATTATATAGCCGATAAATATTAATACCTTTGGCCTCAGTGTTTTGAAATATCAGCTTGATTGATATCGACTCAAGGTTAACGGCAGATTCCGATAGTGAACAGTAATAATAGCTTGGCAGGCATGACTTATCAGGCCGATTTAATATCAGCACTTTATGATGATGCACAGTCGACTCCGATTAAACCTTTTGCAGAAAGTTGAGTACAATACTTGGTACGCCTACCAAGGCAGCTTTTTGGCTTTTTGGTCTTCATTTTGATTATTAGAATCTCCCTGTTGTTGATTTTGGCTTCATTGCCGGTATTTTTATTGGTGGAGCTGCTGTTATGGTTAGCCGTGCCGGGCTTACCGGACGCAATAACCATGCTGGGATCGGCAATGCTGCTAAGCGCGTTTGCATTGTTGATAATCGCAGGGGTATGGAGCGTTTCTAGAATAATCGTCTGCGCTATGTTGGATTATTTTTCGGCTAAACAACGGGTACAGCGTCGGTTATGGTTTGTTCAGGCCAAACAGGACCAAATTAAGCGTTTGTTTTATTCTAAAACAATGCAAATCAAGTATTTTAGTGAACTGAACAGAAAACGCCTGCTAAAGCGGAATAACCGTAAGCACATTCAATCATTATCCAGATCCATCGATAAAGACTTGCTGTCGATCAAGGACAAATTGCCGGAAACAACTTACCTGCAACTGCAACAGGAAAATGCCCGCTTTCGAAGCCAGCAGGACATTGAGTCGTTACTGAAATTGCAGCAAAAAATCTCCACTATTGTTTAGCGTATGACTATTTTAAAAAGCTGGGTTTTTAATATTGTTAACCTGTTCCATTCGGTCAAGGATGAAAACCTGAAATGGCAACAGGCTAATCAGGATGCTCAGGCAAAGCTCAAGCATGCCCGCGTGCTGGCCGAAAAAGCCCTTGAAGCCGAACTGAAAAAGAAAAGCGTACAGCTGGAGCATGATATCAATCTCTTAAAAACTAAACACGACGCCGAATTGTCGATGTTTAAAACCAAGTGCAAGCAGGATGTTAAAGACTATAAGCAGTATCTGGCGGCGCTGGATCAGCTTAAAGCTTCAATTCAGGCCAGTTATACCCATCTGCCCGAGGCGGTCGCCTTTACCATTCATCATCATGCGAAATATTTGCTGAATAAAATGTGGGAAGCGGAAGACTTTGAACAGAAAATGCAGCATGAGATGCAGCTGATCCGTTTTATGACGACCGTGCATGAAGATGCGCGTCTGCATCTGGAAGGGGCAACGACAGAAAACCTGCCGGAAAGGACGCTGAATTTGATTCAGCAGCAATAAAAGTCCACTGTAGGCCTGATGCCTACAGTGGAGAGCTGATTCTTTAAGCCAACTTCGCTTTTAAGAAATCAATAACCTCCGCAAATGGGATTTCCTCGTTGCCTTCAGCCGTTCTGGACTTGTATTCAACCGTGCCGGAATCCAGGCCGCGGTCGCCTAACACGATGCAATGCGGGATGCCGATCAGTTCCATATCGGAGAACATAAACCCGGCGCGAACCTTTCTGTCATCGAACAGAACATCGATTCCCGCTGTCTGCAAGTCCTTATACAACTTCTCGGCGGCCTCTTTCAGGCGCTCGGATTTGTGCATGTTCATCGGGCACAGCGCGACCTGGAACGGCGCAAGATTGGTTGGCCAGATGATGCCTTTAGCGTCATGGTTCTGTTCGATCGCGGCGGCGACAACGCGGGAAATGCCGATGCCGTAGCAGCCCATAGTCATGATCTGGTTTTTGCCTTCTTCATTGGTAATGCCGGCTTTCATGGCTTCGCTGTACTTGGTGCCGAGCTGGAAAATATGCCCGACTTCAATACCCCGAGCCAGCGTGATTTGGCCTTTGCCGTCCGGGCTAGGGTCGCCTTCAACGACCATGCGGATGTCTTCGATCTGAGCAGGCAGGGGCAGGTCGCGCTCCCAGTTGACGCCTTTGTAGTGCTTGCCGTCCTGATTCGCGCCGCAAACAAAATCAGACATCAAGGTCACACTGCGGTCAGCAATGATCTTGATGTTCAAGCCTATCGGGCCGATAGAGCCGGGTTTGCAGTTGCAGACGCTGGCTACTTGCTCATCGCTGGCGAATTCAAGCGGCGAGGCAATGCTGTCAATTTTGATGGCTTTAATTTCGTTAAGGTTATGGTCGCCTCTTAACAGCAGCGCAACCAGCGTGTCTTCTTCGCCTTTAACGATCAAGGTTTTAAGACACTGGGTAGAGGGGATTTCTAAAAAGCCGCAAACCTCTTCGATGCTGTGCTGGTTGGGCGTGTCAATCAGAGCCAACGCTTCGGTAGCCGCGCCGCGGGAACCGGTAGGCGCCACCGCTTCGGCTTTTTCAACGTTAGCGGCGTATTCACTGTCGGTCGAGAACGCAATCGCGTCTTCACCGGAATCCGCCAATACATGAAACTCGTGCGATACCGCGCCGCCGATCGAGCCGGAGTCGGCAATAACCGCGCGAAACTTTAAGCCCAGGTGGCTAAAGATGTTGGTATAAGCCTGATGCATCGCATCGTAAGTTTCCTGCAACGATTCCTGATCCAGGTGAAAGGAGTAGGCGTCTTTCATGATAAATTCGCGCGAACGCATCACGCCGAAACGGGGGCGGATTTCGTCGCGGAACTTGGATTGGATCTGGTAATAGGTGATAGGCAGCTGCTTGTAGCTTTTGATTTCGTTGCGCGCCAGATCGGTAATGATTTCTTCATGAGTCGGCCCCAGGCAAAAATCGCGTTCGTGGCGGTCTTTTAAGCGTGCCAGTTCCGGGCCGTATTGTTCCCAGCGTCCGGTTTCCTGCCACAGTTCGGCCGGTTGCAGGCCGGGCATCAACACTTCCAGTGCCCCGGTTTTTTCCATTTCCTCGCGGGTAATTTTTTCAACCTTGCGCATGACCCGCAATCCCAAGGGCAACCAGGTATAAAGGCCCGCGGCCAGTTTGCGGATCAGGCCTGCGCGGATCATCAGTTGATGGCTGGCGATTTCGGCATCAGCCGGCGTTTCTTTTACGGTATTGAGCGGGAATTGAGTAGTACGCATTATGTTTTAGGAAGCTGGTCAATAAAAAACCGCTATTTTACCGATTTAATGCCGGTTTAGTCATCCCGTTATCATAATCAAGCATAGATTGCGGAAGCTATTAATTCTTTCCAGGCTTATGGCTCGCTCAGGTTTAGGTTTTGGTCTTCATTAACTTACAACGAGAATGTTGGCGGCAATAAAAAACCTTAGACGCAGGACTAAATAAAAACTAAAATCAGTCCTATCGATTGCAGAAAAAACCTAGGGCCACACCATGAAGTTCTCATCCCAAATCAAACCGATCAGCTACCTCAAGAGCCACACGGCCGAGATCGTCAAAAACCTTTCGGAAAGCCGTGAGCCCTTGCTGATCACTCAAAACGGCGAAGCGAAACTGGTCGTCATGGATGTGAAAAGTTATGAAGAACAGGAAGAAACGTTGGCTTTGTTGAAAATACTGGCGCTCGGGAATCGAGAAATTGAGCAAGGCAAATTTCGCGATGCAGAGACAGTGTTTGCCGAACTGGATAAACTCGATCATCCATGAGTTTTAAAATCATCATCCTCGAATCGGCCGAGCATGACCTAAAAGAGCTCAGGAGCTACATCGTCAAAGATTTCTCCCAAGAAACCTGGCAGAAAACCTTCGACCGGATAAAAGAGGCGATCCGCAACCTGAAGGCTTTTCCCTATGCCGGTTCCATCCCTGAAGAGTTCGAGAAAATAAATCTCACCCAATATAGGCAGGTTATATCGGGAATGAACCGCATCATCTATGAAGTGCGCCAAGACAGCGTCTACATTCATCTGATTGCAGACACGCGGCGGGACTTGAAGGCGTTGCTGACAAGACGACTTTTACGAACCGTTTAATGATGAAAACAAACCCATTGATTCAAAACCTATCCGCCGAGCATTTATTGCAGCATATGCCGGTGTCGGCGTTCGTGTTGAATGCCAAGCATCAGGTGGTGATCTGGAACAAAGCCTGCGAACAGTTGACCGGCCTGAAAGCCGAACAGATGATCGGCACCGACCAGCACTGGCGCGGCTTTTACACCCAAAAACGACCGTGTCTGGGCGATCTGTTGCTCGACAGCACCTTGGGCGAAGTGTCCAGCCTCTACGAAAGAGCCAGCGACTTTACCTCCTACACTGACGTTTGCCATACCGAAAACTGGTGCCCGATGCCGGACGGCCGCAGGCTCTATCTGGTCATCGATGCCGGCACCATCACCAACGAGCAGGGCGAAGTGGTGGCGATCGTCGAAACTCAGCGCGACCGCACCGAGCAACGGCTGATGATGCAGGCGCTGACCGAAAGCGAACAGCGCATTTCCTCTATTCTCGGTTCGGCGATGGACGCCATCGTTACTGTCGACCAGGAACATCGCATCACGCTGTTCAATGCGGCGGCAGCCAGAATCTTTCGTTGCGCCGCCGACTTTGCGATCGGTCAGCCGGTCGAGCGCTTTATCGCGCCGCATTGCAGCAAGCTGTTCGAGCAATTCATCGATTTTGATAACGCTAGCGCCAAAACCCATGCCTGGGCGCCGGAAGGACTGAGCGCCCGGCGCGCCGACGGTGAGGAGTTTCCGATCGAAGCCACCTTTTCGCTACTGGAAGCGCACGACCAAAAACTCTACACCATCATTCTGCGGGACGTGAACGACCGCCTCGTCGCCGAACAGAAACTGGACCGGCTGCAACAGGAAAAAGGCTACCTACAGGAAGTCATCAACGATGAGCACAATCCGGACGATTTTGTCAGCGGCTCAAAGGCCATGCGGACGGTCATGGAGCAGGTGCGCATGGTCGCGCGCACCGATACGCCGGTGCTGTTGCTCGGCGAAACCGGCACCGGCAAGGAATTGCTGGCCCGCGCGATCCATGAGTTCAGCGACCGCAGTGCGGCTATCATGGTCAAGGTTAATTGTGCCGCGTTGCCCGCCGAACTGATCGAGAGCGAATTATTCGGCCATGAAAAAGGCGCGTTCACCGGCGCAACCCAGCAGCGCAAAGGCCGCTTCGAGCTGGCCGACGGCGGCAGCCTGT
Organism: Methylobacter sp.; assembly: GCA_036560465.1. GTDB lineage: Bacteria > Pseudomonadota > Gammaproteobacteria > Methylococcales > Methylomonadaceae > Methylobacter_A. Next base: position 76,513 of record DATBRD010000054.1, read on the forward strand.
TTCTGGACGAACTCGGCGAACTGTCCCTGTCGGCGCAGGCCAAACTGTTGCGGGTGTTGCAGGAGCAGGAATTCGAGCGGGTAGGGGGCAGCGAAACCATTCGGGTCGATGTGCGGGTGATCGCGGCAACCAACCGCAATCTGGCCGAGGAGGTCAGTTTGGGGCGCTTCCGTTCCGACCTGTATTACCGGTTGAATGTATTTCCTGTCGAGGTGCCGACGTTGCGGCAGCGGGTGGCCGACATTCCGCTGTTGGCGCGGTTTTTCCTGACTAAATACGCCAAAAAATTCGGTAAGCGTTTCGACGACATCGATGCTACCGGATTGGAACAGTTAAAACACTATGCGTGGCCCGGCAACGTCCGCGAATTGCAGAACGTCATCGAGCGGGCGGTGATTCTGTCCCAGGGGCCGCTGCTGGAAATTGCGCCGTTGCAGTCGGTCCGCGCCCAGCCCGAAGCCGCTACCGGCAAATTGCCGACTTTGGAAGCCGTCGAGCGCGAGCACATAACGCGCACCCTCGAAGCCACCGGCTGGCAGATTTCCGGCGCCAAAGGCGCGGCTGCGATATTGGGCATGAATCCGAATACCTTGCGATCAAGGATGTTGAAGTTGGGGATTTCTAGGGTGGGATGATGTTATGCGGTTGGTGTGGATCGTAGATACCGTCTCGTAGCTCCTTATGCAAGCGAAAAATGAGGATCAAAAGGTTTACCGGATTTGAGGATAGCAAAAGCGATATGGACCAGCTTACGCATTGAGGCACAAACGATAGCCATGCCGTTTTTTCTGTTCGTC
>DATBRD010000055.1:0-27556 GCA_036560465.1 Methylobacter sp.
CATCAGTCGCTGGACTATCGGACCCCAGCTGATGTGTATTTGGCGAAGCGTCATGAAGAAACGGAAATAACAACTTTTTATCAACCCGCCTCTATCTTAATTACATGATTATTTGGTCTGGACAATGGGGAGTACCTTAGGGCGTCGAAATTAAAATTATGGCTTAAAAAAAGATGAATCTGCCTCAAAAGTGAACGCAGCTCTGAATCCGGCATTTTAAGAGAATGAGAGTTAAAATTGATTAGCAGGTGTTTGTGGTAGAGGCCATTGATAACTAGCCAGCAAAGGATCTCGATTAAAGTCCGGCATTTTTGTATGGGTTCAAAATTTGCAGCAGTATTCATCTGTACGTATTTGAGATATAAAGCCCATCCATTGATTTTGGCGGCAGGGCTGCTTTCTACGATAGATAATGCATTTTCTTTTGAGTGAACTTCGGCGTGCGTAGTAATGATTTCAATCTTACCCGGCTTTTTTTCTAAAAATGAATGTAGCTTTCTGCCGATTAATTTCAGGTCATTATTACTTTCCTGGTTTAGGGGCGCATGGTCTTTGGCAAATCCCATAATTATGCGGTAACAATGGGTCAATTGCTGCACAATAACTATATGTTCCTCTGCGGCTTTTTGTACATTCCAAGACTGAATCTGCTTAAGCGAGTCAATAGTGGATTCAGGCCAATTCCAGGACTTAGCAATCTGTTGGATATAGGGCTCCTTGGATGCGCGGGTTTGGGCATCCAGCGTAATGTCGGATGAGCCCATAACTTTTAAATAAAAACTTTGGCGAGCCAAGGCCAGTCTTTCGAGGTTATTGGCTTTTTGCAAATATGTTTCGACCTTCGTGTAAATGAGTAAATAGGGGTCGAGGTCGGCCTTCATGAAATCGCCCTGATAAACGGCCTCTTTTATGTTCCGGCATAACCATTGGGGCTGAGGATATTCGCTGGCATAGCACTCCATCAATAATAGTTTTAATAACGATTTGTGCGGCGCATGTAGCGCTTTATAAAGATGCCAAAGGGTGGCGCCGGTAAACTGTTCCGCCGGGACGGCTTCAAAACCGCCAAAATCGATAAGCTCATGCTCGGGAATGAAGCGATTGGTTATCAGATGTTTTACATAGTGTGTGTAATTGCCTTCTTCATGAGGAGGAACCAGCCACCACGCTGGGCTCTTTCCGGCAATATAAACTGCAGTCCGATAAAATTCTTCAAGCAACAAATAATGCTGTGTTTGACCGTTACTTTCAGTAGAAATAGGCGTGTTTTGACCAAGTCGAAATTTGTTGCTGTCAATCAGGAAAAAATGCACTTCCAGTTCTAACGATTCAGTCCAGTCTTCTATAGCAGAGGCTTTTTGTTGCAGCTCATTAATGGCGTCGGGCGATAAGTCGGATTGATGACATAACCAGATGTCCATATCGTTGGTTTTCGAAAAAGCGATACTGCCGATACTACCCATTAAAAACAGCCCTTCAATAGGGTAAAGATGCGATGGTGCACGGGTATAATTAAACTTCGTCGCAAGCTGCTTGGCAGCATTTAAAGTCTGGGCATCAGGATTGTATTCAGGTATTCCAGCCGGGGTCGCCTGGGAAATAAATCCAGGTAACATATTGAAGTTGCCATGAAAAAGTAATGGCAATAATTCTAAAAATACACGTTGGCGGGGTTGCAGAGACAGTTGAACACGCTCTTTACTAAGCTGGTTTAGTAGTTTAAACCGATGTTTAATTGATTGAAGGTCTTGTATGCTGATTTCTTCGCCGGGCGAACCTAAATGAATGGCAGGATGTTGTTTTGATCTAGTCATGGTGAATGAGTCTGGTTATATTTTGTTGTGCTGTTTGGACTGCGCGTAAGGGCTTAAGTTCTATTTGTATTCGTCGGCATCAAAATTCGATGCTTTTTATCGTCTCTACTGCCGGACGATGAGGTATTTGCTCCACGGGAATGCAGAAGCGATTGCCAATAGGATTAGCTGATTCAACAAGAATTGCCAAATGTTATGCCAAAAGCTTTCTTCCATAATCTTGCTGAAAAACGAGTCTAAAAAATAAAACGGGACAAGGCAGGTAAGGCGCTCTTCGTGCATTATATGCGACTGGGTCCGTGATTGGGCGGCTTTTTCCGTTGCTCGATATTTTTGAATTTGCATTCTTTATCGAGTTAAACGCTATAGCCAACAGTATTATCGGCCAGCAATTCCAATACCGAAACATCACAAGCCCCGCATCCTGAGCAGGCGCCGGTCATTCTGGATATTTCGTCGAGATTGTCGATGCCATTATTAATAAGCTCCTTAATTTGCCTTTTAGTTGTTCCACTACAGTGGCAAATAACGTCCTGTTTTTTATCCGGAATCATGTCATTCATATAAAGTTCTTAGTGCTCCTGTCTATTAAGTGGGCAAAGTTTCTATAGAGGCAGTTATAGACTGTTTTCTTTTAACCAATTGATTTCTTTTGCTGTTTGTTCGCCAATTACGCATTCGTCCAAACTCGCTGCCATGCGTCCGTCAGTGGCTGACAAGGGAATGCGGCCAACCATGATTTCAGCTTTGGTTTGCGGATAGAGGGGCGATTGCTCCGGGTCGGCATAGCCGATTGGAAACAAGGCGTTATTGTCGGCATCGTATTTATCCGTCGCCCCCACTGTATGCAGGAATTCATGGGCAATGACTATATTGTTTTGTTGATCCTGGTCGATGGAAGCAAAGGCATGAACTACGGCTGTCAAGCCTTTGTCGAGCCCTAATGAATGCTGCAATCTTCTACCTTCTTTTGCTTCATGATAAAGCACAAAAATACGGATAAGGCGCATATCGGAATCCGAATTGGGGGTGTTTTTGTATGTCCAGTAGCGGAATTTAAGCCCCCACCAGATAATTGCCCCATAACCTTCGCCGGGACGCGGAGCTTCGGGCGGCTGCACTGTTAGTACCGGTCCCATGCGTATTTGGGTCGGTTGCTTAGTAATCAGCTTATATTGTTCGCTTTGTTGCTGTAGAAACCAGTCAACCGGTTCAAATACGTGATCGTCCAGATCATTGATATATTCACTGACGACCGGGTTATTGTTATCACCGTTGATGGGGTATATGACTACTTCCAAGGGCTCGGCCCACGACCTGGATTTTAACTTTTGGTTTTTCGCATAAAAAGCCACGGCTACAAACACAGTCAACAAGATCAGGACGCGGATAATTTTGAATAAAGTCATGGTTTAGTGGTTGTGGTGCCAATAGTCGGCAAACAGCAATGTTAGTGTTGGCATGGACGAATGAGTCAATTTTAAATTCAGCTTTGCTGCCAGTCGCGCTTCTTGTCTAAGATTTTTGTAAACATTTCCTAACTGCTCAACAGGTGCGGCTTTATGAGCATAGGAATAAAGCTGTAGATGGAGGTCTATGTAGCAGAAAGCAGGCTCCATTACTTTAAAGCATTGCCAGACACAGGTCTGTAAGTCGAGTCTAGTTCATGCCCTAAGTTGTTGAAATGGGGAGCATTTGCTCTCGATGTTGCGCATAGTCTCGTCGCTCCGTTCGTTGATCCAATATCCTAACAGTCGTAAGGTATTATTTTGTAGTGTTGATGGCTTTGGCTTCCCGAACTCACGAGCGGGAAGTGAAACCGCTAGAGTCCTGATGCAAAACTGTTGCAACAAATACTTTACAGCAAGGTTCCTATCGGGCCTGACTTAACCCAAGTTCATGCAATTGCATGTTGATAATTTTAAGCGCGGCCAATATTGCCGCAAACACCTGGTTGGAATGCACGGCGCGGGTTTTGCGCAGTTCGCCGGCGCAATCCCAGGTGATGACGCATTCGGTCAAGGCGCTGGTATGTCCGCCTTTAGGTATCCGTATCTCAAAATCGGCCAATGCAGGTAGGGTGTAGTCATGTTGCTCCATGACTTTGTTGATGGCATCGACAAAGGCATCAAAGCCGCCGTTGCCGTAGCCTGATGCAAGATGCGTCGTGCCCATGACTTTGACCCGTAAACTGGCTGTCGATTCCAAATCCAGGCCGCTGGTGATCGAGCAGTTCAGTAGTTTGATGTGCTGGTAATTTTTGCTTTCCAGTACGTCGGCAATGATAAAAGGGAGGTCGTCGGTAGTGATGGTCTGCTTTGAATCGCCAAGGCTGACGATACGTGCCAGCACTTTTTTCTGGTTTTCTTCCGACAGATCAAGCTCCAGCATTTCCAGGTTCTTTTTCAGCGACGCCTTGCCGCTCATTTTGCCTAACGCGTAGCTGCGGGTGCGGGAGAAGCGTTCCGGTCCCAACTTGGTTTTGTACAGCCCGCCTTTTTGGTCGCCATCGGCATGAATGCCGGCGGTCTGGGTGAAAACATCGGCCCCGACGATCGGCGCATTGGCAGCAATGCGTTTGCCGGAAAAGTTTTCAACCATCGCGCTGATGCGCACAATATGGCTTTCATCGATAGATAACTGCATGTTCATCTTATCGCGCAATACCACGGCTACTTCAGCCAGTGAAGCGTTGCCTGCGCGCTCGCCAAGGCAGTTGACGGTGCAATGGATTGCATTGACACCGGCACGAACCGCGGCCATGACGTTGGCGGTCGCCAGTCCGTAATCGTTGTGCGGATGAAAATCGAAGTGCAGCTGCGGGTAACGGCTGCACATGTTGCTGAAACTTGAGAATACTTCGTCAGGCGATAAAACGCCGAGGGTATCGGGCAACATGAAATGGCTAATGCCCGCGTCTTTCAGATTGTCCATCAGGCCGTAAACATAGCCCGGATCGTCGTGATAACCGTTCGACCAGTCTTCCAGGTAGACGTTGACTTTCAGGTCTTTTTCCAGCGCGTAGTTGACGGTTTGCAATACATCTGCAGTATGTTGATCAAGCGTTTTGCCCAGCTGTACGCGGCAATGCTTTTCGCTGCCTTTGATCAGCAGGTTGATGACCTCGCCGCCGGTTTCCAGTATCCAATCAACGCTGCGCGTATGATCGACAAAGCCCAGCACTTCAACTCGCCCGGCAAAACCTTCCTGTTTCGCCCATTGATTAATATTGGTGACGGCTTCTTTTTCGCCTTGAGAAACACGGGCAGAAGCAACCTCAATCCTGTCCACTCGCAGCCACTGTAGCAAGGCTTTGGCAATACTGACTTTTTCTACGGGCGTAAAGGAAACGCCTTGAGTCTGTTCGCCATCACGCAATGTGGTGTCCATCAGCTGGATGTGTCTTGAATTGGTGGACATGATTGTCGCCTGTGTTCTTAAAGTAAGCGGAGTAATTAATATTGGTCGGGTTAAGCAACGCTAACCCGACCTACACGGCTCTACTACCTACATCCTTATAGGTATCTGCTGGAGAAGACTTGGTACTGCTTAAGCCCAAAGCCAAGGAAATTTTTGCTTATGTTGCAGTTCATACTGCTCGATCTTGTCGGCATGCTTTAAGGTCAAGCCGATGTCATCCAAGCCGCTGAGCAAGTTTTCCTTGCGGAACGGGTCAATGTCAAAGCTGAAGCCGTTGCCGCCGGGTGTGGTTACCGTCTGGCTTTCAAGGTCAACGACAAAACGCGCGCCTTCGTTGGCGGCAATTTCGGCCATCAATTTGTCCAGCTGATCTTTACTAACCTTAATTGCCAGGATGCCGTTCTTAAAACAGTTGTTGTAGAAAATGTCGGCATAGCTGGTCGAAATAATAGTATTAAAACCATAATCGGCAATCGCCCAAGGCGCGTGTTCACGCGATGATCCGCAGCCGAAGTTGTCGCCGACGACTAGAATTTTGGCGCCTTTGAATGCAGGCTTGTTCAGCTCGAATTCGGGGTTGTCGCTGCCGTCGTCGTTAAAGCGCCAATCGTGAAAAAGGTGCTGGCCAAAGCCGCTGCGTTCCACTTTTTTTAAGAACTGCTTGGGGATAATCTGGTCAGTATCAACGTTGCTGCGGTTCATTAATGCAGCAATACTTTCATGTTTTTTGTACGGTTCCATAATTCTTTCCGATCTTTAAAGTTTGCGAATATCGACAAAATGGCCTGCTGCCGCTGCGGCCGCTGCCATTGCAGGCGAAACCAAGTGCGTGCGTCCGCCTTTGCCTTGACGGCCTTCAAAATTGCGATTTGAAGTTGAAGCGCAACGTTGGCCTTGAGTCAATTCATCGCCATTCATCGCCAGACACATCGAGCATCCGGGTTCACGCCATTCCCAACCGGCTTCTGTAAAGATTTTATCCAGACCTTCAGCCTCAGCCTGTTGTTTTACGTGATAAGAGCCGGGGACTGCAATCGCAGTGACGCCTTGGGCAACTTTGGTGCCTTTTGCCACTTCGGCGGCAATCCGGAAGTCTTCGATACGGCCATTGGTGCAAGAGCCGATAAAAACATAGTCAACGGGGATGTCGGATATTTTAGTATTGGGTGTCAAGCCCATATAGGCCAACGCGCTTTCGCAGGCTTTGCGTTTGGTTTCGTCGGCAAAACTTTCCGGCGCAGGCACAACGCTATCGACTCCAACCACTTGTTCAGGGGATGTTCCCCAGGAAACTTGCGGGGCAATATCGGCCGCATCAAGTATGACTGTTGCGTCAAACACCGCGCCTTCATCGCTGGGCAGGGTTTTCCAGTAAGCCAGCGCCTGATCCCAGTATTGACCGGATGGAGCAAACTCGCGGCCTTTAATATACTCGTAGGTTTTTTCGTCGGGAGCGACCAATCCGGCTCTGGCGCCGGCTTCAATTGCCATATTGCACAGTGTCATCCGGCCTTCCATCGATAACTCTCTGACTGCCGAACCGGTGTATTCAATCACATAGCCGGTACCGCCAGCGGTGCCGATTTTACCGGTAATGGCCAACGCAATATCTTTCGCGGATGCGTATTTGGATAACGTGCCGTTGACCACGACTTGCATGGTTTTGGATTTTTTCTGCGGCAAGGTTTGGGTAGCCATTACATGCTCGACCTCGGAAGTGCCGATACCGAAAGCCAGCGCGCCGAACGCGCCATGCGTTGCTGTATGGCTGTCGCCGCACACCACGACCATGCCAGGATGAACAAAACCATGCTCTGGTACAACAACATGAATTACGCCATTGTTGGGGTCGGTCATGTCATAGAGCTTTAAGCCGTTTACACGGCAGTTTTCAGCCATGGTTTCGATCTGTTTTTTTGCAATCGGATCGGCGAAAGGCAGGTTGCGGTTTTTGGTTGGTACGCAGTGGTCCATCGTAGCCAGAATGCTGTGCGGATTGCGCACCTTGCGGCCAGATAAGCGCAGACCTTCGAAGGCCTGTGGACTGGTAACTTCATGCATCAAATGACGATCAACATAAAGTAAAGGAGCCTGCCCAGCCTCATCAACGACAAGATGGCTGTCCCAGATTTTTTCATACATGGTCTTTTTCATAGCGTATTCCAAAGCGTGCATAGCGGCTCTATAGTGAGCGTATGGCGTGTTACAGGATCAATCAAAAGCATAGCGAGACTATGCGTAACTGTATATTATCCTCTAAAAGAGAGTTGGTTTGCAATTTGCTAGAAAGGCTCACGTAATAGAAGGTATTTATAAAAGCTGAGTGTCTTGGGTTGGATTGATTCCCACAAATAAAAAACGCCCCTTGCGGGGCGTTTTTGTACATGCTTTAAAGGGCGACTGATAGTCGCCCTTATTCTTATAAGCTGTAGTACATGTCGTATTCAGCAGGGTGTGTGCTCATACGGATGCGGGTTACTTCTTCCATTTTCAAATTAATGTAGCCGTCAATTGCGTCATTAGTGAAAACACCGCCGCGTGTCAAAAATTCACGATCACTGTCCAGAGCGTCCAATGCTTGGTCGAATGAGTGGCAAACTTGTGGGATGTTCCTAGCTTCTTCTGCCGGTAAATCGTACAAATCTTTATCCATAGCATCGCCAGGATGGATTTTGTTTTGAATGCCGTCTAAACCTGCCATCAACATTGCAGAGAACGCCAAGTAAGGGTTTGCAGTTGAGTCAGGGAAACGAACTTCGATACGACGACCTTTTGGATTGTTAACAAAAGGAATACGGATAGAAGCTGAGCGGTTACGTGCAGAGTAAGCCAACATAACAGGTGCTTCAAAGCCTGGAACCAGACGTTTGTAGCTGTTAGTTGATGCGTTGGTGAAAGCGTTTAATGCTTTAGCATGTTTGATGATGCCGCCGATATAGAACAGAGCAGTTTCAGACAAGCCGCCGTACAGGTTGCCTGTAAACAGGTTAACGCCGTCTTTAGCTAAAGATTGGTGAACGTGCATACCGCTGCCGTTGTCGCCAACCAATGGTTTAGGCATGAAAGTCGCTGTTTTGCCATAAGCATGCGCGATGTTGGCGATGACATATTTCAGTTCCAGAACTTCGTCGGCTTTGTTAACCAGTGTGTTGAATTTTACGCCGATTTCGCACTGACCAGCAGTTGCTACTTCGTGATGGTGAACTTCAGTTACTTGGCCCATTTCTTCCAGTGTCAAGCACATTGCAGAACGCATGTCTTGGAAAGAATCGACTGGAGGCACTGGGAAATATCCACCTTTAACGCCAGGACGGTGACCGGTGTTGCCGTCAGGATAAACTTTTTCAGAGTTCCAGCCTGCTTCTTCTGAATCGACTTTGTAGAAAGAGCCGCTCATATCGGTGCCCCAACGGACATCATCAAAAATGAAGAATTCGTTTTCAGGCCCGAAGAAAGCTGTGTCAGCAATGCCGGTTGATTTTAAATAAGCTTCTGCGCGTTTGGCGATAGAGCGCGGATCGCGTTCGTAACCTTGCATGTTTTTGGGCTCAATGATGTCGCAACGCAAGATTAAGGTGTTGTCATCAAAAAAGGGATCCATAACGGCAGTGGATGGATCAGGCATTAAGATCATGTCTGATTCATTGATATGTTTCCAGCCTGCAACTGAAGAACCGTCAAACATGTTACCTTCTTCAAAGGTATCTTCATCAATTGTATGGGCAGGGAATGTTACATGTTGCTCTTTACCACGGGTGTCACAAAAACGAAAATCGACGAATTTTACGTCGTTTTCTTTGATCAATTTAAGTACTTTTTCTGCAGACATTTATTTTGTTTCCTGAGATGAGTTATATGGGATCAGCGTATATGCCAAACAGTATAACGATACCATTTTTTTTAATGGATTAGCCACTAAAAAAACGAGGCGAAATAATCGGTGTTTTTAAGGAGAGAATAAGCAAGTCTGGCTAATGCACTGTTGTGGTGCTTAAGTATTCTGGAGCGCCCAAAACAGGTGCAAATTATTTTTGCTTTGTTGTGCAATTAGCAGAGCATTTAAGTGGATTAAGTTTTGCTAGGTGTTTCATCTTATTGAATATAAATAAAATAAATCTAGCATGTTTAAGGTTAGTTACTAAGAGTCTGTTGTAAAAATGTAATTGGCATTGCACTTGCATAGAGTTGTTTAGGGGAATTCGCGCTTAATCAATTATTAAGGATTTTTATTTATGAAGAACCATCTAAACAATAGTCGTTTTGAACTAAAACCGTTGGCTTTGGGAGTGGCTTTAATTAGTGTTTTTGGTGTGGCCCAGGCAAAGAGTCTGACTGAGGCCAGCACCTTGCTCGAAACGGTGGGTGATCCTAACGAAAGCAAGTTCATGAAAGATATTGGGCTGAAAATCGGCGGCTGGGCTAACGCTGGTATTACTTATAACGCGGCAAGCCCCTCCAATAATTTTAACGGTCCGGTGACCTTCGCCGACCGCTCCGGCGAATTCCAGCTGAATCAGTTAAACCTATTCGCACAGCGTGCCGTCGCGGCCGAAGGCGATGCCTGGGATTTTGGCGGACGCGTCGATGCAATGTTCGGGACCGATGCCATTTTTACCCAGGCTTACGGCGTTCCAGCAGTCGATGTGAATACCGGACTACCTTTGAACCGAAATCATTGGGATCTTAATCTGATCAACGGTAATGACAATCGTTTTTACGATATTGCCCTGCCCCAAGCTTATGTCGAGGCTTATGCCCCTATCGGTAATGGTTTGAATATCAAGGCCGGTCACTTCTATACACCGATCGGTTATGAAACGGTTCCCGCTCCTGACAACTTTTTCTATACCCATGCTTATACCATGCAGTATGGCGAACCGTTCACCCATACCGGGGTGATGGGTAACTACACCGTCGACAAGAACTGGGCAGTCATGGGTGGTGTTACTACCGGCAGCGCCACCGGCGGCTGGGATGGCGGTTGGGATAAGCAGTTGGGTAACTGGGCGGGCCTGGCCGGCACGACCTGGACCAGTGATGACAAAAACACGTCAGCAAATGTCAGCGGTACCTATGGCGGCACGTCCGAGCACAGCAGCCAATCCTGGGGCTTATACAGCTTGGTGCTCAAGCACAATATCACCGAAAAAACCCATCTGATGCTACAACATGATCACGGTTTCGCCAATGGCGTTCTAACGTCTGTGCCTAATGTCGATGCAGAATGGTATGGCATCAACATGCATTTAACTTACGACATTAAGGACAACCTGACGGCGGGTATTCGTACTGAATGGTTCCGCGATCAAAACGGTTTCAGAGTTTGCTCTCCAGGTCGCGTAGCAGCCGCAACCAATGGTGCGGGTAGTAGCTTTGCCGCTGCCGGCAATTTCACCTCCACCTGTAATGCCGGCAATGGTGCAAGTTATTACGGAATGACGGCCGGTGTGAACTGGAAACCGATGAAATGGCTGAATATTCGCCCGAATGTTCGCTATGACTGGGTGGATGGAAGCAATGCTGCCACAGGTGGTCAATACAGACCCTTCGGTAATAATAAACAGGATCAATTCCTGTTCTCTACCGATTTCAACGTCAACTTTTAACTCAGCCCGAAGGGTGCACTTTTTTCATCAGCGCATCCTTCGATCTGCTTAAGCTTCGATCATCTGATATTAAATTTACATAAAGAGGCTCAAATGAAACTGATAACTGCAGTTGTAAAACCCTTTAAGCTCGACGATGTGCGTGAAGCGCTTTCGGACATAGGAGTTTCCGGGGTCACCGTCACCGAAGTAAAAGGTTTCGGCCGACAAAAAGGACATACCGAGCTGTATCGCGGCGCTGAATATGTGGTTGATTTTTTACCCAAGGCTAAAATTGAAGTGGCAGTGGCGGATACTATGCTGGATCAAGCTGTAGAAGCCATTACCAAAGCGGCCAATACCGGAAAAATAGGTGACGGTAAAATTTTTGTAACCGATTTAGAGCAGGTTGTCCGGATTCGTACCGGAGAAACAGGCGAAGAAGCGCTTTAATATTAAGGGGGAACTATGAAACAACTTTTAAGCATCTTTATTCTGTTTGCCTTGCTCGGCTATGGAGACTTCTCTTTTGCGGAAACTGCCGTTCCGGTTCCGCCTGCTGCCAACAAAGGCGATACCGCGTGGATGATCGTCGCGACCGTGTTGGTTATCCTAATGGTTATTCCCGGGTTGGCATTGTTTTACGGCGGTATGGTGCGCGCCAAGAACATGCTGTCCATGCTAATGCAAGTGTTTGTGATTTTCTCGATGATGGCCATTTTGTGGGCAATTTACGGCTACAGCATCGCCTTTACCGAAGGTAACGCATTCTTTGGCGGGCTTAGCAAGATGTTTCTTAAAGGCATAACGCCGGATTCGCTTGCAGCGACATTCAGCAAGGCTGTTTACGTGCCTGAATATATCTATGTCGCATTCCAGCTGACTTTCGCGGCCATTACGCCGGCGCTGATTATCGGCGCCTTTGCCGAGCGGGTTAAGTTTTCAGCGGTCCTGTTGTTTATGTTCCTGTGGTTTACCTTCTCCTACCTGCCGATGGCGCATATGGTTTGGTACTGGACTGGTCCTGACGCTTATACCGACGCATCGGCTGCGGAAGCGGCGACTGCTACAGCAGGATTTTTGTTCCAAAAAGGCGCATTGGATTTTGCTGGCGGCACAGTCGTGCATATCAATGCCGGTATCGCCGGTTTGATAGGCTGCTTAATGATAGGCAAACGCATCGGTTACAGGAAAGAATCGCTTGCGCCGCATAGTGTGACCATGACCATGATTGGTGCATCCCTGTTATGGGTAGGCTGGTTTGGCTTCAACGTAGGCTCCAATCTGGAAGCCAACGGTCTGGCCGCTTTAGTCTTTGTAAACACGTTACTGGCTAGTGCTGCCGCCACTCTCGCATGGGTAGGCGCTGAATGGCTGTTGCGCGGTAAACCCAGCATGTTGGGCGGCGCTTCCGGCGCGGTTGCAGGTCTGGTCGCCATTACCCCTGCCTGCGGCTGGTCCGGTCCTATGGGCGCTATTTTATTAGGCTTGGTTGCCGGTGCAGTTTGTTTCTGGTCGGTCTCCATGTTGAAAGGTGCGCTGGGCTATGACGATTCGCTGGATGCTTTCGGTGTTCATGGTGTTGGTGGGATTATCGGCGCGTTGGGTACCGGTATTGTCGCCAGTCCATCGTTGGGCGGCACCGGCGTTTGGGATTATGTTGCGGGCGGTGTGGCCGAATACAGCATGATCGGCCAAATCACGAGCCAAGCATGGGGTGTAGGGGTCTGTATCATTTGGTCCGCTACAGTGTCTTTCATCGCTTATAAGATCGTGGATATGCTGATTGGACTTCGAGTTAGCGAAGAGGTCGAGCGTGCCGGACTTGATGTTTCTGAACATGGTGAAACGGCGTATCACATTTAATTTGTTGGTGAACGTTCCTCACAGGTAAATTTCGCCGCAAAAACGGGCGCAGAATATGCGCCCGTTTTTGCGTTTAAAAAATACCGGTAAGTTAGAAAGAAACACATTAGTTTTGGTGAGTATGTCCGGTCTCAATTGTATGTTGATTGATAATTCACTATGATTGCAGCCGATATTATTAACACTTTTTGCTACTAACTTGAGAGAGAACATGAAACTAATAACAGCGATCATTAAACCGTTTAAATTGGATGATGTCAGAGAAGCATTATCTGAAATTGGCGTTGCTGGCGTTACTGCAACAGAAGTAAAAGGCTTCGGTCGTCAGAAGGGTCACACCGAGTTGTACAGAGGTGCCGAGTATGTAGTTGATTTTTTACCTAAAGTTAAACTGGAAATCGCCGTTTCCGATGATGTGCTGGATAAAGCCGTCGAGACGATCGTTAACGCGGCCAATACCGGCAAAATCGGCGATGGAAAAATATTTGTCTCAAATTTAGAGCAGGTTATTCGTATTAGAACGGGTGAGACCGGCGAAGATGCCATTTAGGCGCAAGGAAAAAAATGTTATCAATAAATAGAAGGCTGGTTTTAGGCCTCTTACTGTTACCCGATCTTGCCTTTGCGGATCAATTAAATCAAGCTGACACCGCTTGGATATTAACCTCGACTGCGCTGGTTTTGTTTATGACAATACCGGGTTTGTCGTTATTTTATGCTGGATTAGTTAGAAGCAAAAACGTGCTGTCCGTATTGATGCAATGTTTCGCGATTACCTGTCTGGTTTCAATTCTTTGGCTGGCTGGCGTTTATAGTTTTATTTTCGCTGACGGCGGAGAACTGCAAAAAGTCATCGGCGGCGCTTCCAAGGTTTTCCTTCCCGACGTAGGCGTCACATCGTTAAAAGGTACTATTCCCGAAACAGTCTTCTTTATGTTTCAGATGACATTTGCGATTATCACGCCCGCATTGATAGTCGGCGGTTTTGCCGAACGGATGAAGTTTTCGGCGATGCTGTGGTTTAGCGGCTTGTGGCTGATTGTTGCTTATCTGCCGATATGCCATTGGATGTGGGGCGGCGGCTGGCTGGCCGATTTGGGCGCGATGGATTTCGCCGGCGGCATCGTCATCCATGTTAATGCCGGTGTTGCGGCTCTGGTAGCGGCGTTGGTATTGGGTAAAAGAAGAGGATTCCCCAACACCGCCATGCCGCCGCATAACATGACCATGGTGGTTACCGGAGCAGGCATGCTGTGGGTCGGCTGGTTCGGATTTAATGCCGGTAGCGCCTTGACTGCAGATGGACGTGCCGGCATGGCAATGCTGGTGACGCATATCGGCGCAGCTTCCGGTGCTTTAACTTGGATGTTTATAGAATGGAAGCGTTTTAGCAAACCTAGCGTATTAGGTATTGTGACTGGCATGGTCGCAGGTTTGGGTACCATCACTCCCGCTTCCGGTTTTGTCGGCCCTTTCGGCGCGCTGGTGATTGGCATTACCGCCGGTTTCGTATGCTTTTATGCTACGCAATATGTAAAACGCACCCTGAAAATCGATGACTCTCTGGACGTGTTTTCCGTTCATGGCGTAGGTGGCGTAACCGGTTCATTGTTGACCGGTGTTTTTGCAGCAAGCGGTTTAGGCGGACTTGGTTTGGCCGAAGGTGTTTCAATCATTGATCAGGTCAGCGTTCAGGCGTTGGCGATTACAGTGACTGCGGCGTGGAGTGCATTATTCAGTTATCTGATTTTAAAGCTACTGGATAAGTGGATAGGCTTGCGGGTGACTCCTGATGAAGAAGTACAGGGTCTGGATACCGTTCTGCATGAAGAAACCGGTTATCTTGATTTGTAAGATCGGTTGTTAGCATTCGATCAAAAAGGCGGCTCCTCCGACTCTGAGGGCCGCCTTTTTTGTTTGTCGTGATGGCATTCATCCGGTTTTTAAATATTTACTTAACTGACTTCTCTGTTGAGAAAAGCAACTACACTTGTAGAGATTTTTGCCCGCAGGGCAGGAGATAAAGGTGCCGGGTTTTAAGGTGCAATGAGTATAATGGCGACAAGTTAAAGCGGATCAGGTGACAGGGATTATGAAAATTCGACGCATACCCACTAAAATAAAAATAGCCGTTTTTATAGCGGGTAGTCTTCTGGGTATCTACATCCTGCTGGGCGTTTTCTTGATACCGATGCTGATAAAATCGCAACTGCCGGCACTTATCCAGCAGCAAGCAGGCAGGAAAACATCTGTTGCAACAGTCCGGTTTGATCCTTTTTCGCTACGGTTAAGCCTGCAGGGATTTACGCTTCAAGAGCCTAACGGCCAACAGTTTGTTGGTCTTGATGAACTTTTTATTGATATCAATGGGCTGGAATCCATCGGTCAGAGAGCGCTGGTTGTTGACAAGATGTCGCTGAACAAGCCGGCTGTCCGTATTGCCAGAGATAAAGAGGGGCAATTCAATTTCAAAGACCTGCTCAAGGGCAACGATGAAGCCAAGAAGGATGGCAATGAAATTTTTCCGGTCAATATCGCCAAGCTGTCGATAGCTGAAGGCAGGCTGGACTGGGAAGATGAGCATTTTAACAGTCCTGAAAAGGAGACTGCTTATCCAATCAATCTGGCCATTGAGAATTTCACCACCCAAGCCGATCAACAATCCAAGTTAGGAATGTCACTGGAATTAAACTCGGGCGGTAAGCTTGACTGGCAGGGCGCTATTAGCCTCAATCCGTTGTCTTCAACCGGGCACATTAAGCTCGAGAAAGTTCAATTGCCAAGAATACAGGCGCTGGCCTTGCAGGATTATGTGCAGCTGGATTTGCAGGGCTATGAACTGCTCGAGGCCGATTACAAGGCGGATTATGCTAACGCTAAATTTAACGTCAGCCTTAATCAAAGTAAGCTGGAACTGCATGATTTTCAAGTCTCAGCAACTGCGCATGACAAACCGATGGTTAAAATGGTCAAGTTTGCCGTACAGGGAATTAGCTTTGACCTTAACAAAAATGAACTGACTATCGAGTCGGTTTCTGCAGATAATGCTGATTTTGTTGCGTGGTTGAACCCGGAGGGCGTTTTAAGCTATCAGCCATTGCTGCCGGTTGCAAAGACTGAAACACCGCCCACTGAGCCAATTGAAAAAACGCCGTGGAGCATCAAAGTCAATAATTTTGCGCTGAACAATTGTGGGCTTACTTTCGAAGATCAAACCCTAAAAAAGCCCGCCACCATGACTGTCAAGCCGATCAATTTTCAGCTGACCAATTACAACAATGAAGCCGGTGCGAGCCTGCCTTTTCAGCTTAGCGCCGGGCTAAATGAAACCGGTTTAATTAAGCTTGACGGCAACGCTGTTATCGAACCTCTGTCTGCGCAGATAGCCGTTGATGCCAAAGATGTCGACTTGGGGAAATTCCAGGCTTATGTCGATAAATTTGCCAAGTTGGATATTATCGACGGAAAGCTGGCCGCTGACGGCAAGGTAATGGTCGCCAACTCAGCGCAGGATAAAGTGGAGGTCAAGTTTGCCGGCAACACTGAGATCACTGATTTAATCACTCGCGATCAGCTGAAAAACAAGGATTTTATAAAATGGGAGAGTTTAAAGCTGAAAGGTATTGAGGCCGATTTACCGGCAAATCAATACAGTGCTGACACACTGACCATTAATAAACCTTATGTCAGAATCGTCATTAAAAAAGATAGGACCATTAATTTCAACGACGTTCTGATAGCAGAGCAAAATGTTGAAAAAACTACCCCGAAACAGGCTGTTAAAGCCGCTAAAAATACACAACCAGAAGTTAACAAGCTTGAATACAAACTGGGAAAGATTGAAGTCATTGATGGCGCTTCCGATTTTTCCGATCTTTCCCTGATTTTGCCGTTCGCCGCGCAAATCAAAAGCCTGGACGGTGGTGCAAGCAATTTTTCCTCCGACAAAAAATCTACGATTAAGGTGGATTTAAAGGGAACGGCCTATGATCTGGCGCCGGTCGATGTCAAGGGAGAGATCAATCCGTATAGGGGCGACTACGATGTGTCCGTGAATTTTACCGGCATGCCGATGCCGTTGATTTCATCGTATATGGTGCAATTTGCCGGTTATAAAGTTGAAAAAGGCAAAATGTCGCTGGAACTGAATTATAAAGTTTCCAACAAGGAGTTGACTGCAACCAATAATATCCTAATTGACCGGCTTGAGTTGGGTGAGCAAGTTGAAAATCCCAATGCCGTGTCTTTGCCGCTGGAACTGGCCGTGGCGCTGATGAAGGATGCTGATGGTAAAATAAGAATGAACATCCCCATTACCGGCAGTCTGGAAGATCCCAAATTCAGCGTGACACATCTTATTGCGGATGCATTGGTTAATGCGATAAGCAAAGTGATTACCTCGCCTTTTCGGGCGCTAGCCTCTCTGGTCGGCAGCGAAGCAGATTTAAGCACTATCAGCTTTCCAGCGGGTAGCGCGGAATTAGATAAAAAGCAAATCAGCAAGCTGGACGATTTGGTTAAGGCGTTAAACAAGCGTCGAGAATTAAAGCTGGAAATTAAAGGCGCGGCTTATCAGGAACAGGATTGGCCGGCGGTCAGCGACGACGCCTTATACGATCAGCTTAAGAGAATAAAAGCCGACGAGATTAACAAGCAGGGCGGCAGAAAAATACGCGCGGAGCATGTTGTCATTTCCGACGAGGATTACAGGCGTTTGATGGAGCAGTTATTTGTTGAAAAGTTTCCGTTGATGGTGGAGAAGACGTTGCTGGGTAAGGTGCGTATAGTCGGCACTAAGGCTGATACTAATACACATGAGTTTTATGCCATAGCCAAGGAGAAACTGTCAGCCATCATTAAACCGGAAGAGCAGAGGCTAAAAGGCTTGGCCGCAGAAAGGGCGCAAGCAATTGCCAGCTATATCGTGAAAAAAGGTGGCATAGCCAACGAACGGATATTTATACTGGATACGGCGATTGATCCTGCAAGGGAAGACAGCGGAATAGTCAGTTTGTTGTCTTTGAAAGCGGATTGACTATTGGGTGCTATCTAAGCGGCATTATATTGAGTAAAACCAGCTCTGATAGAGCACTGCCCTTGAATGTCAGAGTGATTTATGTCGTAAAAATGTTATATCAATCTTTAGATTGGCTACGTAAGGGACGGCGGGCGACCGACACAAACTCAATGTCGGGTGCATTGCCAAAACCACATTTTATGTTTTTGGGATGTTTGCCATTTAAAAGCATTCGCTTGATACAAGATCGATCTTGAACGTCGCCGTCTTGGTTCCAATAGATATAGCCATTCTTCAGGTCAAGCGTTAAACCATTCGGATTATTATTTTTCCCGACAACAAATAAGTCATCAACCCCAGTGCCGTCCAAGCTGGATCGTCGAACGACGTCATTCACATAATCAGTCCAATATATCTTTTTGCCAATCGGGTCGACTTGTATCGATGAAGGCCGTCCTATTGCTTTGACTACGGTTTCAATTTCCGAACCGTCCAAATTGGACCTGAGTATATCCCCGAGGTATGTTGAAGCGTTTGAGCACGAATTATCCGAACAGTATGAAGTCGTCCAGTACAGCTTCTTATTTACTGCGTCGATTGCCAGATTTCCCCCGGCAGTACAAAAAAAGCCAACATTGGAAGGGCAAGGGGAGGGAATAATAAGAGATTGCTCTGTGCCGTCTAAGTTGGCGCGACCAATTTGATTTTGTGATTGGTCGCTCCAATAAATCTTTTTATTCTCGATATCTATATCCACATCAGAAACAAAATCCAGCTTTGACGTCACAATATCATTTTGATGCTGGCCATTAAAATTGGCTTTGCTGATGACATGGCGTTTAACATCAGACCAAAAGATATCTCCGTTAACAGGATTAATTGCAATACCGCGAACGCCATCTCCTGTTGAAACAAGCGATTTTGATCCTGTGCCGATAGGTTTCATGCTCTTGATATAACCGTCGGAGAAGGTTGGCAAAAAAATATCTGCAAAATATAGCTGCTCAAAATCTGCGTATGCAGCCGGCATAACAAATAGACTGCCTAATAAAATTGATATAACGAGCGTTTTCATCAGCATTTCTCTCATTGTTGTGAAAAAAAAGGCCGAACTATCTGTATACGCGCAAGGTCAAAAAGCACACTCGTTAGTTCGGCTTTCCTGGGCTTAGGGCTCACAACTTTCCGTCCCGGCCTTCGCTGGGCTTTATGTTGTTTACTATTCAATAGATTGCTGATGAATACAACGGGTATAAACACTTATTTGATGGGTTACATCACGCGTTTTCTTGATGTTAAACCGAATGAGAAAATAGGATGCGTCGTTTGCCAGGCTATGCCCGGCTTTTTCTGACCTGTTGGTGATGCAAACTTAGCATGGCTAAGTTCGTACTTGAATTCAAGATGCTCAAAATCTTTAATTATGCAATTTCAGCATCCGTCAGATAGCAGCCTGGATCTTCAGCCCAAAAATTGCCTGTCGTTTGCTGGGCCCTGACGCGGGTATTGCCGTTGCAGATCGCCTGATACCGACATCTTGCACAGCGCCCTTCGAGCGGCCTCGGCTGTTGCTTAAGGCCTGCCATCAAGGGATCGCTGGTATCCATCCATATTTCCGAGAAGGGCCGTTCCTTGACATTGCCCAGTTCATAATGCCACCAGAATGTGTCAGGATGGACATTGCCCAGATTATCGATATTGGCGACATTGACGCCGGAAGCATTGCCGCCCCACTGCTCCAGTTTGGCTTTGATATGTTCGACTTTGTCAGGGAAATGCCGGGCGACCCAGTGCAGAAAATAAACCGCATCGGCATCGTTATTGCCGGTGACGAATTCCCTGTCTTTCCCTGCTTTAAGCCAGTCATAGCTGGTTTCAAACAGCAAATCCATCGCGGTTCGGGTCATTGCAAAATGCGCGTCATCTTTGCGGTTTTTGTTGCCGCGCCCGCCGTAATTCAAATGCGACAAATAAAACTTGTCGATATTGTTATCATCCATTAACTGCAGCAAGGCGGGAAAATCCTGATGATTATCCTGCGTTAAGGTAAAACGCAGGCCGACTTTGATGCCTTTTTCCAAGCACAGGTGGATGCCGTGCAAAGCCTGATCGAAAGAGCCTTTTACTCGCCGGAACTGGTCATGGGTATCTTTGATGCCGTCCAGGCTGACGCCAATATATTGATAATTGATGTCTGCGATTTCATTGATGTTATGTTCGGATATTTTGGTGCCGTTGGTCGATAGAGCGACATAAAAACCCATATCTTTAGCGCGGCGGGAAATAGCGAAAATATCGGGATGCAGCAACGGCTCTCCGCCGGATAAAATCAATACCGGCACTTTAAAAGCTTTAAGATCATCCATGACCGTATAGATTTCCTCGGCGCTCAATTCATTAGGAAAATTTATGTCAGTGGAGGTCGTGTAGCAATGCTTGCAGGTGAGGTTGCAGCGGCGGATTAAATTCCAGATAACTACCGGAGCCGCCGGTTTGCGCGCTGGCTTTAAGGGAGTCGGGTCTATCAGCTCCCGCATGTATTGGCTTAATCTAAACATAATCAGTATCCTAATCAGTAACGGGCTGGCTGCCCTTGGATTTTCCGCTGCTCGGCAACTGCTCCATGCGTAGCTCTACCTCCTGCGTCCTTGCAGTCGTCCGAAAACCGGTTTTTTTCAGGATCTTTGTGCTGTATAAAACATCACAGCCCAGATTATAGTCGCCGAGCAGATCGGAAATCTGCTGAATTTGTTCATCGACCGCTTCCTGAGTTTTACCGTGCACCATCGCAAACAGGTTGTACATCCATTCTGGCGGATGCCTGGGGCGATGATAACAATGGCTGACGAATTTCAATTGTCCGACTTTTTGCCCCAATTCGTCGATGAACTCATCAGGAATATTCCAGACAGTCATGCCGTTGAAGCGATAGCCCAGCTTGTAGTGGTTGGGCACTGCACCGATACGGCGAATGATGCCATTGTTTTGCATGGCTGAAAGCCGCATCATAACATCACTCGCTGTCAAGCCAAGTTGTTCTGCAATAGTTTGATAAGGCTCGGGTGTTAACGGTAAACCGGCTTGTGTTGCTTGAATAATTTTGCGGTCTGTATCGTCAAGCATGATCAGGCTTCCAGTTTAAGATTGACAAAATATTCTTTTATTTTCGGCATGTTGTAGACCGTAAGCCCCGTTTCTCGTTCTATGGCATTGATGGTTTGCTGGATTTGTTCCGGGGTTTCCGTCGCTATCACAAACCACATATTCAACTCATGGCTGCGCGCGTAATTGTGGGCGATTTCGGGAAAGGCGTTGATGGTTTCGGTGATTTCATCGTAACGCTCTATTGGCGCTTTAACGGCCGCCAGAGTTAAAGCGCCGCCCATTTGCTCGGCATTATATAAGGGGCCGAATCGGGTTAGGACGCCGTTATCCAGCAGTGTTTTCAATCGAGTGATTAAGTCTTGTTCGGTCAGTCCCAGCTGTGTGGCGACTTGTCGATAAGGGGCGTCGCAGATCGGAAAACCGTCCTGCAACGCGTTGATAATTTGTTTATCTATTTCATCCATTAGCTAAAGCGGAATTTTTATAAAAAGCGCCGCGTTGTTTAAAACAGCGGTTGCTGAAAAGGATATCTTTGTCAAAACCGCTTAATCCGCAAGCTTGAACAAGTTGATCCAATTGGTTAAACACGGTGGCTTTGTCTTTGCCGTGAATCATGCAATACAGGTTATACGGCCATTCCGGATATCTGGGCCGTTGATAGCAAAGCGTCACAAACGAAAACCGGCTGATACGCGCGCCCAATTGTTTAACAAGATCATCCGGCACATTCCAGACGACCATGGCATTGGCACGGTAACCCAATTGCCGGTGCTTGACAATAACGCCCATGCGCTTGATCAGGCCTTGCTGTTTAAGCCGGGTCAAACGCTCGATCACTTCGTCTTCGGGCATATTGCAATGCCGGCCGACTTCCAGGTAGGGCCGGGCGCAAACCGGCAGCCCCAGTTGAATGTGTTCAAGTAATTGACGATCACGGGTATCAATCATTATTCAAGTCCAGCTTAAAGCCCAAATCAATAAAAAAATCGTCCAGCATCGGCAGCAGCATGGCAGGGTATGAAGTTTCCTGTTCTATTGAAGCAATCACTTCGCGCAAATGTTCGGCATCGGAAGCGATGACCACAAACCAGAGGTTTAGCCGGTGCTCGCGTTCATAATTATGATTGACTTCAGGGTACGCGCTGATTTTATCGGCAACAGACTGTAGTTGCTGCTCAGGCACGGACATCGCGACCAGGGCGCTGACGCCGATATGATTGGGTGGAATAACCGGGCCGATGCGGCTGATAAATTTGTTATCGTTCAGTTCAGTGAATGCCGCTAAAACCTCTGCTTCGGTTACGCCCAGCGCATCGGCGATGTCCTGATAGGGCCGGGCCGATAGCGGAAAGTCGTGCTGATAGTCGTTTAGCAGCTGTTTGTGTAAAGTCGTCAGCATGGGCTTATAAACCGATTTTATGCGCTCGCGAGCTAAAGAAAATGCCGTTGGGTTTATTGGCAGGCAAGCGGGTGATTTCCTGCAAGGTTTCCGTGTCGTAAACCACCAGCTGGTTATCATCTCTTAGCGCAATCCAGACTTGCTCGCCACGCGGGGTGAATTCCATATGCAGAACGGCTTTCCCGGGTGACAAGGTCTTGCGTATAGACAGGTCTTTGACATCGATAATCTGAACTTGATTATTATCGGGAAAAGCAAAGTTTACCCAGACTTGCCGCGCATCGGGCCTCGCCATTACAAAAACCGGCTGCCCGATGACGGGGATGGTGTCGCGCAGTTCCCAAGTGTTTTTATCGATGACCAGAACCTTGTGTTGGCCTATCGCGGGTGCAAACAGGTAGTCACCGGCTACCGCCCAGCCTTCGAGATGCGGCATTTTATAAACAGGTAGTTTTTCATCGTCCTTGCCGTAATCAGGTAAGATTCGTTTGACCCCGGCCTCGGTATTCCATAAATCCAGCAGCGCCAGACCGGGTTCGCCAAACAAGCCGGCGATATAGTAGTGCCCATCCGGCGACATTAACGCGTCGTAAGGTTGTTTGCCGATGTTCGGGAATTTTTTGATAACAGGCGCTTTGGGGTTTTTAAAGTCAGCCATCCAAATTTCGCCGGCATCAAACAGGCTGAAGACAAAGCGCTGTCCCGGCGCGTCGACCAGGCCGACCACTTTAGAGCGCAGCCCATTGCCGTAGTCGGCTGGAATATCGGCAACCAGTTCCAGCGTATCTGCTGAAAAAACTTTAACGCCGCCCGGTGTGTAGTTGGAAACGGCGATTAGTTTACCGTCCTGTGAAATTGCTCCGCCGATGCTGTTGCCGGCCTGGATGATGCGCTTGTCGATTGCATCCTTAAGCATATCGATTTTGGTCAGGCCACCATCCCGACCGAAAACATAGGCGTAACGCTGATCGCGGGAGAAAACCACGGAGGCATGGGATAAGTCGCCCAGTTTTTCGATTTTGGCCAAGCGTTTATGCTCGGTGGTGTTGATAATCAGCGCATTGCCGTCTTCCCGTTCGATGACGATGCCTAAATCGCCGGTGGCGCGTAGCTCTGCCATGACATTGAAGGAGAATAGCAAGGCTAGAATAGAGAGTAGTTTGGTCATGGTTTTGTACGTATAAGGATGTTAATAGCAGGACTAAAGTCTACTTGAACGTAGAGAAGAGGAACAAAATATTAATACAAAGGGATACGCTTAGGGGGCGGTGGTGCGTAACGATTCTCCAAATTGTTGTCAATTTTACTGGCAATGCTCTCAATACCTTTAAGGGTTAGTTTTTTATCGCCGCCTTTAGTTTCTGAAATGTAGTTGCCGATCAACTGCCCATCTTTAACCCTGATTAAGTGACCCATGATATAGGCGAATAAAAAACTGGGCTTATGGAGTCTTCCAACCAATACATAATCAGCACCTGCTGTTCTGCCAAGCTCTGCAGCAATATCGTCATGGTCGAACAGATATCCGAAACCGCTGTTGGCTTTATGTTGGGAGGCTAAATCAATCGAAGTGATCCGATAACCAGCGCTTTTTAACTCTTTTTCCAGCAAGGGTTTTAAGCTTGCTGTCCTAGCAATTTCCGCGGGCGTCCTTGGTGCCAGTGTCAAATCATTGAGTTCAAAATCCAAAATGACAATGCTCGTTTCTGCATTGGCTGAGCTAATTGAAAGTGCAATCAAAAATAAAAAACAAAAAGTCTTCATTTGATGGCTTTACTTAAGGTTCTGTGTCTCGGGTCTACGCAAAATTCCAACTAGCCATGCGGCCTCATCCCGATTCATAAACGGCTGCCAAGGCGGCATGGCTGTCCCTTGGCGACCGTTAAGAATGGTTGAAATCAAAAAATCATCAGGTTTTCCGGCCAATGCTTCGGGTAACAGGGAAGGGCCAAGGCCCCCTTTTAACGTTAAACCATGGCACGCGCCGCAATCATGATTGAGCGTGTTGCGGATCGCATTTTGCCGCTCCGGTGATGGTTCACCGGCCAAGCTGGTCTTAGCCAAAACAGCTGTAAGGACCAACATTAAGAACGGCAGCTTTTTCATGGATATTAGGGTTTTAACTTGGCATAGTACGTAGCAACATTATTGATATCGTCATCGCTTAAAGAACCGGCGATAGCATTCATAATGTCGGATTTTCGGGTTTTGTCCCGGTACTGTTTGAGCGCTGTTTTTAGGTAATCAGCATCGCGTCCTGCCAGTGGCGGAAAAGGCGCGTCGGCTGAAGGCGTTCTTACGCCGTGACATTGCGAACACACCGCCGCCGCTTTTGCTTCGCCTGCGTAAATGCTCGCCGCATTTACGCTCTGGACGGATGCCAAGCCCACTATTAACAATCCCGAAAGAGTTGTTAGTCTCATTATTTTGCTCCTTTGATTTCGTCAGGAGAAAGGCCGCGAGTCATGTATCTGACACGGCCGTGAGAGAATATGCCGGCCGGGCTTTCCATGGGTACGGAAGCAATTTTTTGCAAGGACGAGGAGTCATAGACGACGACTTCATCACCGCTGTAGCCAGCGCTGACATACAGGAATTTACCGTCGGCGCTGTATTCAGGGAAGTAAGCATGTCCGCCTACATCCAAGGTTTTAACGACTTCCAGTGTTTTCTTGTCGATCAGTTGGATAGTGCGGGCGCGACGGTCTTTAGAGATGATGTCTACCGCGACATAAGGCGCATTGGCGTGAGCTGCCGGTGATTCAGTGCCGCCGGAAACAGGAACCTGCTTAACCACTTCCATTTTGTCCAGATCCCAAACGCTGACCACCATTTTGTCGCAGTCGCCGAAGTTGGTGCCGAACCCCAGTGTGCGACCGTCAACTTCAACCACAGAACCGCCGCCTACATGAGGCACGCAACCGGCTTCCAGTTTCTTGATGATTTTGCGGTCTTTCAAGTCAATCGCAGTAACGATGCTGTCATCATAAGAAGCAACCATCAATTTGCTGCCGCCATGAGACAGGAAAGCATCGTGCAAATGGCGTCCAACTTTTTCAATTTTAGTAACCGGGAAACCTTCTTTTAAATCAACCACCCAAACTTGGCCAGCATTTTCCAGAGCGATCGCGAAAATATCGGCAAACGGTGTGCCGATGATCATGCCGGAGTCGGAAGAAACCATTTTGCCGTCAGGATCGACGCCTTCTAGTTCAAAAGTTTTAAGCGGTTCCAAGGTGTCGGCATCGAGAATGACAGCGTTGTGCGGCACATAAGAGCCAGCCATGATGTATTTGCCATCGCGGGAAACGCCCAAGCCGGGACCGTTGAATCCGGTTTTGACGCTACGTACGGCTTGCATGGAATACAAATCGACTTTAAAAATTTCCGCAGTGTCGGTTTTTACATAAGCCCAACGAGGGTTGGCAGGGTTAAAGTCGATAATATGCGCGGCGGTGCCGGTAGGAATTTCGCCGATTTGTTTATGCGTAACGCTGTTGATGAACACCGCTTTTGAACCTGAGCCGCGACCGTATTTGCCGCGAGCCGCTACACCGATAACATCATCCATGCTGTTGATTTGATAGGTAGGCTTAGCGGGTAGAGCGCTTTCGTCTTTAACATAGACTTTGAGCGATGCTTTGATATCGTCAATCGTCCATGTGGGGTTTGCCTGTTTTGGTGTTGTTTGTAAATGTTTAACCAAGCCGCGAATATCGTCATCTGACAAACGACCGTAGAACGGAGGCATTAAGGTATCGAAGCTTCCGGTCATGATCAGGCTGCGTAAAGCAGTAGGACTACGGCCCTTCAGTGAGTCGGCATTCAATCCGGGAGCAATAAATCCGCCATGATCTGATCCGTGGCAACTGGCGCAATTATCTTCATATAATTGGTGCATATTTTTGGTCGCGTCAGGGTTCGCCTGCGCTCCAAAAGGCAAAATGATGGCAGCTAAACCAATAATAACTGATTTGGGTAGGCGTTTTTTTATTGTATTCATTTAAGTTGGACTCCAATGTAGTATTGAATCAATATTATCGTGTATGACTGAAAAGCTCAAGCTTGATTTTGGTCATTGTATATTCCCTGCCATTATCGAAACAGTGAATAAATGCGTTGTGATCTAATTTAACAAGCAAGCATAGTGATTAGCGCGAAAAAAAGCTCATTGTTTCGGCTATTTGCTGATGTGCGTCATGAAGAATTTGTAGAGACATTTGCGGAGCTAAAGGTTGTTTTTCCAGTTTTTGGAAAGCTGGTAGAGTGTTAATTAACGGGAGTTCGTTCTTTGCGGGGGGGATGTCAAAAGGCTATGGTATTACTAACAACACTATGTCATTCAGATTAAGGTCTTCCGTATTATTTTAAACCAGTTACCAGATTGTAGAGGGGGTTTGCCTTAAATTATTTGGAAGCTCCCATTTTTCTAAAATGATAAAATCTATCTGTCCTCGTATTTCATTAATGCTAAAGATCAATATCCGCTGGTTGGAAGGTGCCTTCCGGTAAGCTGTCAGCAAAAGCTAGAGCAATTATCTGCTACCTAAGGACAGGTGTTTTGTTAGAATACAGGCGTTTAGCAGTCACCGAGGTATCCGACGATGCCCAGTCCTTATTCAGAAGATTTACGGCTGCGTGTGGTGAATGCCGTTGAAAACGGTCAAACGATGCGCGAAGTCGCTACGCAGTTTCAAGTCAGCTCTTCTTTTGTGTCACACGTTCATCAGTGTTGGCAACAGACCGGTCATGTTCATCCCAAGCAGATCGGTGGTTATCGGCGAGCATTTCTGGAACCGTATGAAGCCGCCATCAAGGCCCAGTTAACCGATCATCCGTCGATGACCTTGAAAGAATTACAGACCTGGTTAGAAAACGAACAGGGCTTGAGCCTTTCCCTTTCAGCGATCGATAAGTTTGTTCGCCACAAACTGGGCTATCGCTATAAAAAAAACCGTGTTCGCCAGTGAGCAGCAACGCGAGGATGTCGCTGTCGCACGTAAGCAATGGCAAACCTGGCAGCAAAGCTGTGATCTGTCGAAGCGGGTATTTCTGGATGAAACCAGTACCTCGACCGATATGATCCGTCGCTATGGCCGTGCTTTAGGAAGCGCTCGCTGTAGGGATGCCGCCCCTGCGGGGCATTGGCAGACACTGACCTTCATTGCCGGCTTGCGCGCGGATCAACTGACGGCGCCTTGGTGCTTGAATCAGGCCATGAACGGCGAGGCTTTCAAGACCTATTTAAGCTCGCAGTTGGGGCCCACGTTGAAACCCGGCGATATCGTCATCTGTGACAACCTTTCCGCGCATAAAGTCGCCGACGTTCAGGCGCTGATTGAGGCCCGAG
>DATBRD010000056.1:0-49532 GCA_036560465.1 Methylobacter sp.
GCTCTTTGCTCAATTACCTCTCTAATATCGTGGCTGGCCTGGTCGCTTATTCTTACCAGGATAAAAAACCCGCTCTTCTATTACGTGAGGCTGATTTGCTTCCGTTTCTTCATAACGTTTAAACCGAATTGAGGTTAATTAGCGTTCCCGCATCACTGGTCTTATTTCTTGCCTAGGTCAGATATTTAACTTCAGGCTCGCCTTCCGAGGCAACCAGTTCGCCGATAGTAACGGCTTCTTCGCCCAGTTGGGCAAGGGTTTCAAGCGTCGCCCGCTCATCTTCGGGAGCAACACAAACAATCATACCGATGCCGCAATTAAAGGTAACCAGCATATCTGCCTGAGAGACATTGCCATGCTCCTGCAACCACTTGAAGATGGCTGGAAACTCCCAGGAAGCAAGATCAATATGGGCGTCGGTGCCTGTCGGCAAGACCCGCGGCAGGTTCTCTGTGAGTCCTCCACCGGTAATATGTGCAAGTGCGTGTACCGGCACTTTGTCCAACAACGCCAACAACGACTTAACGTAGATCCGGGTCGGCTCCAGTAAGGCGGCGCCC
Organism: Methylobacter sp.; assembly: GCA_036560465.1. Taxonomy (GTDB): domain Bacteria; phylum Pseudomonadota; class Gammaproteobacteria; order Methylococcales; family Methylomonadaceae; genus Methylobacter_A. The sequence continues at coordinate 561 of DATBRD010000056.1, forward strand.
AAAGTTTTGCCATTAAAGGTATCGGTCAGTGCCGAGTTACTGTGGGCAATGATTTTGCGGATTAAGGAATAACCATTGGAATGCGGGCCGGATGATGCAATGCCAATCAGCTTGTCTCCGACTTTGACTTTGCTGCCGTCAAGCACTTTGCTTTTTTCCACGATGCCGACGCAAAAGCCCGCCAGATCATACTCGCCGTCCGTATACATGCCCGGCATTTCCGCAGTTTCGCCGCCGACTAAAGCCGCGCCAGCCAGTTCGCAGCCTTTACCGATGCCGTCTACGACCGCCGCGGCAGTATCGACATCCAGTTTGCCGGTGGCAAAATAATCAAGAAAAAACAAAGGCTCTGCGCCTTGAACAATAATATCGTTAACGCACATGGCAACCAGATCGATGCCGATGGTGTCATGAATTCCCATCTCATTGGCCAGCTTCAGCTTGGTACCCACGCCATCGGTACCGGAAACCAGAACCGGCTGCTGATAACGGTCCAACGGCAGCTCAAACATGGAACCGAAGCCGCCTAAACCTGCCATGACACCTGCCGTCCTTGTTCTGGCGGCAATAGGTTTGATGCGTTCAACTAATGCATTACCAGCCTCAATATCAACGCCGGCACTTTTATAATTCAAGCTTTCTTGATTTTGTTCGCTCAATGTGGTGTTCTCTTGCTAAAATTTAAACTCCCGATATTGTACAAGACATCATCGGTTTTGTCTGAAGGATATGATTGCGTATTTTATTTATCGGGCGTCCGCATAGCGTTTGTATGAATGTTGCGGCAAGTTGAATTTATTATAAAAATAATTAATGTGGCTTCCTGTTAAGTACAGCGGCTTAACCGGAGAACCATAACTGGCAACACAACGCTTTTTGAGGAGTGGATATGAGAACAACAATGTTTGGCCCCCTACTATTTATTGCTGCGGCATTATTGACCGGCACGGCAAGCGCCTATGAACGCGACAAAACAGAAGAAATCTGCAAAAAACCCCAATTCAGGGAGTTCAACCTTCCCGTCTATAAGGAACCCGAGAAAACCGAGGTTCCGCCTGAATCAACGCTTTCCTTTATGCTTTCAGCCTGGGCTAATCCCGAAACCATCAAATTGACAGCCAAAAATCAGCCCCTTGAATATACCGTTGAAAGCAATAGCAGCTTTCACCGGGTTAAGGCCAAGTTGCCTGCATCTTTAAATGGCCAGTTTGTCCGGATCAATGCCAAAGCCACAGCAATATTAGGATGCTATGATCAGACCGGATGGTTAATTAAAATAGCCGATAAATAACTAGGTTAACTATTGCTTGTATTGAAATAGTTAACTTAAGGTAAATTCACAAGGAATCAACGGCTTCATTAGCCTTAATAAAGCACCTTGTCGCTCTTTTCAGCCCAAATATTGAACGGCTGCATCGCATTCGGCAGGTTCAAATGCAGCATGGCAATACTGCGCTCATGCGGCAAAACAGAAATCTCATCATAAATGAAGCTGTCGTCAAAGTTGGCGGCAGCGGCATCATGCCGACTACAGGCAAAATAAACCCTTTCAAGCCTCGCCCAATAAATGGCCCCTAAACACATAGGGCAGGGTTCACAGCTGGAGTAGAGAATGCAGCCGCGCAACTGGAAATCATGCAATTTTTGACAGGCCAAGCGTATAGCCATTACTTCCGCATGAGCGGTAGGGTCAATGGTGCTGGTGACTTTGTTGCCGCTGGCGGTAATCACTTGGTTGTCTTTTACGATAATCGCCCCGTAAGGACCGCCCTGCCCTGACTTGGCATTTTCCACGGCCAGATCAATGGCTTGCTGCAAAAACTCGGTATGCACCTATAACCCCAGCGGATTGTTTGGATCTACGCCGTCCATAAAAGGCAGGCCCCGCTCCTGATGGGTCAGTTGATAGATCTTTCCCAGCCAGTTATTGAACACCGCTTTTGCCGTATCGCTCCAGGTATTGTCAATATGTTCCAGAATCAGGTTTTCCGGAAACTCTTCCAGCCTCTGCCCGTTCTGTTTGGCCGATCTGACCACCTGCTCATAACGAACCAATATCTGCTGGACGACATCATTAAAGTAATTTTCGGGAAACGGCGGATAGTCATCCCGTTCGCCTCGATAAAAACGCAAGACTTCCCGTTTATATTCTTTTAACAGGCTGATGTCATCATACTCAGGATGCCCTTGGAAAAACACAATGCGAAAACCATCCGGGCTGACTGCAAGATGCACACCGGCCTCCTTACTGACAGCCAGGGCTTTAATCCCGTGCTGTTCCATATCGCTTTGGAATATTTCATTAAACCGGGAATGAGGAACATCGAAACGGGTATTGATTTCCGCGACCAGCGGATGCGTGCGGTTGGTTAGCTTGTGCGAAAATACTCCCCAGCGTTTAGCCGGTAAGCGGGTGCGTTCAACGCCGTAGCAGTACTGAATGACCGCATGGGTCGCAAGGCACGAGCAAAGTGTCGAGGTAACGTTTTCCTTGGCCCAGAAAAAAACCTCGGCCAACGGTTGCCAAAAATCCTCTTCGTTCAAGTGGGGATGAGTAACATTGGCGCCGCTGATAATAAGCGCGTCCAAGCCGTCCCGCTTGATCTTCTCAAAGGGTTCGTAATATTTAGCAATATGGGCTTGCGCTTCCGGGCTTCGTTTTAGCCCTTCAATGGTAAAAGGATGCACATGAAATTGAACAATTTGATTGCACGCCCCCACCAATCGGAAAAACTGTCTTTCTGTCGCCTCCAATGCCGCATCGGGCATCATATTGAGCAGACCGATGTGCATTTCCCGTATATCCTGGTTACTGGCGCGATCAGGGTCTAATATTTCCTCCCCTTCCTCACGAAGGCGCTGAAAAGTGGGTAAGTCAGTATGAGCAACTAAGGGCATAAGCGGGCTCCTCCGATATTATTGCTGGGAAGCAAGCGCATCAGCGATAAGGCGGATAAAGTCATCCTCACCTTTAACGGTAGCCACATCATTCGCATCAACCGTATAGCCGTATTGATCGGCAATTGCTTGGTAGCGAGGTAAGCGGGATTTGAATAGCTCCGGAAAAACCCAGGAGACAAAATCATCCGGTTGTATCGCATCTGCGGAAGAGTATTTTCTAAGCTGCATGAATTCAGCCAGTTTTTCATCAAGAAACGCTTCCCGATAATAAAGCGGCTTGGGATCGGATTTTGCGCGGTCAATAATGGTTTGCTCCAGCGCCGACGGTATTTTAATGTAGATAATCAGCGTATTCTGCGCCAATGTTTCCAACACTTCGGGACAGTCCAGCTCGCAAACGCTGCCGCCCGCATCATTGACAAAATGCTGATAGCCATAAATGTCTACTGCTTTATCAATAAACTCCGGCACATCATTCATTGCGGCAATTTCGGCCTGATGATGCAGCTTTTGGCGGCGCTTGAATTCCTGTAGTGACAATCCCCCCAACTCAGAATTGCCGAGTTTGCCAAGAAAGCTGGAAACCGGAGCCAGATTATCGACGGTTATTTTATTGCTGATATGGATGGAGTCGGAAAGCAGCAGCTCGCGCAGAAAGGGAACGGGCATGGCTTGGCGTTTTATATTGTCCAGGATAGGCTCTTCCAGATATTTTGTGCCTATCCTGTAGTCGCCAGAATAATGAAACCATTTGGCTTTAGGCAATTTATTAGCCAAGGTGGTTTTGCCGGCACCGGACATCGCCAGCAAGGTAATTCGTTTTGTTTTCCAGTCCAGGAATTCCTGAGGACTCATTTTCATGTAATGTTCTTCCTAATTAGTCCAGATAATCTTCAATGTCCATGTCTTCAGGGTTGGGCCGATGTTCGTCGGGGTCGCTATAGCCCAGATCATCGCTTTCAAGATCGTCAAAAGGCGCGCTCCAGTCTTCCGGATCCTCGATATAATCGAAAGTCGAGTTATACCAGCTGTCATGATCGTATTCGCCAATATCGCCATTAAGATACTGGACTTCAATGGAGTCATCGCCCTCTTCAACGGCGATAACTTTAAATTTCAGATTGTTTTCTACGTCCTTGTACCAACTGCCGATGATGGGGTCTGCTATGGTTGTCATGATTATTCCTCAATACTTAACTAGGATGTTTGAGTAGAAAAGTGTCTAAAGATTAGATGATGTTACTAATAATGCTAAAGAAAATACAAAGGTATTTTTTAACGATTTGGATAAATTCAGTTTTTAACCTTTTATGTTGAAATCAACGTTAAAGCCTGCTACAGCGAAGCTGATGAGCAATTATTGAGATGCCATATTTATAAAGGAAGCGACGCCATCATGCAAGAACTCAACAAGCTTGACTGCAAAAATAATAGGAGGGTCTTTACCCCGCCAAGCCTCTTTATTCATCAAAGCCAATAATCTGCTACCAAGCCCACAAATACAGCCATACCAAACCAGTTATTGTTTAAAAACGCCTTAAAACACAGCGTTTTTTCTCGGTAAAAAATCAATTTTTGCTGGTACGCCGACAAACCGGCCGCAATTAAAACCCCGCCATAATAGGGCCAGCCGGCGTTTGCCATTTGCCCCACTATCATCAGCAATCCGAGTATGACAAGCTGCAATACGGCCATGATATGGCGATCGTAAGCGCCGAACAGGATGGCGGTCGATTTAACGCCTATTTTCACATCATCGTCCTTGTCAACCATCGCATACATGGTGTCATAAACCAGCGCCCACAATACGACAGCCAAATACATCACCCAAGCCACAGGCGGAATGCTGTTTATCTGCGCGGAAAAGGCCATCGGCACCGCCCAGCCAAACGCGATGCCCAAGTAGGCCTGGGGCAAATGGGTATAGCGCTTCATGAACGGATAACTTGCGGCTAAAAATGCGGCGACAAATGACAGCATGATGGTATAGATGTTCAGCAACAACACCAGTCCGAAAGCGCACAAGCACAGTACGACAAAAATCGTCAGCGCTTCTTTGGGACTTACCTTGCCGGCAGCGATAGGGCGCTGCCTGGTGCGCTCCACATGCGGATCGAAGTCTCGGTCGGCATAATCGTTGATTACGCAACCGGCGGCCCGCATTAAAACCACGCCCAGACAAATAACGGTCAACACCAGCAGATCGGGCTTGCCGTCGCTGGCAACCCACAACGCCCACAGTGCCGGCCACAACAAAATCAGGATGCCGATAGGCTTGTCAAATCGCGCTAATAGCCAATACTGCCTGATTCGATCCATTGCTCTGTCCATCATTGTTATTGCCTTTTCCAACGCGTGAATTTTGTTAAAAATGCTATTATAGCTTTTTTATTTTAAGGAGCGGGTGAACCATGAGCGTAAAAATCTATCACAATCCGCGCTGCGGTAAATCGCGTCAAACCTTGCAGCTCCTGCAAGAGCGTGGCATCGAGCCGGAAATTATCGAGTATCTTAAAACGCCTCCGAGCGCCCAGGAACTGGATGACATTTTGCAAAAGCTGGACATGGAGCCGCGCGAGTTAATGCGCAAAAAAGAATCTGAATATAAAGCAGCCGGACTGGATGATGCGTCACTGGATCGCCAAGCGCTGATAACTGCCATGGTGGACAATCCTATTTTAATCGAACGACCGATTGTCATTGCGAATGGCAAAGCAGCAATTGGCCGTCCGCCGGAAAGCGTACTTACTATCCTATAAGACTTAAGCGCATGGCAAAAATCCTGGTCCTGTATTTCTCCCGCAATGGCACCACCGCAGACATGGCCAATTATATCGCCCGCGGCATTGAGTCTGTTGATGGAGCGGAAGCGCTACTTAGAACCGTTCCCAATGTGTCAACCGTCTGCGAAAAAACCGCAGAGAGCATCCCCGCCCACGGCGCACTGTACGCGACGCTTGACGATTTAAAATCCTGCGACGGCCTGGCGTTGGGCAGCCCAACCCATTTCGGCAATATGGCCGCGCCTCTAAAATACTTCATCGACAGCACCACCGAAATCTGGTTTTCAGGCGCATTGTCCGGCAAGCCTGCCGGCGTCTTCACCTCAACCGGCAGTATGCACGGCGGCCAGGAAAGCACGTTATTATCGATGATGCTGCCGCTGTTGCACCATGGCATGCTGATACTAGGCTTACCCAGCACCGAACATGCATTGCGGGAAACCACATCCGGCGGCACGCCCTACGGTCCTAGCCACGTATCAACCCATCATTCGGGTTTGAGCGACCAGGAAAAAACCTTATGCAAAGCGTTCGGCGCGCGACTGGCCAGAACCGCGCTTCAACTGAAACGATCTTCATGAATATAAAACCGATTTATTGCTACATCATGGCCCTAACCGGTTTTTTCGGGCTGTTCGCGCTGTTGATGCTTTGGAATACCGTGCTCGCGCCATCCACCCGCTTTCCGGTGGCGCTGGTTTTACTGGTCGCTGTTACGCCGTTGCTGCTGCCGATGCGCGGCCTGCTGGACCGCAAACCTAAAAGTTGCGCTTGGGCAGCTTACGTCAGCCTGATCTATTTTTTACACGGTACCGCCGAAGCTTACGTCAACGCCGACGAACGGCTGTATGCGTCACTTGAAATCATGCTAAGCCTGATGCTGTTTTTCGGCTCCGCGTTTTATGTCCGTCTTGCGGGAAAACAGAACTGACAATGGCAGAGCAGCTTCCGTTACATTTTGAGTTCAGAGTCAATCAGACCTTTAACGATTTCTTCCCTGCCGCCAATCAGGAAATCGTCACTCACCTGCAACAATGCATCGCGGGCTTGGGAGAGCAGCAAATTTTCCTGTGGGGCAAATCGGGCCAGGGCAAAACCCATCTGCTGCAAGCCTGCTGTCATCAGGCGCAGAACCAAAACCTCAGTTCGTTCTATTTTGATTTAGCGAATCAGCTGCCTGATCCTTCAATGCTGAACGGTCTGGATGAGTATGATGTGGTTTGTTTTGACAACATCGAATGCATAGCCAGCAACAGAGCCTGGGAGTTGGCTTTTTTCAATTTCTTCAACCAGCATCGTGAGCGCGGCCACAAACTGATCGTATCATCATCATCTGCACCCAATGATATGGGCATTCAATTACCTGACCTTAGAACACGCCTTAATTGGGGACTAACCTTAAAAATACAGCCTTTGACTGACAGCGACCGCATCTCGGCATTGATCTTTAAAGCCGATCAAATGGGCTTTGAAATCGCCCCGCAAACAGGGCGTTTCTTGCTGACGCATTACGACAGGGATCTAGCCTCGTTATGGGCTTTGCTGGAAAAGCTGGACAAGGCTTCGTTGGCCGCCAAACGCAAATTAACCATCCCTTTTTTAAAGCAAATATTGGACGAAGAAAGCGATGGCTAGCACGGTGCTTGTTATTGGCGCAGGCGCCATCGGCGCGTTTTACGGCTCGCTGCTGGCGCAGGCCGGCGCCGAGGTATCGGTTGTTTGCCGCTCCGATTACGATCAGGTAAAGCAGCAAGGCTTTGTCATCGACAGTCATCCTTTAGGCCGCTGGAAATATATCCCGGCGCAGGTCTTAAAAAACGTTGCCGATTTTAAAGGCACTCCAGACTATATATTGCTCTGCACCAAGGTCATCCCGACGCTGGATAGGGCCGCCTTAATACGCCCGGCCGTCGGCCAAAACACCGCTATCGTCTTTATCCAGAATGGCGTGGAAATCGAGCAGGAAATGCTGGACGCCTTCCCCAACAATGAAATCGTCAGCGGCCTAGCGTTTATTTGCTGCAATCGGGTAGATCCCGGCGAAATATTGCATCTGGCATACGGTCGCTTGGTCTTGGGCAATCTGCCGAACGGCGTCAGCGATAAAACCACTCAGCTTTGCGAACTTTTTAATCAATCCGGCATTGAGTGCGGAGCAGTCGACAACATCGTTGCCGGACGCTGGCAAAAATGCGTCTGGAACGCGCCGTTTAATCCGCTATCGGTGTTATCGGGCGGCCTGCCGACGCTGGACATTCTGCAAACCCAAGAGTTATTCGTACGCAGCATCATGCAGGAGATTTGCGACATTGCGGCGGCTTCAGGGCATCCGTTGCCCAACGATATTGTGGATATCAACATCGAGCACACCTACGCGATGCCGCCTTATAAAACCAGCATGTTGCTGGATTATGAGTCCGGTCAGCCGATGGAAACCGAAGCCATCCTGGGCAACGCACTTCGCGCCGCTCAGCGGCTAGGCGTGCCTTCGCCGCATCTGGAATCGGTCTACGCGCTGATGAAGCTCAGAGAATTGAAGCTGGGCTATTTGCCGTAAAAAACGTAATCCGCAGTATAGGGCACGCGTTTTTCAACACCCAGATGATTAGTATCGCATCCCGACGAAGGAGCCAGGCCGCCATGCGTATTAATCCGGTTAATGTAGCTGACATTCGAAAACAGGCCATCACCCTTGTGGGAAACCACTTCGACCAGCAACCAGGAAATGGCTGAACCCGGCGCCATATCGATTTTCTTGAGCACTTTCCCGACCACTTGACTGCCCTCCTTATATTCCCATAAAGGACCCGCCGTATGATTCCCGACTACGTTGCCCTGGTCATCAAACAACTTGGCATCCGGCGCTAGGGTTTGCCATGAATACTCGCCTTTATTGAGTGAGCATTGATAAATCTGGTCACCTTTTGCATGCACGGTCAAAAGTGGGCTATAGTCTGCCGGCACTTTAATTTGCTCAGGAATTGAGACTCCCGCATAAGCCACGCCTTGCAGCACGCCCCATAAAATCAATGTCTTTTTAATCATAGCTCTTACCATGGCATTGGCGTTCCGTCATACTTGATGAAACTGCCTGATTGGTTCAAAGAAAAGCTCTCTATCAAGCTACGCATGCCGGTAATGCTTTGCTCGGCATTAATCAACGCATCGAGCCCGCCCATATCGGTCTTGACCCAACCGGGATGAAAAATAAGCACGCCGACAGACTGATCTTTAAGATCTATCGCCAGGCTCTTCATTGCCGCATTCAGCGCCGCCTTGCTGGACCGATAAAAAATACTGCCGCCGCTATCGTTATCGGCAATACTGCCCATCAGACTGCTGATATTAACAATCAGCTTTTTATCGCTTTTTTTAATTTGCGGCAAGAACGCTTCGGCCATTTTGACCGGGGCCTCGGTATTCGTTAACAGTGACTCAGTCCAGGCCTGATAATCCAAATTACCGAAACCGTTACCTTTGTCATCCAGATAAACACCAGCATTATTAATCAAAACATCAATCGCCGTATCCGCTAATTTTTCAGATAGCGCATCAATCTGCTTAAACTTTGAAACATCCAATGCTTCCAAGTGGATATTAGAGTGATGATTGGCAAGATTATTTAAATCAAACGAATCGTCCGGGTTACGGGCACAAGCAATAACCTGCCAACCCTGCTCGGCATATTGACGGCAAAATTCCAGCCCCAGGCCTCGGTTGGCGCCGGTAATTAAAACTGTAGCCATGTTTATTTCTCCCATAAAAAAACCTCCTGCATCGACAGATGCAGGAGGTTTCTTATACTACTTAAAAACTGATATTGCACAATAGGTAAAAACCTCACCGCGAAGAAAAATGAGCTTGGTTCTTCGCAGCTGCGATAATTTATGCAATGCCAATTAAAAAATTAAGCTGAAAAGTTTTTCGCAGCAAAATCCCAGTTAACCAATTTCCAAAATGCTTCCAAGTAAGTAGGACGTGCATTGCGGTAGTCGATGTAATAAGCATGTTCCCAAACGTCGCAAGTCAACAAAGGTTTTTGACCAGCTGTTAAAGGGCAACCAGCGTTACTGGTGCTGACCAGCGCCAGGCTGCCATCGTCATTTTGCACTAACCAAGCCCAGCCTGAACCAAAAGTAGTGACCGCACATTTGGTAAATTCTTCTTTAAACTTTGCAAATGAACCGAAAGTTGAGTTGATAGCATCAGCTAAAGCGCCGGAAGGTTCTCCACCCGCATTTGGAGCGATGCTGTTCCAGTAAAAAGTATGGTTCCATACTTGCGCTGCGTTATTGAAAACGCCGCCGGAAGATTTCATGATAATTTCTTCCAATGACAAGCCTTCAAATTCAGTTCCTGGAACCAAGTTATTCAGGTTTGTTACATAAGTTTGATGATGCTTGCCATAATGATATTCTAAAGTTTCTTCAGAAATATGAGGCACTAATGCATTTTTAGCATAAGGTAAGGCAGGAAGTTCGAAAGCCATGGGGTTCTCCTAAGTTAAAGTTATTGAAAGGTACTATTGCAGTCAGCCGGCAGCAAAATAAATACCAAGTGTTTTAATAAACATTTACTTTAGCATTGCTTGCCGATTAAATAAAGTTATTAGCACAAGCAGGAAGAATACAATTGGTAAAACTGCTTAGCGCCCCATGCTAATCTGCAGAAATGCCAAGTTTGGGTATTAATAGAGACGTTACTATCGATATATTGAGGGGGCCCTTCTTTATACTCCGTTTAAATAATAGTTTCAAAATCTCACAGGCTTATGCTGTTATTTAAAATCTGCAAAACAGCCAAAAAAATCAGTAATCACTTACGGAAGGTCGCAATGATCAGACTGACTTACGCAAGCACTGCAATAACCGACTTTAGCCCGGAAAAGCTGTTATCCCTATTAGAAACCAGCCGGACTAATAACAGCGCCCGAAATATAACCGGAATACTGATTTATACCCACGGCACTTTTTTTCAGGTATTGGAAGGCGACGAGGCCGCCGTTAGCACGACCTTTGAAACCATAAAAAAAGACACGCGCCACAAAGACGTGATCTTACTTGAAAAAGTGCCGATATCTGAGCGGCTATTTCCTTACTGGAGCATGGGCTTTGAGAAGCTGGAGGCCAAAGAATTCAGCGGCATGGAAGACTTTGATAATTTCCTTGAAAAGGATCTGACACCGGCAGGTTTTGCCACTCACAAGCACATTCTCGGCCCTTTATTGGCTCACCTGCACAGCAAGCTGGTAAAACAAGTCACTCTTGAAAGCGTCGAACAGCCGCCTGCGCTACACGAAGAACTGCCTGTACAGCACGAAGATCCGTTTATACAATTTCTGCACCGCACCATTCGCTTGGGGCTCAAGTTTCTGGCCTTGCTGATGGTGATCGTTATTTTGTTTGGCATTGTTGATGTCGTTTATGTGATTTTTGAGAAACTCACCCAGCCGCCCTTTATGCTGCTGACTATTAACGACATGCTGGAAACATTTGGCGCTTTTCTGGCCGTGCTAATCGCCGTTGAAATTTTTCTGAACATTACCGTCTATATCAGAAGTGATGTGATCCCGGTAAACCTGGTTGTGGCTACCGCCTTAATGGCTATTTCCAGAAAAATCATTGTCTTTGACTACAACGGTTTATCGTCGGAATATGTGAGCGGATCTGCAATGGTGGTGATAGCGCTGGGTATTACTTATTGGCTGATCCAAAATAAGGAATAAAGAATTGCTTGGCCATGCAGGAGCTTTAAATCCGGGCATCTGTTCAAAAAACTCAGCATACTCGGATACATTACTAATGCTCAGTACTGTTATGTATCGTTTCCGTAATCTTATCTGGCTCTTCAGGTAAAACCATCGTCCGCCGATCTTTTAGAATCATTATCTTCTTTAATTGACGATTTTTAATCCAGACTAAAATACGGAAACTCAGTAATAAGAAAGCGATTATTGAATAAAAAAAAGGTTCAGCCAAATTGCCTTTGAGTTGCCAGAAATAATGCATAACCGCTGCAATTGCCGCAAGATAAATAAACCGATGCAGTCTTTTCCAGTTTTTTCCCATACGCTTTTTAGCCCATTTGGACGACGTAAGCGCTAATAAAAAAACAATAATATAAGACAACAGCCCAAGCCAAATATAAGGGCTTTCAATAATATCAATACTGATCATATGCCATATCAGGCCATGATCTATCAGCAAATAAGCAAGCACATGCAAGGTGCCATAAAAGAAAGCGTACAGTCCCAACAATTGCCGATAATCTGCCAGGCCACGCCATTTTGTAATAATTTGGATAGGTGTGACAGCCAACGTCAAACACAGAAACCGTAATGACCAATCACCGAGACGAATATGCAGTGCTTGAACTGAATTTGATCCCAAGTTATCGAAAGCAATATCGATAAACAGCCATAATAAAGGTATTAGACAACCTGCTATAACTATCGACCTCAAATTATTAATCTGCAAAATCATCAGAAAAAATGCCGTAAGTCCATATCGCTATAAAGCGAAGCTACTTGCTCGCCATAGCCGTTAAATAGCTCAGTTTTTCGACGCGGGGTAAAAAAACTGCTGCCTAATTGGCGTTCGCTGTTTTGACTCCAGCGAGGATGAGCGACAGCCGGGTTTACATTGGAGTAGAAGCCATATTCACTGGGTGCGAACTGGGTCCAAGATGTAACCGGAGGTTTTTTTAATAACTCGATTTTAACAACCGCTTTAATACTCTTAAAACCATACTTCCAAGGCACAATCAGGCGCAACGGCGCTCCGTTCTGCTTGGGGAGGATATCGCCATACATTCCGACAGCCAAGATTGTCAACGGATGCATGGCTTCATCAATGCGCAAGCCTTCGACATAGGGCCACTCCAGCATCGCATTATTATGCTGCCTGGGCATTGTGTCCGGCTGATAGACGGCGGTAAATTTCACAAAACGGGCGGATGATAACGGTTTAACCATTCTTAATAACTTAGCTAACGGAAAACCAACCCAGGGCACAACCATGGACCACCCTTCGACACAACGAAAACGGTAGACATATTCCTGAAGCGTCTGCTGTCGTAAGATATCTTCCAAATAATAGTTACCCGGCTTTTCAACTTCGCCGCTTATCTCAACCGCCCATGAGTCGGTACGCAGATTTTGCGCTAGCTGTGTTGAATCTTGCTTATTTAATGCAAGCTCATAATAGTTTGTGTAATTTTTGACGCTTTCAGCCGGCGTAGGCTTTAAAAGATCATCGGGAAAATCGCCTTTGGGCAAATTGGCCCAGACCGAATTATTGTCATCAGCCAATGTCGGCGGAATGTCCACTACTGCTGCCGCCATCGTCGCCAGCGCGGCCTTAATGATATTTCGCCGCTCCCTAAAGATTAAAGGATCGGTTATCTCACTAGCAGGAATTTCTTTTTTTGATTTAATTATCACCAAAGCTACCTACTGATTAATTAATACGAGAAAGCAATACAGATTATCTATTTTTCTTGCCTTTAGGAATCCAACTCAACAATTTCCGAATTTTAAGTTCCGTAATAAATGCCAACGAAAACAGCTGTATAAAATTTTCAGCTTCAATTAAATCCAGGCCGATATTTTTAGGAACCAGCTTTTTTCGAGTTCGAAAAATTCGATCCCAGATTGACAGAACAATCCCATAGTTACTGTCGTGTTCTTTCCGTAATTTGGAATGATGCGTACGATGTAATGATGGGGTGATGATGACTTGCGAGATTCCCTCTTCATAGGGAACGCGAAGGTTGGCGTGATGAAAAAAAATGAAAAATAACTCAATAATCTCGATGGAAAGCACCAGATACGCATTCACACCGATGACTACCACAAGTATCGACTTATAAACGATTTCCAACAACAAATCGAAAACGTGAAAGCGAAAGCCCGTAGAGACATTAAAACTTTTGTCGCTGTGATGTATTTTATGAAATCGCCATAAAAACTCGGACTTATGACTCGCAACATGCCAAATATAAATGGCCAGATCAAACAGGATAAACGCCAGCAGCCATTTAACCGGACCGTTTTCCAGATTGTTTAATAGTCCGTAGGATGCAAACTGCTGCGCGACAAGAAATAGTGATGATGCCCTTAACGCCGTCAAAATCACGTTGTTAAACAAAAATGCCGTGGTATTGGTTACAAACGATTCTTTGTTGATTTTTTGAGGAAAATCACGATAAGGCCTGACTTTTTCCATGGCCAGCAAGAAAAGAAAAGCCACTATAGCAAGGCTGAATAATTCCTCATTAAAAAGCAAATCACTATTGGCACTTTTTGTCTCACTCATAAGGCTTACCTTTACTTCTAAATAGCGAAGCTATTTGCTCGGCATGGCGCTCAATAAATTGTTCAGTTCTTGAATTTCATTGCTGGCATTAACTTGATCGGTTATATCATGCTGCACACCAAGATAATATATAACTCGCTTTTTTTTATCAAACAAAGGCGTTATTTTCAGCTGGTTGTAAAACAAGGTACCGTCTTTTTTATAATTACGTAATGTTACTTCAATGGGCTGATTATTTTTCATTGCCTCAATAATTTGGTAACGCCCAGCTTGATCTCTGTCGTCACCTTGAAGAAAACGGCAATTGCGGCCGATGATCTCCTCCTGGCTGTACCCGGTCAAGCGCTCAAAAGCCTTATTGACGTAAACAATTGGAGCACCTTCCAAATCCGGATCAGCTAAAGTTACGCCATTAACACACTCATCCAGGATAGCGGAAAGCACTTGAGGAATAAGGCCGTTATCTTTTTCTACAATAAAAGACATAATTAACTCCAATCTTTCTGACAATTACGAATATGCTAAATTAATCGTTTTCAATGGCGATCAGATTTTTAATGTTTTCAACGGTATTTTCTGCGCCATCTTCAATAGCAGCACGTATAAGCTTTTCAAAAGGTCGCATAAAAACTTCAATCTCTAATAGTTCAAAGCGAAAAGTTAAGCGAGTCGGTTGTTTTTGATCGTTGCTTTCTAATAAATAACTGTGCTGATAGGGCTCAGTCAAGCCTTTAAAAGTCAGTTTTACTACGGGCTGATAGTCGGTAATTTCAAAAATTGATTCGACTTCTTCGCCGTTGTCTTTACGCTTTTGCTTTGCCTTGGCACCGATAAAAACTTCTCTTCCATCCAAGGGCTCAAACTCAACAACTCCTACAGACCATTTAGGATAGTTATCAAAAAAATGCTCGCCAATATAAGAAAAAACATCCTGAATCGGTCTATTGATCTCAATGCTTGCTTCGCCCGTAATCGGTTTGGATAAATCAAACGGAAACTTAATTTGCATCGTAAAAACCATCCCTTGCTGAGCCTTTCGCTCAGCCTTATTGTCGGTTTGTTTTGATCTGCCAGTATAAAAATTAATTACGAGTCTTATACACTCTTTCAAATAACTAAGACAACAACGCCTTTCAGCCGGGCCACCGGCCCTATCCATTTTTCCCAGCAAGCTTCAATTAAGAAAACTAAAACATCCACCATTGCGCCCAATCAATTAACCGACGTTGTCTCTTGTACTGTATAAATATCCAACTGACTCAAGCACCCTGCTGTGTGCGCTCGCAAAGTCAATTAATAGTTCAGGCCCATATTCCCATTGTTCATTAAGCGTCTGCTCCAACGCTTCTATGCATACTTTCAATTCCGACATGGCGAGATTGGCCGCCACCCCTTTCATTGCATGGAGAAATCGCAATGCCGAATCAACATCGCCGGCTTGTAAAAAAGCATCCAGGCGGACTTGCGCATCGCTAAAGCCCTCATAAAATTTCAGTAGCAAGTCATATAGCAATTGCACATTTCCAACAACATTCTTTAAACCCTGCTGTATATCAATACCGGACAATAATCCCGGCAGTAATGCTTCTTTTTGTTGAACTGTTTTCACCAAACAAGTATCCGGTGTTTTCCGAAATTCGGGCTGGATGAACTCAGTCAAGTTTTCCAATAACTCATCAACATCTATAGGTTTGGTTACATATCCATTCATACCTGTCTGCAAGCATTTTTCTCTTACATCTTTCATGGCATGGGCGGTCATGGCAATAATCGGCAAATCATCAAATTGTGGTTCGGAGCGTATGATTCGGGCTGCCTCATAACCATCCATAACCGGCATTTCCAAATCCATTAACACTGCGTCAAAACAGCTTGTCCGTATTTTTTGCACAGCGTCTCGGCCATCGGCGGCAATGCTAACCTCAAAGCCCTCCTGTTCCAGTGTTTCTTTCGCAATCTGCTGATTAATAGGATTGTCTTCTACCAACAACAGCTTTGCGCCCTTAATTTGATAGAGCTTTTCATCTTCCGCCGTTATATGGCGCATTTGCAAGGATGAATATTCATTAAAACTATTTTGATTAAACACTTCAACAACAGCACTAAACAGCGCCGACGAATGCACCGGCTTAATAAGAAAACCATCCAGATCAAGGTCTTTTGCCCGCTGTACAATATCTTCCCTGCTATGCGAAGTGACTATGATGATGTAAGGAATACAGACGATTTTAAGATTGTTTTTAATATGCCGAGCAACCGAAATTCCATCCATTTTAGGTAAGTTCCAGTCCATAAGTATAAGCCGGTAAGGATCATCATCAGAGGCGCTTTCCAATATTTGAATAGCTTGCTCACCAGTGCTAGCGGGCATCACTTGAAAAAAGAGCGTTTCCAGATGCAAGCTTAGAACATTCCTCGATTCCTCATTACCATCTACCACTAATGCTTTTACGCCTCGAAAAGCATCACGCGGTGCCGCTGTTTTTTGATTTATCTCATACGGTTGCCCAAAGATGGCGGTAAAAGTAAAAGTACTGCCCTTCCCTATTTCACTTTTTACCTTAATATCGCCCCCCATCATACCCACTATTCGCTTACAAATAGCCAGTCCCAGACCTGTTCCGCCGTATTTACGGGTGGTGGATTTATCAGCTTGACTAAAGGACTGAAATAACCCGCCTATTTGTTCTGCCGTTAAGCCTATACCGGTATCCTTAACAGAAAGCTCAAGCATAATTTGATCCGCTTTTTTTGCCTGCTCGCCGCCATCCGCTAAAGCGATCTTAATAGCAATATCGCCGCCATGACTGGTAAATTTTATTGCGTTATTGACTAAATTAAGCAACACCTGGCCCAGCCTTAGCGGATCGCCTATCAGGTCCGAAGGCACATCGTCATCGATAATAAAACGGGTCTGCAGTCCTTTTTCTTCCGCTTTGTCACTCATCAAACTGGAAAGATCATTCAGCACGCTGTCCAAAGTAAATGGGATAGCTTCCAGTTCCAGTTTTCCGGCTTCGATTTTTGAGAAGTCTAAGATATCGTTGATGATCCCGAGCAATGTGCGCGAAGAAACCTGAACCTTTGCCAGATAATCCTGCTGTTTTGCAGTCAGATCCGTCTGCAAAGCTAACCGGGTCATACCGATGATTGCATTCATCGGTGTCCGAATTTCGTGACTTATCATTGAAAGAAACTCTGATTTGCTTTTATCGGCCGCGACCGCCTGATCTCGCGCCTCTGCCAATTCAGAGGTGCGGTCCATTACTTTTTGCTCTAGCGTTCGGCTGTATTCTTCAAGCTTATCGTAAGAAAACTTCAGATTACGCGCCATTTGAAAAAACGCGGTCGTTAGCGCCCCAATTTCGCCATCCGGATGGTTTTTTTTAGCTTTGGCGCTGACCGCAAAATTGCCTTGAGCCAGTTCATCTGCCAGTCGAGTTAAGTGCATCAGCGGCCTGGACAGACGTTCAGATACAAACAGTACGATACAAGCGCCTATCAGGATAAAAATGGCTGCGGTTATCAATAGCCTAGCTATCATTTCGTGAATTTGGCGAGTGCTCTCCTCTCGGGAACTGACAATTTCCTGATTAAGAAGATTCAGGGAAAAGCCTAGTCGGAGCACGCCCCATGGCTTTGCACTGACTTGAATAGGCATGATAAATTCCACAAAGGGCTTTCCGTTGCTGACGTATTCGTTAACCGTTGCCGTCTTTTGATCCGCCGCAAACAAATCCTCTTTTTCGGTTAAACTCCCCATCTCTAACTGCGGCTTTAGCGTATGGATATACGCCCGCCCTGAGGCTTCCATTAATATAATGTAATGGAGTTCCTTATTTTCCCGAACCGCATTCCTTAACTGATCGGCAACCAAGGAAAGGTTAACCGAAGCGATGCCATTCTCAACTTGATCCGATAAATTATCGGATAGAATCCGCCCTCTATCGATCAACCTGCCTTTCATCAGCGCAATGCGTTTTTCCAATTCCTTTTCAAACACATCTTTTTGAAACTCAATCTGAATAAAGGTTAACAGCGTCAACAAGGCGATAATTAAACCGACCATCGTAACAAGAAGTTTTCTGAAAATACTTCGTTTAACCATATTTGTCTAAACTCAAGATTGTATTTGGGTAATTTATTTGATTGCTTGCGCTGACTTCTATCGGCATTATAAATGTAACTTTAACAGTATCCCGGTTTATTAATCATGCCGATTATTCTGTTAGGGGGCAGCTGCACAAGCTATTATCAGTTCATAAAGGATGGGTATAGATATGAAAAATTCAGATAACAGCCTGTTAGACTGACGATCCGATTCACAATGAATGATTACATTACCTTAATCCTGGGCATTATTTGTGCCGGAATCGGCGGCGAATTATTTGTCCGAGGCACCGTAGGACTTGCTCATTGGGCCCGGGTTTCGCCAAGTATCATCGGCGTGACTATTGCAGCATTCGCCACTTCGAGCCCGGAGCTGTCGGTCTCTGTCAATGCAGCAATGGCTGGAGAGCCCCAAATCGCCCTCGGCGACGCCCTTGGCAGTAATGTTGTAAATGTTGCGCTGATTCTGGCTCTTGCATTGGTAATTTCCGGAATCCGAAGCCCTCGTGACAGTGTAAAACGGGATTTTCCTGTTGCTCTGCTGGTTCCGTTAATCACCGGTGCGTTATTTCTGGACGGCGTGCTTTCCAGATTGGACGGCTTATTCATGTTGAGCCTGTTTCTTGCCTGGCTTACCGCGGCGGTTATTGAGGCACGAAAACAAAGAAGCGCTACGGAGGCGACTCCCGATGAACATCATGGTTGGATAGCCGTACTCTTCTGCGTTATTGGGCTTGCCTTTCTTATTGCTGCCGGGAATCTAATCGTTACCGGGGCAAGAGCCATTGCCGTGACGTTCGGTATAGATGAATTTATTATCGGAACCACCGTTGTAGCCATAAGCACGTCCACACCCGAGCTTGCAACCACGGTCATTGCAAAGTTCCGCAAGCAAGACGAGGTTGGCTTGGGAACAATCCTCGGCAGCAATATCTTTAATGGCCTCTTTATTATTGCCGTAGCGTCCATTATTCACCCCATAATCGTTGATGAGCGTCAGGTTGCGGTTACATTGGCGTTTGGATTAGTAGCTTTGATATTTACTTATCCTACACACCAAGGCTTCATTGGCAGGGAGCGAGGGATAATATTGCTGTTACTTTATGTCGCCTACCTTGCTGCTATCATCCAGTTTCAAACGGCCAACAACTTGTTCTCTACGGACGGGCAAAAATCAGCATCTTATTCTGCTTCATTTACCGGTTAACTTGACCCATAAGGAACTATGACAAATCCACTTTTACTATGTTTCGAACCGGTTGCGGATTCGAATTCCGAGTTATTGATTCTGGGCAGTATGCCGGGACGGGAGTCTTTAGCGGCTGAGCAATACTATGCCCATCGCCGTAACGCGTTCTGGAAGATTATGTCTGATCTGCTCGGGTTTGATCCTGACTCTCCATATGAAGCCCGGCTACAAGAGCTGAAAGCGGCCCATATCGCACTCTGGGATGTATTACAGTCCTGTACGCGAGCCGGTAGCTTGGATTCGAACATTGATACTGAATCTATCACTGTCAATGATTTCCAGAGCTTTTTTCGGACGCATACCAAGATCCGCTCGGTATTCTTCAACGGAGCAATGGCCGAGTCGGCATATCGGCGATATGTTTTGCCTACTGTCGGCGCTATTCCGGTCAGCTATATGCGCCTCCCATCGACCAGTCCGGCGCATGCTTCTCTTTCCTATGAACAAAAACTTCAGGCATGGCGAAAAGCGCTGGGCCTGTAGACTGTAATCAGCCTGTTTGAGCGGAAGCTGGCGCTGCGCTTGGGTGGTTTTCCAACCCGCGCTATTTCTTTTTGAAGTAAAAGACCTGCCTGTTGGATTCTTTTATCAATTGAATGATTTGATGCCCGGTCTGGTCGGAATAAACACCAAAATCCAAATGTGCGGCTGGATCGGTTGCAATCACTTTAACAATATCGCCGCTGTCCATATCCATCAGGGCTTTTTTCAGGCGCAACAACGGTAAAGGGCAATTCAAACCGCTGGCATCTACTTCCAGGTTAAATTCGATCATGAGTTTTAAGTTTTCTCAACTAAGTTTGGTACGCTTATAATACCATTCTCTTTTAAATCAAAGAATCATCGTAATTAAATGGATTATTTCCCTGTATTTTTAAAGCTTAAAGACCAGGCTTGCCTGGTTGTCGGTGCAGGCGAAATTGCTGCCCGAAAAATCGAATTGTTAGCCCGAGCCGGTGCAAAAATCACGGTAATTGCCAATGAAATAAGCCCGGCAGTATTAAACCTGCAAGCGACCCATAACTTATCGCTGCGGCAAAAATCATTCTCCGCTGCCGATCTTCACGAGTTCAGGCTGGTGGTGTCGGCAACGGATAATGCGGAAACCAACCAATTGGTTGCAAAAACGGCGACGGAACAAAACATCCCCGTCAACGTGGTCGATAATCCCGAGCTTTGCAGCTTCATTTTTCCCGCCATAATTGACCGTTCGCCGATTATTGCGGCGGTATCTTCCGGTGGTGCCGCTCCGGTATTAGCCCGCTTGTTGAGAGCTAAAATAGAAACAGTGATTCCTCCCGCTTATGGCCAACTGGCCAGCCTAGCTGACAAGTTCAGGGATAAGGTCAAGCAGCATATCAAAAAGCCGGCTCAACGCAGGGTTTTCTGGGAAAATATTTTGCAAGGTTCTGTCGCTGAACTGGTCTTCGCAGGCAAGGAGCAGGAAGCCGAACAGCAATTAGAGCAAACCCTACTCAAGCAAACAGAAAACACTAATTTGGGTGAAGTTTATTTGGTTGGCGCAGGCCCCGGCGCGCCTGATTTGTTAACTTTTCGGGCATTACGGTTAATGCAGCAGGCTGATGTGGTCGTTTATGACCGGCTGGTTTCACCGGAAATTCTTGACTTAACACGCAGGGATGCAGAAAAGATCTATGTCGGCAAACAGCGTCAATATCATGCGCTGCCACAGGAATCCATCAATACCCTGCTGGCTGATTTGGCTAAAGCCGGAAAACGGGTAGTGCGCTTAAAAGGCGGCGATCCATTCATATTCGGGCGTGGCGGCGAAGAAATTGAAACTTTGATGCAGCAGGGTATTAACTTTCAAGTAGTTCCCGGCATTACTGCCGCTTCCGGCTGTGCAACCTACTCTGGCATCCCACTAACCCATCGGGATCATGCGCAATCCTGCACTTTTGTCACCGGACATCTAAAGGATAATTCCGTCAATTTAAACTGGACGCAGCTTGCCGCGCCTAACCAAACCATCGTTATTTATATGGGACTGGCCGGCTTGGAAAAAGTCTGCGAATCCTTAATTGCGCACGGCAGTCCCAAGGATTTACCTATTGCCATTGTGCAGCAAGGCACCACGACCCATCAGCGAGTTATTACCGGCACGTTGGAAACATTGCCGGGCAAGGTCGCCAGCCAGGACATCAAACCGCCCACCCTGATCATTATAGGCACGGTCGTGTCGTTGCATGACAAGCTGAACTGGTTTCAGACAAATCAACCTGACTAACTATGGTTTGATTATGCTTTGTCAACTTGAAGACCAAGAAAACGGTTCAGCTATCGTTTATAGCCGTTGTTGATAATATTATTCGGGAAAAACAAATAAAAGAATTGAATTTTCTCGTTAAATTCCCTATGCTTTCACGGTTTGACTTTTAATTGAACTGTTATTTTCTTCAAAATAAACAACAGTTCTTTTTTTACTACAACAGGAGAGAATAAAAATGAAAAAAACATTAGGTACATTAGCTGGTATCGCTTTACTTTCTTTAAGCGGACAAGTATTTGCTGACGAAGCCACTGATATCGGTAAGAAAATTTATGAGCGCGCTTTCGGTCGCGGTTGCGGCACTTGCCACGACATCGCTTCAAACCCACAATTACCTGCTTTAATTAAATCTGGTCAATTGGACAGAGCGAAATTTGAAAATGTTCTAAAAGAAGGCAAAGGCGGCATGCCTAAAGCTATCGCTGAGATCATGAAAAATCCAGCCGTTGTTAAAGCTGGATACGGCGAAGACCAAGCGGTTGATGCTTTATACAAATATCTGGGCGGCAACTAATCCCTGATTGGTAAACATAAAAAAGCCGCCTCGGTCACAGACCTGAGGCGGCTTTTTTTATATTCAAAAAACTGGAATCTAATCCTTACCCAAATAGCCTGTTTTGATTTCTTTGTAAGGCAATAGCTTGCGATTCTTAATCCAGATGCCTGCAACAGCAGCCAGCATCAACCCGCAAGAAGCGATAGTCAAATAGATCAGACGTTTTAACTGGGACATTTCCTGCATTAGCTGCTCATTTGAAACGACCGTTTTTCCTTTCTCGGCAGGCTCTGAATAGGCGCGGAGAACTTTCAGGTCATTTTTCAAATCTTCTATGGTACCAATAGAGCTGGCAACAGAACCTATCCGGATACTTTCTTCCAACGCGTTTAATTTGCTTTCAATTGAACCACTGACCAAACCGACCAGCTGTCCTTTCAAAGCGTTAACTTCTGCTGAAAATACGGGATTCATCTCAGACGCATAGGTTTCGTTAGCCGTGGCGTTTTTATAGCGAGTTAAGAAGCTGTCGGTTGGGACCAATAAAAATCCTCCGACTAAAACAATAACCATCAAGGAACAGATTACAGCCAGCAGCAATTTGTTAACTTTCATTAATTCATGATGCGAAGGTATTCTTTGCAGCACCGTAGAAGGGTTACCAGGCAACACCTCTACTACTGAATTTATCTTATCTATATCGCTCATTAATTACTTCCTCTCGACCAGGAACCTATGGCAGCCAACCATCCTGACCGAACAATTATTATCTTTTATAACAAACCATGTCGGCAGTAGCGCTACCTAGCTCGCGATTATACAAGTTTAATGTACAAACTCTGCATTTTATTTAAATACATTCTGCATACAAAAAAGGCGAGATAGTAAACAAGGCAGCATAAAACCAGCTGCTATGCTGCCTTGTTATAAGTTAGCTTGGTCGCTTGGCAGCGGCTATTCTCATTCTCAAAGCATTTAACTTGATAAAGCCCTCGGCATCCTTTTGATTATATGCGCCGGCATCATCTTCAAACGTTGCAATACTCTCATCAAACAAGCTGTCGGTATCGGAAGCGCGCCCGACAACGATGACATTGCCCTTATAAAGTTTGAGCCTGACTTTGCCGTTAACGTGCGCCTGAGATGCATCTATCATGGTTTGCATCATTTTGCGCTCAGGGCTCCACCAGTAACCGTTATAGACTAAAGAAGCATAGCGCGGCATCAACTCATCCTTTAAATGCGCCACTTCCCGATCCAGCGTTAACGACTCAATCGCGCGATGCGCCTTGAGCATTACAGTACCGGCTGGAGTTTCGTAGCAGCCGCGCGACTTCATGCCGACATAGCGATTTTCTACAATATCCAATCGACCAATGCCATTAGCGCCGGCAATCTTGTTTAAGCGCTCCATCACGGTCGCAGGCGAGCAAGACTCACCATCGATCTCAACAATATCGCCCTGACGGTAAGTCAGCTCGATATAAGTCGCTTTATCGGGTGCGGCTTCAGGCGAAACCGTCCAACGCCACATATCCTCTTCAGGCTCCGCCCAAGGATCTTCCAGAATCCGCCCTTCGTAAGAAATATGCAGTAAATTGGCATCCATTGAATAAGGCGATGCTTTGCCTTTTTTCATTTCCACTGGAATCTTGTGTTTTTCGGCATAAGCCAGCAGTGTTTGACGAGAGGTTAAGTCCCATTCCCGCCAGGGTGCGATAATTTTTATATCGGGACGCAATGCGTATGCGCCGAGCTCAAAGCGCACTTGATCATTGCCTTTGCCTGTCGCGCCGTGGGAAATGGCATTCGCGCCGGTTTCATTGGCAATCTCAATGAGTCGGCTAGCGATCAAAGGACGGGCTATTGATGTACCCAGCAAATATTCGCCTTCGTAAATGGTGTTGGCACGAAACATTGGAAAAACATAATCGCGCGCAAAGTCTTCGCGTAAGTCTTCAATGTAAATATCTTTAATGCCCATCGCTTGCGCTTTGGCTCGCGCAGGCTCCACTTCTTCGCCCTGCCCCAAATCAGCTGTAAAGGTGACAACCTCACAATCATAAACATCCTGTAACCACTTGAGAATAACGGAAGTATCAAGACCTCCGGAATAAGCCAATACAACTTTATTGATTTCCGACATAACACCTATACCCTGAGTTAAAAATTCTGAAAATTATACCGGAAAATACAAGTTTCGGCAGTAACACGTATATTTAAAAGCATGACGTGTTCAGTACAATAGGGTCTAACTAAAATGACTGGTTTTCTCCAGCACGGATAGCTCCGCCATCGTATTAACATTACAAAATATTTCCGGCTCGTCACTAAAATCCACCTTAACTAAATTCTGCCGATCCAGCCAAACTGAGACTTTACGATGGCCATCAGCCAGATAATCTTGCAGACTTGGTTGCAATGCGGTCTTTATCGCCAAAAACACCGGATGTAATCTCACTCCATCAAAAGCGACAGCAACATCGACATTATTTTCTGCCTGGGCTAATAACAGCTTCTTTAAATGTTCTGTTTTAATCAGCGGAGAATCGCAGGGAATAACTACCAAGATATCGGCATCAGCTTGAATCATTGCGGCTAATATGCCGGCCAACGGACCGTCAAAGCTATCGGTTTGATCGCTAATAACAGGCCACCCGAATTGCCGGTATTGATCAATATTACGATTGGCATTTATAAACATACAGTCCACAACGGGAACCAACGCTGCAATGGCATAACTAACCATCGGACGGCCCTTAAAATTCACCAAGCCTTTATCCTGATTATTCATGCGTCGGGCACGACCGCCGGCAAGAATCACGCCCGCTACTTTTGTTTGACTATTCATAATGGTAAGCTTTAAATACTATTTAGATAACGGTCAAAATTATTCAACCGAACAACTATTCTCGCAAGCCTGTTGTTTATTGCAAGCTGCGCATATTTTTTCACTTTACTGACTGATGGGAATAAAAATCACCGATGAAAGTTAAATACACACCCGCCATTTTTGGTCTTGCGTTGGCTGCCGTTATTTCAGGCTGCGCCATGGAACCGGAAAAACCAGCTGAACAAGCCGAGCCTGCGTCATTCGTCAGTGACTACCCTACCCGCGACCGGGTTGAATATGTTTTAAACTGCGTTGCTCAACATGGCGGCCTGACCTACATCACGCAGTATGCCTGCGGTTGCAAGATCGACAAAATTGCCGAAAAACTCAACTTCGCCGAATACGAGGCCGCGAAAACTTTTACTTATTTAACCAAAGGCCAATCCGGCGATGCGGCTGCGGCCATGCGCGACCCCGCCCAATCCAAAGATTTAAGAAAGCGGCTTAAAGAAGCGGAGCAATATGCGGAAAAAAGCTGTTTTGTGAAATAAAGCCCCCAAAGCGGACTCTTACGACTTAAGCCAAACTGCCCCGTAATTTTCAAGGCACCAAAACATAAAAGGGCGACTTTTAGTCGCCCTTAATATTATTAAGCATACCTCATCAAAAATTACTGACAGCATGCGTCTATGCGTAAACAGTGTATTGCATAAAAATAGATAAATCTTTACTAACGCGCTTGGTTTAAAATACTTATTATAAATAGATACATAAGCAACACTTTCAAAATACTTATGTTTTGTCCGTTTTATAGCATTTTTACACCCAAAATATCTTGTGCTATGCTATCCGGCACACTTAAATACGCAACAGTCAGGAACAGCCGTTGTTTTAATCAGGATGGATTCTCCATATTGAGATGGTCATGACAGAATCAGGCTTCACGCAATCAACCGCGCAAGAAATCATTGCCGCACTTAAAGACAAACCCGGCGCACTTTTACCTATTCTGCATGGCATACAAGATGCCATAGGTTATATTCCTGCCGAGAGCGTTCCCGACATTGCAACGGCTCTTAGCCTGTCCCGTGCTGAAGTTCACGGCGTCATCAGCTTTTACCACTATTTCAGGAACACCCCGCCGGGCAAGCAAACGATTCATCTTTGTCGTGCAGAATCTTGCCAAGCCATGGGTGGCAGACACCTTGAAGAGCATGTAAAAGCTAAGCTGGGCATTGATTTTCATGAAACAACCACGGACGGTAAATTCTCCCTTGAGCCTGTGTACTGTTTAGGCAACTGCGCCTGCTCACCGGCCATGCAAATCGGCAAAGAGATTTACGGGCGTGTGTCAGCAGACAGCTTTGATGCCGTCATTAATGATATAGAGGCAACAGAATGAGTATCACTATTTATGTTCCGTGCGATTCCAGTGCAGTTTCACTGGGCGCTGACCGTGTTACGGCGGCTATTGCTCAGGAAGCGGCAAAACGCGGCCTCGATATTAATCTGATACGCAACGGTTCAAGAGGGATGTACTGGCTGGAGCCGCTGGTTGAAGTGGAGACCGCTAAAGGCCGCGTGGCCTACGGCCCCGTTCAGCCTGTTGACGTGTCCGGATTGTTCGATGCCGACTTTACACAAGGCGGCGCGCATACGCTAAGTCTGGGCCTGACGGAAGAGCTTGATTATTTCAAGAAACAGCAACGTTTGACTTTTGCCCGCATCGGCAAAACCGACCCTCTCAGCCTAACTGATTATGTTGAAAATGGCGGCTATCGCGGTTTAAAAAATGCGCTAGCCATGAGCCAGGAAGAAATCGTCCAGGCAGTAACCGACTCAGGTTTGCGCGGTCGTGGCGGCGCGGCCTTTCCGACCGGTATTAAATGGAAGACCGTACTCAACACCGCCTCACTGCAAAAATATATCATCTGTAATGCCGACGAAGGCGATTCCGGCACATTCTCCGACCGTATGGTCATGGAAGGTGACCCGTTTGTTCTAATTGAAGGCATGACGATTGCAGGCTTAGCTGTCGATGCGACACAAGGCTATATCTATCTGCGTGTTGAATACCCTCACGCCTACGAAGTACTGAATGCTGCCATTGCAACTGCTTATAAAGAAGGTTACCTGGGCGATGACATTCAAGGCAGCGGCAATAAATTTCACCTGGAAGTAAGACTGGGCGCCGGCGCTTATGTCTGCGGTGAAGAAACGTCATTAATGGAAAGTCTGGAAGGAAAACGCGGTTTGGTACGCTTCAAGCCGCCATTGCCCGCTATCAAAGGTTTGTTCGGCCAACCCACTGTAGTCAACAACGTTATCTCTTTGGCTTCAGTGCCGGTTATTCTGGATAAAGGCGGCGATTATTACCGCGATTTCGGTATGGGACGTTCTCGCGGCACATTGCCTGTGCAACTGGCCGGCAATATCAAACGTCCCGGTTTGGTTGAGCTGGGCTTTGGTTTGACCTTACGTGAATTACTTTATGATTTCGGTGGCGGCTCCGCTTCCGGTAGGCCGATTAAGGCAGTCCAGGTTGGTGGCCCTCTTGGCGCTTATCTGCCTGAATCGCAATTTGACACTCCCTTGGATTATGAAGCCTTTGCCGCGATATGGGCGGTAGTGGGACATGGCGGCATTGTCGTTTTCGACGACACAGCCAATATGGCTGAAATGGCGCGCTATAGCATGGAATTTTGTAAAGAAGAATCCTGTGGCAAATGTACACCTTGCCGCATCGGCTCCACCCGTGGCGTAGAAGTCATGGACGACATTATCAACGGTCGCAATCTCGATAAGAACATCCCTTTGTTACGTGATCTTTGCGACACCTTACTCAACGGCTCCCTCTGTGCACTAGGCGGTATGACGCCCTACCCTGTACTGAGCGCTTTAAATCATTTTCCCGAAGATTTCGGGATAAATGCCAAAGCTACAGCCGCCTGATAATGATTAGAGGAGATTACAATGTCGATTAATAAAGAAAAAGATTTTGGCACACCAGCCGCTACCAGCGAAAACATGGTTACGTTGGAAATTGATGGTTTTCAGGTCACGGCTCCGGCAGGCACCTCGGTCATGCGAGCCGCGGCAAGCATCGGCATTGAAATCCCTAAACTGTGCGCAACTGACAGCCTCGAACCGTTCGGTTCCTGCCGTCTTTGCCTGGTGCAAATAGAAGGCGCCAGAGGCTTGCCCGCATCATGCACCACGCCCGTTGCCGAAGGTTTGAAAATCGTCACCCAGAATAAAAAACTGGCTGACGTGCGTCGCGGCGTCATGGAGCTGTATATTTCCGATCATCCGCTGGACTGCTTGACCTGCTCAGCCAATGGCGATTGCGAATTGCAAGACATGGCAGGAGCTGTCGGTTTGCGCGAAGTGCGTTACAACCCGGTTGAAACGCATCTGAATGCCGAAAAAGACCACAGCAACCCTTACTTCAGCTTCGACCCCAGCAAATGTATCGTTTGTTCGCGTTGCGTCAGAGCCTGCGAAGAAACCCAAGGCACATTCGCATTAACGATTGACGGCCGCGGCTTTAATTCCAAAGTATCGCCGAGCCAAAACCAACCTTTCCTGGATTCCGAATGCGTGTCCTGCGGCGCTTGCGTACAAGCTTGCCCCACCGCGACGCTGATGGAAAAATCGGTGATCGACAACGGCCAGCCGGAACATGCGATCGTAACCACCTGCGCGTATTGCGGCGTCGGCTGCTCGTTCAGAGCGGAAATGAAAGGCGAGCAAGTCATCCGCATGGTACCCGCCAAAGACGGCAAGGCCAACCACGGCCATTCCTGCGTGAAGGGCCGTTTTGCGTTCGGTTATGCCACACACAAAGACCGCATCACCAAGCCGATGATCCGCGCCAGCATTAAAGATGCCTGGAAGGAAGTCAGCTGGGAAGAAGCGATCAATTACGCCGCATCGGAATTAAAACGTATTCAGGCTAAATACGGCAAGGACTCCGTTGGCGGCATCACCTCTTCTCGTTGCACCAATGAAGAAGTCTACATCATGCAAAAACTGATACGCGCAGGCTTCGGCAACAACAACGTCGATACTTGTGCGCGGGTTTGCCATTCACCGACCGGTTACGGACTAAAACAGACTTTTGGCGAATCGTCCGGCACCCAGGATTTCGATTCGGTCATGAAAGCCGACGTCATTATGGTGATCGGCGCGAACCCTACCGACGGGCATCCGGTATTCGGATCGCAAATGAAAAAACGCCTGCGTCAAGGCGCAAAATTGATCGTGGTAGATCCGCGTGAAATTGATTTGCTCAAATCACCGCATGTCAAAGCCAGCCATCACCTGAAACTGCGCCCAGGCACCAACGTCGCGATGATCAATGCAATCGGGCACGTCGTTGTTACCGAAAACCTGCTTGACGAAGCCTTTGTCAATGAGCGTTGCGATGTCGCGGCATTCAACAAATGGAAGACCTTTATTGCCGAGGAACGCCACTCACCGGAAGCTACTGAGGCCATTACTGGCATTCCGGCTGCCGAGCTTAGAGCCGCTGCACGTCTTTATGCCACCGCCAAAAACGCAGCAATCTACTATGGTTTGGGCGTAACTGAACACAGCCAGGGTTCCACTACCGTTATTGGCATTGCCAATCTTGCCATGGCTACCGGAAACTTGGGACATGACGGTGCCGGCGTCAATCCGTTACGCGGACAAAATAACGTGCAGGGCTCTTGCGACATGGGCTCGTTCCCGCATGAGTTCCCTGGCTATCGTCACGTATCGGATCCTGCAACGCACCAATTGTTTGAAAACGCATGGCAATCCAAACTCAGCTCGGAACCGGGCTTGCGTATTCCCAATATGTTCGAAGCGGCATTGGATGGCAGCTTTATGGGACTGTACTGCGAAGGCGAGGACATTGCCCAATCCGACCCGGACATCAAACACGTTCATGCCGCGTTACGAGCCATGGAGTGCGTGATCGTTCAGGACATCTTCCTCAACGAAACCGCTAAATTTGCCCACGTTTTCCTGCCAGGCTCATCCTTCCTGGAAAAGAACGGCACCTTTACCAATGCCGAGCGCCGCATTTCACCAGTACGTAAAGTCATGTCACCATTGGCAGGTTATCAGGATTGGGAAGTCACCCAAATGCTGGCCAATGCATTGGGTTATCCGATGAATTACAGCCATCCGTCAGAAATCATGGATGAAATTGCGCGGCTTACACCCAGCTTTACCGGCGTCAGTTACGAAAAGATTGATCGCCTCGGCAGCGTGCAATGGCCTTGTAATGATGAAGCGCCGGAAGGCACGCCAATCATGCACACCGAGCATTTCCTCCGTGATAACGGCAAAGGCTTGTTCATGCTGACCGAATTTGTGCCAACGACAGAGCGCGTAAATTCCAAATACCCGTTAATCCTGACCACCGGGCGCATTTTGTCGCAATACAATGTCGGGGCACAAACACGCCGTACTGAAAATGTCGCGTGGCACTCAGAAGATCGTTTGGAAATTCATCCGCATGACGCAGAAGATCGCGGCGTGAACACCGGCGACTGGGTCGGCATTAAGAGCCGCGCCGGTGAGACGGTATTACGTGCGTTGGTCAGTGATCGCGTGCAGCCTGGCGTTGTTTACACTACGTTCCATTTCCCGGAATCAGGAGCCAATGTCATTACGACAGACAACTCCGACTGGGCGACCAACTGTCCGGAATACAAAGTGACTGCCGTGCAAATCACTAAAGTCAGCCAGCCTTCGGAATGGCAACAGCAATATCAGGAGTTTTCAGAAAAGCAACTCGATCTTCTGGAGCAGGGAATGAGCCATGACTAACGGCATTGACGCCGGTACACGACTGCATGGACGCAGAAGATAAAGCAATGCAAGGAGCGCAAACCGAGCCACTATCATTGGAATTAGGTTGGCCCAGCTATCAACAAAGTACCGTTGATCGCTGGCGAGACGGACAGCATGAACAGCGGCAAGACTATATTGCCGAAGAGGTGCCGATTTCTCTGATCTACAACGGGGTGCCGCATGTCGTCATGCTGGCAACCCCGACCAATCTTGAAGAATTTGCGCTGGGTTTCAGCATTACCGAAGGCATTATTAAAAGTCCGCAAGAGTTGTTATCGGCGCGGGTTTATAACCGTTCAAACGGCATTGAAGTCCAGTTAAAAATTCCGGAACAACGTTTTCAATGTATGTCCGACAAAGGCCGTAATTTAACCGGCCGTACCGGTTGCGGTCTGTGCGGTGCAAGTACCTTAAAGCAAGCTATCCGCCACCCCTCCCCGGTTAACGGAGAGTTGGCCTTGTCCGCTGTCGAATTGTGTTCTGCTTTAATAGACATCAAACAACATCAAAAATTAAATCAACTAACCGGGGCCGTTCATGCGGCTGCCTGGGTCGTTCCCGGGCAGGGCATTTTGGATATCAGGGAAGATGTAGGACGGCATAACGCGCTGGATAAATTGATCGGTTTTTTATTGCGCACCGGTAAAGATTTATCCGCAGGCTTTGTGATCGTTACCAGCCGGGCCAGTTTTGAAATGGTTCAAAAAACCGCATGGGTCGGCATTACGCTGCTTGCGGCCATTTCCGCGCCTACCGGCTTAGCCATACGCTTAGCTGATGAGGCAGGCCTCACCTTAATCGGCTTTGCCCGTGATGATCAACATGTGGTTTATACCCATCCGCAACGCTTAATTCATAGCAACTATCTGTAATTAACAATGAAAATAGAAAGACTTATCAGAATGGCCAACGACATAGGCAATTTCTTTAACTCGGAAAGCGACAAGGAAATCGCAGCAGAAGGTATAAAAAATCACATTTTAAGGTCATGGGATCCAAGAATGCGCAAAGCGATTGTTACTTACTGCCAAGAAGACGGCTCTGAATTAAGTGATCTGGTCAAAGCGGCTGTGACCAAACTTGCAGCTTAAAAAGCCATCCTCATGGACATCAACTTAAGCAGTATATTTAAGTTGATGTCTATCTCCCCGAACTTGTAACTATAGCGGGCCGTTATGGACGACCTGCGCAAATAAACCGCTCTCCCCAGTAACGATTTCTAAGGCTGGATACCAGTACCCTCCCAGTGCGCTGGCTAGGCGCATGAATAAAATTTTCATTGCCGACATAAATCCCGACATGGGAAAACGGCTTGCCGTTGATATTGAAAAAAACCAGGTCGCCGGAATGAAGATCATTTTTAGGGACTTGGTTAAGCGACTGGGCCATTCCCTTAACTGTACGTGGCAACGCT
Organism: Methylobacter sp.; assembly: GCA_036560465.1. GTDB lineage: Bacteria > Pseudomonadota > Gammaproteobacteria > Methylococcales > Methylomonadaceae > Methylobacter_A. The sequence continues at coordinate 32,799 of DATBRD010000056.1, forward strand.
ATGCCCTGCCGCCCGTAAACATGCTGAACAAAGCCGCTACAATCAAAGCCTTCCTCGGGTGAACTTTTTCCGTAATGATAAGGTGTACCCTGCAAACTCAGCGCATAGCTGACCACCGGTGCGTAGTTCGCAACAACGGGCTTGGTTTCGGGAACGCTGGCGCAGCCGGAAACAAAAACTATCACAGCGAGTAAAGCACCTCGGATAGGGAAGCAGTAATAGTTTTGAGCGATGAATATATTCACAAATCCATATCCCGTTTGAGACTGAGTAGAAGTTATCCATAAGAATAAGCCATTACCGGTAAATTGGCTATGGTGTCTATGTGAAGCTGTTATTATCTGATTATTAATATCACATGGTCATGCTTCGCAGCCTTAGCGTTGCATAGAAAATTACAATCGTCCTCGCACCAAACCTTGCGTCCAGATAGAATAGGCGACTTTCACTCTAGCCATTGAGATAGCTTTCATGAAATTTAATGCCTTTTTTATCAGCCTGTGCCTGTTTGCCTCATGCGGCAGTTACGCTGCGGAAAAAACCGTTATTCGCATCGGCGTTCAGGCTTTCGGCACGGTCGATTGGGAGTTGGCGGCTTTACAGGATAATCCACAAACTGACTTTCAACTGGAAATACAGCATTTAGCCAACGCAGAAGCCGGCAAGATTGCGCTACAGTCCGGAGCTGTCGATATGATTGTGTCGGACTGGATTTGGGTATCCAGGCAGCGCGCCACCGGTTCCGATTTTACTTTTTATCCTTATTCAAACACCTCGGGTGCCTTGGTTGTGGCAAAAGACAGCCCTATCCATTCGATAAAAGACCTCAACGGCAAGCGGCTGGGAATTGCCGGGGGCGAACTGGATAAAAACTGGCTGTTGCTACAGGCTTTGGCACAGCAACAACAGCTGGATTTGAATGCTTCGGTGGAAAAAGTCTTCGGTGCACCGCCGCTGATCAACGAGCAAATCAAGCAAAACCGCGTGGATGCCGCCCTCACCTATTGGCATTTTGCCGCCAGACTTGAAGCTCAGGGCTATCGCCAGATTATCGACGGCAAAGGCATTTTAGAAGGCCTAGGAATTCAGCAGGATGTGCCCAGCCTGGGTTATGTGTTCAAGCAAAGCTGGGCAAGCGAGCATAAACAGGCCGTCAACAGCTTTTTTAACGCCAGCAAGCAAGCTAAGAATCAGCTGTGCACATCGGATGCTGCTTGGCAGAAAATAATTCCGTTAACCAAGGAAAACGATGCGCCCACGCTAGCCAAGTTGCGCCAGCGTTATTGCGAAGGCGGCGTTGAACATTGGGGCCAACCGGAACAGCTGGCGGCGGGTCGCATTTATTCAATGCTCCGCTCCTTAAGCAACAATCAGTTAACAGGACAATCGGAAAATCTGCAACCCGGCACCTTCTGGTCGATTGAATAATTTGCTTAACCTTAAGAGTTTTTTATCAACCTTGTCATTAATGGCTTTTTTAGCCATTTGGCAAGGTTTGGCCGTTTATTTAAATAGCAATACGCTGCCGGCTCCCGAAGCGGTAGCTCGGGTTTTCTGGCAAGCTTGCATGTCCGGACAACTGCCCTTTCATCTGGGGGTTACCCTGCTCCGGCTGGTGGTCAGTTTTACCATTGCGATGCTGCTGGGCTGCGCCATCGGCATCATGCTGGGGCGCAATAAAAAACTCGATGCCTTCTTCGACAACTGGCTGGTGATTTTCTTGAATGTCCCAGCGCTGGTCACTATTATCCTGTGCTATGTCTGGTTCGGTCTGGTCGAATCGGCGGCGATACTCGCCGTGGTTATCAACAAGCTGCCCAATGTCATCGTCACCATCCGGGAAGGCACGCGCACGCTGGATCAGGACTTGCTGGACATGGCGCGCTGTTATCGTTTCGGCAGGCGTAAAACCCTGGTTCATGTGATCTGGCCGCAGCTGCATCCATTCGTGATGGGCGCAACCCGTTCGGGTCTGGCCTTAATCTGGAAAATCATCCTAGTGGTCGAGCTATTAGGCCGCAGCAACGGCATGGGCTATCAGCTGCATTTATTCTTTCAACTGTTTGATGTCGCGAGCATTCTGGCTTATACGATCGCTTTTGTTACGGTCATTCAGCTGATGGAACTGCTGGTACTAAAACCGCTGGATAAAAAAGCCCTACGGTGGCGCAGATGACCGACATCCAAATCAATATCAACAATAAAACCTATCCGACAGCAACGAAGCCAAGTATCGAAGGCCTTAAGCTGTCGCTGAATTCGAATGAATTCATTTGCCTGGTCGGCCCGTCCGGTTGCGGAAAAACCACGCTGTTGAATATTATTGCCGGTCTGGATAATGATTACGATGGCGAAATTCTGGTTGGACAGCAACACACGCATCCCAAGATCGGCTACATTTTTCAAAATCCGCGCCTACTGCCTTGGCGAACGGTCAGGGAAAACATTGAGCTGGCATTGGCTGATAACCAGGCGCCCGAGGTCATCGATGCATTGCTTGAGGTCATGCAGTTAACACAAGCGCAACATGTGTATCCCGAACGGTTGTCATTGGGCATGAGCCGCCGGGTCGCCATCATCAGGGCGTTTGCCGTCGACCCTGAGGTGTTGCTGATGGATGAGCCGTTTGTATCGCTGGATGCGCCAACCGCAAGGCAAGTCAGGGAATTGTTATTGAAACTGTGGCAGCAACGTCCGCACACGGTTTTATTTGTTACCCATGATCTGCGCGAGGCTATTGCGCTGGCTGACCGGTTGGTATTCTTGTCAACCTCGCCAATGCGGGTTGTTAGTGAAATCGCCGTGCCTATTGCCCGAAGTGAGCGCCACAGCGAGCTTGCCATTGAATCATTCAGGCAGCAATTACTCAAAAATCATCCCGAAATAAAACAACTTTTATGACCGTTTTCCGGCTGGAAAAACAGTTGCGGATTCGCCCAAAATACCCGATACTCTTTGGCTCCAAGCCTTGTTATAAACGATTCACGTCAGGCTATCCTGCCTGACGCCTTCGGGTTAATGCGAATCGGCTATCCTGCCGATTTGTCCAGCAGGGCTTGCTGTGCCAACTACCCAAGGTTAATATCATATGAAAAAAATAATTATCTTAGGATTGACTACTGCTGTTGTTGCATTAACTTCGTTTACTGCATCTGCCGGGAGCGATGAGCAATACCCGGCTGCAAATTTTCAACCTAAAGTGGTCTATATCGACAAAGAGGCAGTCAAAGCTTCACCAAAATGCCCAGACCAAAAGCCCGCAGAAAAAGCTACCGAGTTCGATCCCAAATACCCGGCCGCCAACTTTACCCCTAAAGTCATCTACCCATAATCCGGCTTTTTAAAGGTGAGCCTTGAAGCGGGGTTCACCTTTTACCGAGCCTGCCCTCGCTTTAGCGTTTCAACCCTAGCCGGGCGTTAAGCAATCTCTAGAGATAATTAAACAGTGATAAGTCTTTTATCTTGCTAAAAGTCTGTTGCGCCGCCTGCAACGCAGTGGTTTGCAACTGATACTTGCTAATCGCGTCGGCATAATCAAGATCCTGAGTTTCAGAAAGCGTTGCCTTGGTGTCTATTACATATTTTTCATTTTGGGATTCCTGGTTATCTAACGCGTTCAGCCTCGCTCCGACACTGGACCTTGCATCCAGGAAACTGCCCAATGCCGCATCAAGATCAGTTAACACATCGCCAAGTTGAGCCTGAAATGTCTGCGCGTCGGCTCCTGCCATAGTCTGACCGTTAGTAAAGCCGGCATCAGCTAAAAATGTTCCTGAAGTGTTATTAATTTTTATGCTGGAAGCAACGCCTGTAGCGACTGAAGCAAACTCGATTTTATTGCCATTGCTTCGCGCTTGAATAGCCCCGCTAAAGCCGCCTGCGGTAAGTTGCGTATTAATCTCGGTAACCATGCTGTTCACATCGGTAAACTTTTTCCCGCTCAAGTCTATTGGCGCCGTAACCGCTCCCCCGTTGGCTACCAAGTCAAATTTCGCTGCAGTAGCAGGAGAATAATCCAAGCCATAACGCAAAAATCGGTCGCCAGTTATCACACCGGCGGTAGCATTAAGCGACGCGCCCAAGCCGTCAGACAGTGCCTTTAGAGTATTGAAAACGCTGCGTTTGCCATTCTCATCAGCGGCCGGGCTACTCGAATTTATGTTTTCAAAGACATTGAAACCCAAATCGCCATCGGCAATCTGCCTTGTCGTGCTGATTTGCAAAACTCGTTGCTGCAGACCGCCTTGGTAGGCGTATTCACCCGTTGTAGCGTTTCGCGCGAAAGCGGGTACCGTCGCAAGATCACCTGAGAAAATATATTCGCCATTGGCATTTTGAGTATTAGACACGCCCGCCAATTCTTCAAGCAGGTGATCCACTTCATACTTGATCGCCTGCCTGTCACTGCTGTTTAACGTAGCGTTTTTGGCTTGGATAGTCAGGTCCTTGGCTTTAAAGATGACGTTATTTGCTGCTTCCAGAGCCGATTCCTCAAGATTCAACCGTCCACGGGTAGCGGCGATATTGCTTTGATACTGATCTGTTTTTGTAATCGATTTGTCTAAATCCAATATCCTTGCCGCAGCCTCCGGATCTTCGGCTGGCGCTGATATTTTAAGCCCGGAGCTTAATTGCTGTTGCAATTTGGCCAATTTGGTCTGCTGATTGCTCATCGCATTAAAACTCAGCTGTTGCGACCACGCTGTTGAAATTCTCATTGCTATAACTCCTATCTAACTGCGCCTATCAACGTATCGAATAAAGACTTTGCCACTGAAATGGATTGGGCGGATGCCTGATAAGCCTGCTGAAACTTTATCAGGTTAGCGGCTTCTTCATCCAGGTTTACCCCTGCCAGCCCTTCTCTGGATCCCTTGGCCTGATTTAATAAGGTCTGCTGAGCCGCAGAACTGAGCTCCGAAGCTCGCGTCAAGCCCCCGACGCCGGAAACAATTTGCCCATAAGCGCCATTAAACGAGGCACTTCCGCCTAACATACCTAATTTATTGCCAAGATTTGCCAATTGCAGCGCATTTCTGTTATCGGTGGGCATCGGGCCTTTGATAATGACGGGATTACTCGATCCGTCCAGCACCGGCAATTTAGTTACGGGATCGATTTCAACATTGGTGGCGGCCGCTATTTTTTTGGGATCATTGATATTAACTCCAATTTTTTGAGCCGCATTGTAGGTGGGTCTGGCTAAAAACTCATCCCCGGCCGATATGGTTTGTCCCCCGCTTAAATCAACAGTGATACCGATACCCGGCAAAGCGCTTACATCGATATTGGCCGGTTGAGTTGCTGCAAATGACAAAGTAAAAACTCCCGTGGCCGGTACAGTGTCGGTAGCCGTAAGATTGATCACCTGATTATCGCGAACCCTGGTCAAGGTGTAATCCACACCGCCGCCGGCATTAACATATTTCAATTTAAAATCGCTAAAATCCAGGTTTCCAGCTGCCGACGGATTGGTATTAACATCCTGAAAATTAACTTTGACAGTTGCATTACCGGTATTAAGCGGGTTTTTTATAACCGGAATTTCCTCATTGCCGGAAAAATTAAATAACGCCGATCCGGCCGTGCCGCTCAGGTCAAAACCTTTTTCATGAAGTGCATTAACCTCCATCGCCAGGCCAGCGGCAACCCTGCCCAATTGTTGCTGCGCAGGATCCAGCACTTCATCCCGAAACCGCAACGAACCGGCCAATGAACCGCCGCTGATTTGACTGGTTACATTAGTGACGCCATTAGTAGTCTTAAGCCCGATTTCCAGCCGATTTGGATCGTATTCAGACTGAAACGCGGTAAATTCCGCTGCACTGCCGCTAAGAACCAGTGCCTGCCCATTGCCGATAAAAACGCTGGAGCTACCGTCCTTTTGCGGAACGACTGAGACATTGACGATTCCGGCTAACTTTGAAAGCAGGGCATCCTGTTGATCCAGCAAGTCGTTGGGCTGTTTCGCCCCCCCTGATCTGCCTATGCCCGAGGTAAGCTGCACATTAATATTGGCTATCGACTTGGCCAGCGAGTTAATATCGTTAACCATAGCTCCTATGTCATTATTATTCTGCGTGCGTATCTCTTCAAACCTGCTGCTCAACGTATTGAAGCTTTGCGTCAGGGTTCCAGTCTCAGATAGCAGCACCTGCCTGGAGGGAATCGATGAAGGATCATCCGCTACTCCATTTAAGGCATTAAAAAAACGGTTTATTGCCGGTGCCATTCCGGTACTAGGGTCGGCCATTATATTATCGACGCGAGTAGACAGCTGACGGTAACGGTCTGCGTCTCCGAATGCTGAAAGACTGGAGTTTAATTGCTTGTTAATAAACTGGTCGTAGCTGCGCGTGATATTAGTCACATGCACGCCCTGACCGACATAGCCGTCACCAGTATATAGTGCGGGCATAGTGCTCTGCGCTACCCGCTGGCGGCTATAGCTCTCGGTATTTACATTGGAAATATTATGCTGAACCGTTTCCAATGAACGCTGAGCGGCCATTAGCCCTGACAATGATGTTGATAATAATCCACTCATGAGTGCGTCCTGTTCTGAGAATTAGAGACAAAACTTAAGTTGTTCATTGATTCATTGCCATTATTACGTCGGGCTCAAATTCGGCCATCGTGTTGCCTTGATAGATACTCATGACCTTGTCGGCATATTTCGGATCTGTTGCATAACCTGCTCGTTGTAATTCGTGCATATATTGTTCCGCATTGCCCGCTTTTTTTAAGGCATCACCATAACGCGGATTACTTTTTATAAAATCTACATAATCCCTGAAACTATCCTCGAATGAGTCGTAGGATCTGAATCCGGCATTCACTTTTTTGGCGATACCCTGATCAAATTCCAGCGTGGCTACTTGCGCCTGTTTGCCCGGCCAGGATTTATCGGCTTTGATATTAAACAAGTTGAAACTGTTGCCGCCGTTGCTGTTTTTAATTACCGAACGTCCCCAGCCGCTTTCCAGCGCAGCTTGCGCCAAAATGACTTTAGGTTCCACGCCCAGTTCCTTGGCCGCCAGAACCGCCAGGGGATGAAGACGTCTGACGAACTCTTCTGCAGACTGTATCGGCTGCTCACGGCCATTCTTTAAGGTGGATTGCACTGCTTGATTAGTACCGAACGGAAATTCAGTTATCTCATCCAGCGGATCGCCGCCCTGGATATAAGGCGTGACCGTAGCCTGACCGTCAGTACTGTCAGCTTTGCCACCTCCATGCCGGCTAACGGCATGAGCCTGCATAGTGCCGCTACGCGATACGCCCCCCGATCTATTCAGGTAATCCTCAATCTCCTGCTTCTCATGCTTAGGCTTATTGGGACTCAGTTGCTTAACGATCAAGTCGGCCAAGCCGACGCCGGGAGAGCCTGACAAATGTACGGCTAACTGCTGGTCATACATATCGTTATAGAACTTGCTCTGGTCGTTATCCATCGCGCCGTCTGCCAGCTTGGCTTCGCGCATGCTTTTAAGCACGTTATTCAGGAAAATCGATTCGAATTGCTTGGCAACTTCTCTCAATGCTTCCGGCGATTCTTTTCTGGCTTGGCCTTTTAATTTAGCCAAGCCGTTAAAGTCGGTATAAACATCTGCATTTTGGGTTCCAGTTAACATAACAATCTCCGCCTAAATAATGCGTTTGGAAAACAGGCGTCTTTAGATAACGATCAATTCGGCGTGCAAGGAGCCGGATGACTTCAACGCTTCAAGAATAGCCACCAAATCACTCGGTGCGGCGCCTACATTGTTGACTGCCTTAACAATCTCATCCAGGGACACGCCGGGATTAAACACAAACATGTGATTTTTTTCTTCTTCAACCTTTACATTGGATTTTGGAGTAACTGTCGTTTGGCCGTTTGAGAATGCGTTCGGCTGGCTGACCTGCGGGTCTTCACTGATGGTGACCGTCAAGCTGCCATGAGACACTGCCGCTGGCTGCACCCTGACCTTGCCGTTAATAACCACAGTCCCGGTGCGCGAGTTAACAATTACACGCGCCGGTGCGTCGTCCGGAATGACCATCATGTTTTCGACCACTGAAGCAAATGTCACTTTCTGGCCGGGATCGACCGGCGCATGTACCCTGACCGAAGTCGCATCGAGCGCTTTTGCGGTGTTAGCGCCCAATACTTTGTTAATAGACTCCGCCATGCGGTTGGCCGTCGTAAAATCCGCGGTGTGCAGATTAAAAATCAATGCATCGCCGTCAGCAAAAGACGTGCTAACGGTGCGCTCGACGGTTGCTCCGTTGGGAATGCGGCCTACGTTAGGATTATTGACGGTAATGCTCGAACCATCCTGGCCTGAAGCGCTCAGACCGCTTACCACCAGACTGCCCTGCGCGATTGCATAAACCTGTCCGTCAGCCCCTTTCAACGGACTCATCAACAAGGTCCCGCCTCGTAGGCTTTTTGCATCGCCCAGCGAGGAGACGGTGACATCAATCGCTTGACCCGGCTTGGCAAAAGGCGGAAGTTCGGCTTGAACAGAAACCGCCGCAATGTTTTTGGCTTTAGGATCAATGCCCGGGGGTAAGGTAATGCCAAGACGCGTCAACATATTGCGCAAGGATTGTCCGGTAAATGTCGTTTTATCCCCGGATTTATCGAGGCCGACGACCAAGCCGTAGCCGACCAGCTGATTACTGCGCACGCCCTCGATGGAGGCAATATCCTTGATGCGCTCGGCATAAACCGGACTGCTGAAGGCAATGCCCATCAAGATTAACAAGATAAGGTGTTTATATAATGTGTTCATATCAAAAGTCCTTATCCTAGAATGGAAACCATGGGCTGTTCAGAATTCTTGCCAGCCAACCCATCTTGCTGGCATCAGCCATGGCGCCCTCGCCTACGTACATAATGGTTACATCGGCGACTTTGTCGGAAGTGACAATATTGGCTGTGTTTATATCGACCGGCCTGACGATGCCGGACAACCTGATGAATTCATCGCCCTGATTTAACGTGACTCTTTTTTCGCCCCGTACACTTAAATTGCCGTTTGGCAGCACATCGACAACCGTGACAGAAATATTGCCGCTCAAACTATTGCTTTGATCGGCAGCGCCCTTCCCGGTAAATTCCCTGTTCGCCCGCAGGTTGGCGTTAATATCTTGACCACTCAGGACTTGTGCCCCTAAGGTATACATCGAAGGCGCTGTAACGGACATATTAGTGTCTTTTTGAGTTTTAAGATCATCAGCTTTTTTCGCCTGCGTTCTCTCCAGCAATGTAATAGTCAGCACATCCCCGATCCTTTTTGCCGTTTGATCTTCAAACAGACGCGTATCGTAGCCGGATTGATAGATCGATCCGCTATTTTGCATAGGGGGCCTTAAATCGGCCGGAGCAACCGGAGCAAATGCAGGATCTCGTGGCGGTATCGGTGTACAAGCCTCCAACAGCGACAGCATGACTGCGAGGAAGGTAAAACGTCGCATGGCGCGCGCCGTGAAAACCGTTTTTTGAGCTATCATGCCGTCTCTCCTAACTTATAATTTTTGCGTCACAAAGGACAGCATCTGGTCGGTTGTTGAAATCGCCTTGGAGTTCATTTCATAAGCCCGTTGCGTTTCAATCATGTTGACTAACTCTTCGACGACGTTGACGTTGGAAGTTTCCAATGAACCTTGAACCAAAGTTCCATATTCCGCTTGTCCCGGCGTTCCCACGATCGGCGCACCACTGGCTGCAGATTCCCGGTAAAGGTTTTCGCCGATTGCCTCCAAGCCGGTAGGGTTGATGAAATTAGCGGTCTGGATTTGCCCCAATACGGTCGGTGCGGCAGCTCCTGGCAATTTGGCGGATACCGTACCGTCAGTGCCGATAGTGATACTCTCCGCATCTTGAGGCACAGTAATTGCCGGATTCAGCGTTAATCCACCTGACGTAACCAACTGCCCCGTTGCGTCTAACTTGAGTGAGCCGTCACGAGTATAATTAGTATCGCCGTTCGGCATTAAGATTTGCAGGAACCCCCGGCCATTTATTGCCACATCCAGAGCATTATCGGTCGGCTGAACATTGCCTTGGGTATGCAGTTTTTCGGTTGCCACCGTTCTTACACCGGTTCCTAACTGCAAGCCGGTCGGTAATTGAGTGTTTTGCGTGGATTGTCCACCAACCTGCCGAATGTTCTGATACATCAGGTCTTCAAAAACGGCCCGGCCTCTTTTAAACCCCGTGGTATTTACGTTTGCTAAGTTATTGGAAATAACCGCCATTCTTGTTTGCTGGGCATCCAGACCGGATTTAGCCACCCATAATGCACGTTCTGTCATGATAATCTCCTCAGTGCCAATTTATTGTCTTGCTTAAACTCAAAGCATGATCCATGCCATATTGTTTTAAACACTCAGGTCCCATCTCAACTCCCAAAAAAAAGCCGAGCTAGGCTCGGCGTTCTTGAAATCTTGCTGCACAATTTTTATCACATCTGCATCAGCTTGGCCCCTACCGCAGAGTTTTCATCGACACTCTTCATCACCTTGGTTTGCAGCTCGAAATTTCTTGCCAACTCAATCATGTCCACCATGGCGCTGATCGCATTCACGTTGCTGCCTTCCAAAACGCCTTGCGCGAGCCTGACATCCGCATTGGCCGCCACCGGCTGGCCATCTTTAGCGCGCAGCAAGCCATCAGTGGATTTTTCCAGATTCTCCGACCCCACCTTAACCAGTTTAATCCGGCCAACCTCAACCTGGGTTGTTGCATTACCGGAACCCAGAGGGATAACGCTGATAGTGCCATCACTGCCTATAGTGACCTTTTCTGCCGGCTGAATGGTAATCGGTCCACCCTGTCCCAGCACTGGTAAACCCGCCCCGGTCTGCAAGGAACCTTCCGGAGTGACTCGCAAGTCGCCGGCACGCGTATAGGCTTCTTTGCCATCAGCGCCCTGAACGGCGAGATATCCCTCCCCATTGATAGCCACATCCAAATCGCCGCCCGTTGTTTGCATCGCGCCGGTGGAAAAATCAACCCCCGGCTTTTCGTTCATGGCATAAACCCGGGTAGGGAAGCCCGCACCATACACTGGTCTGCTGCGAAATTGCTCCAAATCCGATTTAAAGCCGGTAGTCTGGGTATTCGCCAAATTATTGGCGTTTGCAGTCTGAGCCAGCAACGTTTGCTTGGCGCCGCTCATTGCAATATATAAACTACGATCCATATTAGCTCCCCATTTACGTTAAAATCAGATTACAAGCAAACATCGTTCCAGCAACCTTAAATCTCTAGATACACTATGCACGCAGGATAGTTTCTAGCAAAGTTTTTTCGGTGGTGATGGTTTGGGAATTAGCTTGGTAGGCCTGCTGTGCAATAATCAATTTAACCAACTGCGCGGATAAATCCACATTGGAACCTTCCAAGGCTGATGATTGAATAGCTCCAAAATTATTATCGCCGGCTGCTCCATAAATAGGCTGCCCGGAAGTTGAAGTCTGCCCCCAGGTAGTGTCCCCTAGCTTAGCCAACGACTGATTACTTTGAAACCGCGCCAACGCTACCTGCCCCAGAGCCTTGGAGCCGCCGTTGCTATATCTTGCAAACACCACGCCTGTACCATCAACATCAATACCGGTCAAATTACCTGCCGGCAAACCATCTTGTTTTAGCCCGTTTACACTAAAAGGCGTAGCAAACTGGGTGCTGCCAGAAAAATCTATGTCAAACGCCATCGGAGCAACACTTGTGTTGGGATTAATGATCCCTAAGTTAATAGACCCAAAATCCACTCTGGTCGTTTGCACAGCACCGGTAGCGGCTGCGGCAACAGCGGCGTTATAGTTATTGATAGCAGTCTGAGCCGCAAGAGCATCAGCAGCCGCAGTATTGGCAAGAGCCGCAGCAGCATCCGCAGTAGCTTGAGAATTCACAGCCGCAGCGGCCGTAGCATAAGCTGCAGCAGATGCGGCGGCAGTAGCGGCCGTAGTTTTAGCCGTAGCGGCAAGGGGAGCAGCAGCGGGAGTCGTATTAACAGCAGATGCAGCAGCAGCCATAGTTTTGGCAGATGCAGATGCAACCAACGCCTTGGAAAGAGCCGTTGCGGCGCCAGCCGCGGTATACGTTCCAGCAGGAACAGCCGTTGAATCCAGCAGCGCAGCCGATGCTTTTGCAGCCGCAGTATCGATGACCGCTGAGTTCGCCGCAGTCACAGCAGCTCCAGAAATAGTGGAAGCTGCACGCATACCTACATCATTAAGCAATCCCGCTGCATTGAAAGTCATCGGTACGGGCACGCCGGGGGCATTAAGTGTTGTACCCACTGTTGATGCCGGTGCTGTCCCCGGCGGCACAGCCTGCCCCCCCGTTGAAACACTAAAACCATCAAGAAACAAATAAGCATCCCATGAATTGGCTACCGGTGTTTTTACATAATAGGTTGATGCGATATGTGCATTCCCCTGAGTATCATAAGTTGTAACCGATGTCGTATTGTTATAGGACAAAGGATCTGTAGGATTAAACACTGAATTTGTCGGCACATTGGCAGCCCCGTTGATATTTAATTTCATATCAATATTTGCTGTAGCATTGGGTAAGCCTTGGGAAGTATCAATTGTTAGCGGTCTAAAAACCCCGACGCTAAAGCCTTCTGCCGCCGTAGTTCCGTTAGGCGCAAAAGCCAATAAATACTTTCCCTCACTATTAATGACATTACCTTTGTTATCTAACTGGAAAGCGCCGTTTCGTGTATATGCACTGGGCACCGATGGATCCACGGCGGCATTTGGCTTATTAGGATCAGGAAGATTCACCTTATCAGCCAAAACAAAAAAACCATTGCCGCTGACCGCAAGATCGAGACTGTTTTGGGTGGCTTCAATATTACCCTGATTAAACTGCTGCGCCACTTCTGTGACTCTCACTCCTGAGCCCGGCTGGGTTTTACTGACGCCGCCGATACTGCTGGCATAAACATCCGCAAATTCCGCCCGTGATTCTTTAAAACCTGTGGTTTGCGAATTGGCAATATTATTACCGGTTACCTGTAAACTTGTTGATGCTGCTTTTAAGCCGCTTAATGCTGTTGCAAAACCCATGTTACACCCCCAATCCTAAAGAATTTGTTTGATTTGATTAAAGTCAATACTGTCCAATCCGGTCAGATTAACTTTCATTCCAGTCGTCCCGCTAGCCATGCTGACGCTGTCAACTTGCGAATCAATATCAGTCGCCAATGCGGTATTTTTGCCGTCGATGGTCGCTGTTGCTTCAATTTTATACACACCTGGACTGGACAAAACACCGTTTGAATTCAGGCCATCCCAGTTAAAAGGTATTTTTCCCGCGCTATGTGCGCCCATATCCACGTCTTGTACAAGTTCCCCCGTAGCGGCATTGGTTACTTTGACCTTAACGCTATTTACGCTGCTCGGTAAATTAATGTTGCCCGTTATATTGCCCCCGACTTTCAACAGCCCTTGCGTTCCCGGCGCAGACACATATCGCCCCACTAAACTTGTTGCCTGCAATGCCTGGCTGGAGTTGATTGAACTGGCAAAATCACCAAATGACTTTTGCAAATCCTGGATACCCGATACCGTACCGAACTGCGCCATTTGTGTTATAAACTCTCCATTTTGCATGGGTTGGGAAGGGTCTTGATGGGTCATCTGTGCAGTCATCAATTTTAAGAATTGCTCCTGTCCTAGAGTAGTTTTTTTAGGTGCTCCCGCTGTATCCGATTTGGGTGTGACGGTTAAGCTGCTGTAATCATTTGTTGCGCCTTGAATAGCCATGTTTATCTCCTTACTGTCCCATTTTTAAGGTTTGCAGCATCATCTGCTTTGCCGTATTTAACACTTCAATATTGTTTTGATAAGAACGTGATGCCGACATCATATTGGCCATCTCTTCAACCGTATTAACATTTGACTTAAAGATATAACCGTCGCTGTTAGCCATCGGATGATGCGGGGCATACTCCATAACAGGAGCATCCTGGCTCTCGATCACACCCAACACATTCACCTTACTGGTGGCATTCTGCGTATTCATGGCCTTATCTAATTCAGCAGCGAATACCGGCTGTCTGGATTTATAAACCTCCGCTGCACTACTAGCGGCACTGTTCGCATTGGATATGTTACTTGCGACCAGATTAAGCCTTAAATTCTGTGCATTCATGCCGCTGCCGGCAATATCAAATATACGTAAAGCCATGACTATTGCCCTCTCAAAGAAGTCATCAATTCGGAAAAGTGGCCGCTAATAAACTGCAGACTAGCCTGATACTGCACCGCATTTTCGGCATATTTAGCTTGTTCAACTTGAGTTTCAACGGTGTTGCCATCCAATGACACCTGGTTAGGATTCCTGTACATTAGATTAGCTCCAAATAATTGTTGCTGTGGCGCGATATGTCCTGCATGGGTCCGCTCCATGCTCTCGCCAGAAGCCATGCTTTGTTTTAGCACCGACTTAAAGTCCATATCTCGCGCTTTAAAGTTCGGTGTATCCGCGTTTGCTAAATTAGCAGCCAATATCTCGCCCCGCTTTTCCCGGAAAGCCAGAGCTTTAGGCTCAATGCCAAGTGCTGTGTCAAAGTTAATAGCCATGCTGTACCTCCTGATTATTTATGCAAAAACCAAAGCATGTGATATGCCAAATATATATATTCATCAAAAAATCAATTACATATAGTTTTTATAGTTATTTACCTCTCATCTACAGCTGATTATGATTAAAATACTTTCGAATAATCCGGCAAAAAATAGCCGCTCATAAATAACTGATAAATAGATCGGCAGATTGAACAAGGCAGCATGTCAATAAATTGACTGGCATCTAAAATAACCGTGCATCAATCATGTTTCGCAATATATAAGCCATACAAAGGTCTTAACGATGACAAAAAACATCCTACTCATTTTGGTATTGACCTTTATCTTTTTTACCACTGCTCATGCGGAACAAGGTTCGCAATCACACGAATCCATTGCAGAGGCCGTTAAAGCTTATATCGAGCAAAATATAAACCTGCCGGGTGAATATGAAGTAAGCCTAACTCCATTGGACAGCCGATTAAATTTGCCTCAATGCGCTGAACCGGTGGAGGTGTTTACAACGACCGGTTTAATTAAGGCAGGTAGAATGACTATCGGCGTGCGGTGTAACATAGAAAAAAAATGGTCGATTTTTACTTCGGCCATCATCAAGACTTATCAAATGGTTGTGGTTTTATCTCAACCGATACAGCGAGGTGAAATCTTTACCCGACAACATCTTGCAATCGAAAAAAGAGAAGTGTCTAATCTCCGGGAAGATTTTGCCACTCAGCTAGAACAAATCGAAAATAAACAGGCCACACGCCAACTCAATACCGGAACCATTCTTAGCCTGAGAAATCTTGTCGAACCGAAACTTGTCAAAAGAGGAGATAAAGTCGTTATCAGCACGACAAAGCCGGATTTTTCTATCAGAATGAGCGGGGTAGCGATGATGGATGGCACTAAGGGGGAGCTTATCAAAGTTAAAAACCAGAACTCGGGACGCGTTATTAATGCTACAGTTATCGAGCCTGGATTGGTCTCTGTTGATTATTGAACTCTCCAACTAACCTATTAAATAAAAGTTAAAGTTTCTTGCCGCACTGCCGATAAAGATTGCAAATGAAGAACATATTGAGGAATTTAACATGGCTATCGAAATAACCGGCAGAACGAACAGTCCAACGCCCATCAAAACGCCCACAAAAGCTAGCGTTGGTGATGAAAAAAAAGTGGCTGTTACAACCACCGCGGAAAAAGACGACGTTGTTGCTCTTACGTCAACAACTCAGGAAATAAAAAAGGCCTTTGGCTCACCCTCTACATCGTCCGTAGATATTGACCGGGTTAACTCTATAAAAAAAGCGCTTGCTGATGGAAGTTACCAAATCAATGCCGAGAAAGTTGCCAAGAAATTGATTGATTTTGAGAAGTTAATGCCATAAGTGCATAGTACATAGCTATGATAAAACAGACATATCCCATTACAGAGCAGCTCATCCTTAATGCGCTACAATTGGCGCAACAGCTTCGCCAAGAGCTCAATCGGGAGGCTGATGCCTTAAAAAACCTGCACCAGGCTGAACTGATTAGCAGTATCGCCGCGAATAAAAAGCAGCTGGTTGTGCAACTGGAGCAGTTCAACACGCAAATCGCCCAAGTTTTGACAACAGAAAAATTGCCTAACGATCAGGACAGTATCAGGGAATATTTTAACCGGGCTGAAGTAGCTGGTCTGTCAACCGCCGAATCAATCGGCAACTGGACCCAACTCATGCTCGTCTGCGCGGAATGCAGAAACCTGAATGAACAAAACGGTGCGAGCATTGATCTTTTATCTCGTCATACCAAACGCTCGCTGGACATTTTGAAAGGCAAGCCGGAGTTTACAAACACATACGGCTCTGACGGTTCAACTCAAAGCGACCGGTATAGTCGTACCCTGATTTCAGTATAACCACTCCTCCATGCTCGGCAATATTCATCGCATCTCCTCTCTCACGATTATTCATTATTAGCATAAAGCCCACCGATTTTGACTTGGAGCAGCCATCCTTGCGCCCAGTCGGCGCGCATTAATTTAACCTCAATTCGGTTTAAACGTTATGAAGAAACGGAAGCAAATCAGCCTCACGTAATAGAAGAGCGGGTTTTTTATCCTGGTAAGAATAAGCGACCAGGCCAGCCACGATATTAGAGAGGTAATTGAGCAAA
>DATBRD010000057.1:0-53997 GCA_036560465.1 Methylobacter sp.
ACTGTACGGGGTTTGGTTTGCTTCCGCACGCTTTCCAGCAGCGGCCGGATTTGTTCAAATTGTTCTCGACTGATGTCGCTGGGATATACTTTTCTCATCTTTCTATTATCTAACTAATCAAAGATCGTGAACAGGTTCTAAGCCAAAATCAATGCCCGCGGTGACACCGCCGCCGGTAATCAGGTTGCCGTCCCAGACCACTCGCTGTTTTACGGGGATAGCGCCGAATTCCGGCAATAGCTCCAATGTCGTCCAATGCGAAGTGGCTTTTTTTCCTTTCAATAAACCGGCCTTACCCAGCAACAAGCTGCCGGTGCAAACGCTGGTCACGTAGTTGGAAGAAGCCGCTCTGTTGGCTATGAAGTCGATTAACTTGGCGTTTTTCATTGCCTCCACCGTGCCATTAGCGCCGCCGGGCACAAAGAAAATATCCAATGCTTCGGGACAATCGCTTAGGGTATGGGTCGGCACAATCGCCAAGCCTTCGCTGCTGGTCACCGGCTTCAGGTCATTGGTGGGAGAAATCAAGTAGATCGTTGCCCCCATCATTGCGGCAAACAGGTATTGAGGGCCGACCAAATCCAATGCGGCAAAGCCGGGGTATAAGAGCATGGCGATATGTTCATCGCCGATCATCTTAAAATCGTCCTTAAGGCCCATCAGTGTTTCATGGGCATTACGGGATATTTTTTCCGCTTCGGCTTTACTTAAATGCGCGGATGCTGCCTTCTGTCCGGCATTCGGTGCTTGGAGTTCGGCGAGCGATGAACAGCCTGAAAGGAAAGGGGCAAGGCCGCCACCCCATAAAGCCAGCTTGTTAAATTGACGACGATCCATACCCATGCTCCTTAAAACTTGACCGATGCAGTGACATAGGCGGATGTCCCTTCTGAAGGTATGACGCGCCCGCCAAAATAGTTGTAGGCTTGGAAATAATGCTCATCGGTCAGGTTTTTTACCGTTGCCGTGAGTTTGAACTGCTGGCGCTCATAGCCGATGCTGGCATCGAAGCTATGGTAGCCGTCGCTTTTGAACTGATTATTGTTGGACAGGTACGCTTGTCCCTGCGCATAGAGTCCGCCGCCTATACTGAATCCTTTGAGCATCGGCTGCTGGAAACGGTAGTTTGCCCACAGCCGACCGGAATTTGCAGGCACGGTAGCCAGCTTGTTGCCTTCTGGAACACCGGCTAAATTGTCGGTGAATTTGGCATCGGTATGTGCATAGTTGGCAAGAATACTCAGCGCATCGGTGGCTTGCCAGGTCAGGTCGGTTTCAACGCCGCGCGAACGCTGCTGGCCTGCGGCTTTTGAACGACGGCGCAGGTCGGTGTTATCGGTTACCGCGACATGGCTGCGTTCGATTTCATAAGCTGCAATCTGTCCGGTGAGTTGATGGGCAATATTGAATTTAAGCCCGCCTTCGAGCGTTGTCGATTCCTCCGGTTGAGGGGCGCCGACAAAATTGACGAAAGGCTGGCCGCGCATGCCTTCGCTGTAGTTGATGAACAAAGAGTATTCATCCGTCAGGTCGAAAACGCCGCCTGCGCGAGGCAAAAACCGGGTCTTGTCGCCGCTGGTGTCCAGGTTCTGCGTCGTGTTCTTGTAATCGATGCCGACATGACCAACCCTGAGACTGGTTAATAAATGTAGCCGGTCATAAAGCGTGCTTTGCAGCTGGGTATAGCCGCCGTAAGTGGTGTTTGTCACAAACTGGTTATCGATGCCTGCGCCTGCCGGGCCGTAAGCCGCCGGAAACAAGGGCCTGCTTAAGTCAACAGTGCCCGCGCCGAAACCGAACCGGCCCATATCGACATCCATGAAGCCTTTATCATCGAGTTCGCTATGATCCGCGCCTATCAATACGGTATTTTTAGTGGGGCCGTAATCAAACTTGGCCGTGACGTTGCCTAAAAAGCTCAATTCCTCTTGTTTTTGAGACAGCTCGGCATTGACCAAGGCCCATGTGTTGGCGAAAAACGGCCGGTCGGCAATAAATCCGTCCGCTCCGGTCAGGGATTGAACTTTCTCGTCGAATTCCGATTGGGCATGGCGAGCCTTCAGATTGAGCGACCACATATCGTTGAACTTATGATCCAACGTGCCCCAAACGCCGCTAAATTCACTTGAGCTGTCTGGGATGTTGGAGGGGCCTACAAACGTGGTCCGCGGCGTCGGAAACCGGCCCGTTACCGTACCCGTGGCCGACAAGCCTTGGTATTCAGGCTGTTCCCACCGCGACACCTTGCCTTGCACGGTGAACGTGGTCGTGTCGTTATTGGTGAACGTGATGGTCGGGTTGAGGTTGTAGCGCTGCGTTTTCACGACATCCAGATAGCTGCCGGCATCGGTATATTCGCCGGTAAAGCGAGCCCAAATATTTTTGGTCAGCGGCTGGTTAATATCGAGATAAGGCTGGTAATAATTGTTAGTGCCGATTTTAAAGCCCAACTCTCGGGATGCTTCGGCATGGGGCAGCTTGGAAACGATATTGACCAAGCCGCCGACCGGCGAGCCGGCGCCGCCGCTGTACAGCACGCCATTGGTGCCTTTCAAGACTTCGATTCGCTCAATATTAACCGTACTTTCCCGGTCACCCGCATTGCGGTATTGAGTAAAACCGTCAATCAGTTGTTCGGCTGCAAACCCGCGAATGATGGTGAATTCGTTGTCGGGTGTAAACACAGGATTATTAGGAACCACGCCGCTGACATTGCGCAGGCTTTCACTGACGGTGATATTTTGTTGGTCGTCCATCAATGCCCGCTTGATCACTTGAATGGATTGCGGCGTTTCCATGATCGGCGTATCGGTCTTGGTGGCGGTGCGGGTGTTGATGGCTCGGTAAGACGCTGGATCTTCGTCTGCTTTTCCGGTAACAGTCATTGGCTTTAAGGTAACGGGGCCTGTACTTTGCGGTGCCGGTTTAACCGTGACTGTGCCGTCCGCGGCGACGCTGTGGACAAGGCCGCTGTCTGCAAGAAATTTATTCGCCGCTTCGGCAGTGGTGTAGTCGCCGCTCAAGCGAGGGCTTTTTTTGCCTGCCGCCGTCTGTTCGGCATAAAGCATCGGTGCGCCGGATTGTGCAGCGAGCGTTTGCAGTGCCGACCCCAGCGCTTGCGCGGGAATGTCGAAGTGGTGTTTTTGTTGTTGCTGAGCGTAGGCCGTGCTGGCCATGGCCACCAAAATAGCCGCTGTAAGCCGGTTCATTTTTACTGACATGTATCCGTTTCTCCTTTGTTATTGTGTGTTGTTAAGGAGTAGACGCACGACTGTCGAAAAATCGTCAGGGTTTTGAATTTATTTTGCGTTTCTTGTGCGGTTTTTTATCTGTAAGCAGAGGCTGCCGCCGATTTCAGCACGATTTCATGCTCGCCGATGTGGTCGATATTAACTGGCAGTAGGGTGGCGATCGCGCTAAGCGTGCTGTCGAGCTCGGCGGTATGAAATGTGCCGCTAATCCGCAGTTTGCCCAAGCTTTCATTTTGCAGGCGGATGCGGGTGTCGTGGTAACGTCCTACTTCGGCGAGCACGTCGTCGAGTCGCCGGTCGCGAAAGACCAGATTGCCTTGCCGCCAGGCAATGAGACTTGCTACATCCTGACCTTGCACGGCCTGAAATTCGCCGTTGCCGTTAAAGGCCAGTTGATGTCCGGCGGTCAGTTCGCGCTTCCCGGAGGCTTGCACTTCGACGATGCCTTCCTGTACGGCGATGATGACTTGTTCAGGTTTGATGTAGACCTCAAATGCGGTACCGATGTCGCGGATGCGTCCGCCGCCGGCGCGCACTTCAAATGGGCGTTCGGCATCGTGACTTACGGTAAAAAAAGCTTCGCCTTTTACCATTTCGACAATACGCCGCCAACGATTGAAATGGACGCGCACCTCGCTGTCGGTATTGAGTTCAATACTGGAGCCGTCGGCCAGGGCTATGGTTTGACGCTCGCCTTTTTCAGCAATATAGGTGTGGGGCATGCCTAGCCAGCCGTTCGGCATGAAGGCGGTTAAGCCCAAAGCCAGCAATAACGAGGCGGCGGCGCTGTATATAAGCAGGCGGCGGGGTGATTTTTTGCGGTAGCGTAATGCCGCATCCCGTGCGGGAAAATTCATGCTTTTAAATTGCTCCATCCATTGCCACTGCGTCTGAGCCGCTTCATACGCCTGACGGTGGCCGGCGTCTTGTTCCAGCCAAGCATTGAAAGCACGACGCTCGGTCTCTGTACAGTTGTCCGAACGGATGCGCAGCAGCCAGTCAATAGCCTGCGTATGCGCGGAATCGGAGGAGGGCGGGGTGGTTTTCACGCGGGGTTATAGCCTTGTCGGTTGGTTAAATCGATTCATTCTATCGCAATCATACTATAGACGTTTGACAGCTCAATTATCGTCACGATTTGAACCATGCAAGGCATTAAAACGCAGTCCGATATGGTGCATGGCGTGTTTTACATAGCGCTCGGAAGTACTTACGGAAATACCAAGGCGCACCGCGATTTCGGCATGCGGGCAACCCTCTATGAGGTACAAAACAAAGGCATGCCGCTGCAGTTCCGGTAACTCGTACAGCCATTCGTTAAAATACTCAAGCGCTTGCTGTGCTTCCGAATGGCGGTCGAGGGACAAGTGATCGCTTGCCAGATTTACAAAGTCTGCATCGGGCTCAATATAACGTTCGCGGGTTTTTAGGCGCCGATGGCGATCCACGGCCACATTGGATGCGGTCGTAAACAGAAAGGCGCGCGGGTTGAGGATAGCTTCGGGATTGGGGAGTTGCGACAGCCGCAAAAACGATTCCTGCATGATGTCGTCAACATCCTGCTCTCTGGGCCAGCGTCCGCGAATAAAGGCGCTGACCTCGTGGGCGTGTTTCAGGAACATGTTATGTAGAAAACTGCGTTTGGGCTCGGGCATTGTTTACATAAAGCAGGAAGGGTGTCAGAGCATTAAGGCAATATCCATGCCTGTTTAAATATGTCTAAACATCAACAGCTTAATGTTGTGTGGAATACAGATTGTGTTATATGCCGCAGTTTAATAGGGCATATAACACGGCTTTTGGATTCATGTTCGGGGAGAAGGAAAGTGATTGGCTGGTTGTGTTTATCTTGCGTGTTTGCGCCTTTGTAGCAGCTGCAAAGATGCCGCTAACATATAAAATCAGTCCAGTTGATGGGTTTCACTGCGTGCTCTAACGAGTCGCTATGCTCTCGATCGCTGTTCCAGACGCGATTCTACCTCCTGCATTTCCCACAGGGATGTGGGAAATGCAGATATTGCATAACGCCATGGATGGCGTGTAGTAGAGCAATGCAGGAGCAATTGCCGAGGAGCAAATATCTGCCCTTGTAGTCGTACCCATCCTACTTTCTGGGTAACATCAGTTATTAATTTGCCGCCAACTCAACGTCGGAAAGTTACAGTGAGTCCAGCACAACAGAAACACCCAGCCCAAGCGAAGCCAGTCCCAAGCCCGCCATAAGCAGACGCGAGCCATGCAGCTTGGTCCACAATAACAGGCCGGTCAGGGAAAGAAAAACCAAACCGCCGGCCAGCGTATCGGCCAGCAGTATCCAGGCTGTGCCCATGCCGACTCCTTTATGCAGGCGGGTAATGAAGGCGAAGATGTTGGCATCCTGGCGCTTTATCGAAACGAAAGCATTACCTACCCAATATTCGGCATTAACAGATTGCTGCGGATTGAGAAAATCTACCCGCCACTGGCCGGGTTGCTGGAAACTTTGACCGGCCCAGGTTACGGTTTTTGCCGGTTCTGTGGCTATTTTACTGGGTTCCCGGTCGATGCTTAATTGCGTTTGCAGCCATTCTGCCAAGGCTTGGGCATCGACTGGAAGCGGCGTAGGCAAGGCCAGCTCGACTTGCGACTGTTCCATTCGCCCTGCCGGAATTTTCATGATCGTCCGGTGGTTAAGTAAAACGCCGCTAACGCCGAATAACAAACCCAACGCTGCACCCCACAGCCCGACCCAGGCATGGATGCGGCGCAGCCATTTAAGCCATGGCAGCCGTTTAGGTTGCCGGATTAAAATCGCCGGGTTTTGTACATTCGTCATTATGAGGGTCTCCGTTTATTGTTAAATGTCTGCCCACATACGCAGCAGGTTATGATAAGTGGCGACCAGCGGCACAATCTCAGGACTTTCCGGAGCACGGGCTCGAAGGCTCTGGATACCGGCATCAAGCTGAAACAACAGGCTGCGCTGAGCGACATCGCGAATCATACTCTGTACCCAGAACACTGCAACATCTCGGTGACCGCCGGTGATGGCTTCCACCTTATGCAAGCTGCTTGACGGATAAAGCACCAGACTCCCGGCAGGCAGCTTAATAGTTTGCACGCCGTAAGTGTCTTCGATGATTAATTCTCCGCCTTCATATTCTTCCGGTTCGGATAGGAACAGCGTTCCCGATACATCGGTGCGAAAGGTCGTTGCGCCGACGCGGATCGCATTGTCAACATGGATGCCGAAATCCATGCCGGGAACATAGCGATTAAACAGCGGCGGGCAGACCACTTTCGGCAAGGCCGCAGAAACAAATAGCGGATTGCAATGCAGCGCATCATGAACGATGTTGGTTAGCACTTGGGTCTCCGCCGCATTCGCAGGCAGTTGCAGGTTGTTTTTTACCTTAGCGGCCAACTCGCCTGCGGTGACCCGGCCATCGACGAATTGCGCTTTGGCGAATAGTTCACGCACACCGGCGAGTTCTTCGCCCGTTAAAACATTTTCAATGGCAAGTAGCATGGTTGTCCTCTATCTTTGATGTGATTGCGATCGGGTACTGTATGCGTCAGCCGAAAGTCCGGTAGGGTACGCATCGCGTACCGTTTTCAACTGGATCAAATACCAAAAAGGTACGCAATGCGTACCCTACGGTGCTACGGTGCTCCGAGCTAACTGCCGGTTTCTCGGTTAAGGCAGGACGTGCCAGCGTGTAGACATCCCGGCCATCATGTGATCATTGACGTGGCAATGCAGGAGCCAGTCCCCGGCCGAACGCGGAACCATGGTCACCGAGCTCATGCTGGCGGGCAGCACTTCGACCACATCGGTCCTGCGGCCGTGATCTAGCACCGTTTGTCCATGCCAGTGCACGGTATGGTTATCCACCTCATTGCCCAGCGCGACCAGATGCCAGCGCACGCGTTTGCCTATGTTGGCCTCATAGCCTTCGAGATTGCCAAACAGGCGTCCGTTGATTGAATGTTTCAGGCCTTTTTCCTTGTCGTTCTCTTCGTTGAAAATCATGAACAGGGAAGTGAATTCCTGGTCTACGTCTTTAGGCGTAGGATCGGCCGCAGAGCGTTCCATGCCCTTGCGGGTCACGACGAGAGTACCGATTAGGCCGAGGTTGATTTCTTCCTCCGCCATGACATGGGAGTGATAGAGCCAGACAATGGAGGAAGGATCGCTCGGACCGGGACCCGCGTCTTCGTCCACAACCCAGGTGTAGGTAAAGGTCTCATTCGGTTGCACGCTCGCTCCGGCGCCATCCATGTCCGCGCCTTCATTGTCCTTGTCGTAAAGCACGCCATGCGGATGCATGGAAAGCGGCCGGTCGGTTTTATTCAGAAAATTAACCTTGATGGTATCGCCCACCACGGCTTGCAGCTGCGTGCCTAATATTCCCATCCATTCCGGTTGCGGCAGAGGCGTCGACCAACTGCCGTCGGTGTAGCCGATATAGCGGTATTTGGTATAGACCTGCGTTTTGCCCCACACGCCGAGACCGTCTTCCGGATTGATCAGGTTCTTGCCGGAGGGAGCGTAATTCCAGGGGACTTTTTCCGCCGCTACCCAATATTCTCTTACCGCCGACTGCGCTGGGTATGAGGTCCATATACCTGTTATCAGGATCAGCATGACGAAAGCTTTAGTGATATTCATGTTTTTCTTCAATGTGTGGTTATAGTTTTATCCAGAAATACTAAAAACGATTATTGCTAGTATTTAACCCGTAACGTGATTTGCCCCGAAAGCGGTGTCCCCGGTAGGGCCGTATTGGTCTGTCCTGACTCGTAATAGATCTTGTCCAAAAGATTGAAGGCATTTGCCTGTATATCGAAGTGCTTCTGGTGATAAGCCACTGTCGCATCAAGGCGCGCATAGCCGGGCAAAGTCACTTCATTAACAGAATCGGTGAAGCGTGAGCCCGACATAAATACCCCGCCGCCGACTTCCCATTGCGGGGTGATGTTGTAACTGGTCCAGACCACGCCGCTGTTCTTCGGTACATTGATGGAGTTCATGCCTTGGAGCGATTTGGATAGCCCGCTTACCGTGCCTGTTGCAAAGGTACTTGATTTAGTGACTTCGGCATCGAGATAAGCGTAAGTGGCTGAAAGACTCCAGTCAGGCAATAGATCACCAGCCAGCCCTAATTCAAAACCATCGGTTTTCTGCTCCCCGGCCAGAATATTTTTGGTCGGATCAGTAGGATCGGTGGTCCGTGCGTTGGTTTTTTCCAGCCGGAACAGCGCGCCGGTCGCACTGAGCCGTCCGTCGAAAAAGTCGAGTTTTGCGCCGACTTCCAAATTCTGGTTCTGCTCCGGTTTCAGGTTGGCGGTATTGCTGGCGAGCGTAAAAGTTTCAGCGGAAGGGTTGAATGATGTGCCATAACTGAAATAGTACGCCTGCCAATCTTTCGGCTGCCAAACCAGGCCGGCACGCGGGTTCCACTGGTGATCGGTGCGCTCGAAATCATTGGTGTTTAGAAGAAAGTCATCCTGTTTTGCCTGGAAGACATCATAGCGGCCTCCGGCAAGCAATTTCCATTGGGGCGTAATCTCAAACTGATCGAGCACGTAACCGGCGACGGTATTGGTTTTGGTGTTTCTGTCGGTTGCCAGTACGCCTGAAAAATCGTTGGCGCGGCCCAAACCTACGGTTGACGCTGATCTGGGGTTAAAGATGGAAACCGGGGTGACGCCGGTCGAGTTTTTGGACCGGAAGGTATAATCTTCCCAGCCGACTTCCGCACCAAAAAGGAAAGTATTGTTAAAACCGAACAGCGGTTTTTTGAAGGTAAAGTCGGTCTGGTTATAGTAATTTTCTTGCGGACTTGAGCGCAACGCCTGGGTTCGTGCTATTGTTGCCGCCAATCCGGTACCGGAGGTGGCGCCGAACAGTAAAGTGCGGTAGGTGCGGTCGTAATTGCCGTATCGGGAGGTATTCCGTATTGAGAAGTCCGAGTTAAAGCGATGGTTGAATATTGCCGTCACTACCGAAGTATCATAGGTTTGCAGCAGATCATCCTTGAAACCATAGAATTGATTGACAGGCACATTGGCGGGTTTTCCGCCGATCATCGGCACACCATAATCGAACACGCTGTCTTCTTCCTGATGCAACAGCATCAGGGTCAGGTCGGTGTCCTTGGTGATGTCAACCTTGACCGACGGCGCTACGCCCCAACGGTTGGTGTAGTTGTAATCGCGGAAGGAATCGGCATCCTGATACAGTGCGTTGAGCCGCACGGCTATGTTATCGGTCAGTTTAGTTCCGGCATCCAGCGTGGTGCGTTTGAAGTCGTAGCTGCCGTAAGTAAAATCAGCCGTGGCGAATGACTTGCCCATAACCGGTTTTTTGGCGATCGGATTGATGACGCCGCCGGTCGATCCGCGCCCGAACAGTACCGAAGACGCGCCTTTAAGCACTTCGACGCGATCGAGGAAAAAAGTGTCGCGGACGTATTGACCGTTTTCTTTCGCACCGTCAAGATAAGTGTCTGAATTCGCTGAAAACCCGCGCAAGGTAATCGAATCGCCGGTGCGTCCGCCTTCGCCGGCGGCAATGGTCAGCCCGCTAACGTTCTTCAGCGCATCGCGCAGGTTGAAGGCATTTTGCGATTTGACCAACTCTTCCTTCACGACGCTGACGGACTGCGGAATGTCGCGGATGGCGGCTTCAAATTTAAGTCCGGTGCTGGAGGTATCGGCCTTGTAGGCGGGTTCTTTTTCAGCGGCAGCTTTCACCTTAACTTCAGGTAGTACTGACTTTGCAATCTCTGCGCCCTCGGTGTGCGATGCGTTCAGTAATGCGGCAATAGCCAGCATGAGCGGCCGATTCTTGTGATTTTTCATAAATACCTTGCTGGTTGTGTATAGCTCATTATTGGCTGGCTAGTCACACGAACGGCGATGGCTGGCTTAATATTTGGGTCTAGGTACTGCAGTGTACCGGGGCTGTTATTTTCTTGGGTTCGGCTCGGTAACAAAGCCGAGTTTTTCAATTCCTGCTTGTTGTGCAGCCGACATCACCATGGCTAATTGCTGATAGTTTGTTTTTTTGTCGGCGCGTAAATGCAATTCGGGTTGAGGCTTTTTCTCTGCCTCCGCTGCCAGCCGCGAGGCAAGTTCCGCCTCTGCAAATGGCGTATCGTTCCAAAATAGTTTGCCCTCCGCATTAATCGACAGGGTAACAATGTCGGGTTTTTCCAGGTTAGTTTGGCTGCCGGATTGAGGCAGGTCGATTTTGATTGAATGGGTCAGCAGCGGCGCGGTAATGATGAAAATGACCAGCAGCACCAGCATGACATCCACCATCGGCGTGGTGTTGATTTCCGCCATCGGCTGCGTATGATGGTTATCGCCGCCGAATCCGCCTGATCCCATCATAGTAAAACCTCCGCGGGTGCTGCTTCGTTAGTATGCGTGGCAGCCAAGGGTATGCCTGTAGTCAGATAGCTATGCAGATCGTGGGCGAAAGTTTCTATTTCTCCCATTAACAGGCGGTTATCGCGTACCAGGGCGTTATAGGCGAGTACGGCGGGGATGGCTACCGCCAGACCGAATGCCGTCATGATCAGTGCTTCGCCGACTGGCCCTGCGACTTTGTCTACCGTCGCTTGACCGCCGACGGCGATAGCGCCGAGGGCATGGTAAATTCCCCAGACGGTGCCGAATAATCCGATAAAAGGAGCGATACTGCCGACCGAAGCCAATAAGGTGAGGCCTGTTTCCAGCCGCATGGCTTCCTGGCCGATAGTGCGGCGTAGCGCCTGGGCAATAAATTCATTGCAATTATGTGTTTCGCTCGGACGTTGAGCGGTGTAACGCTGATGATGGTTGGCAGCGTTGATGCCTTGTAGGGCAAGACGCGCAAACGGGTTTTCTGCTTTGTTCAAGTCCGCGCCTATGGCTGTCGCCATTGATGATGGGCTTGCCGACGAGGCTTGCCAAAAACGTGCTAAAAAAACTGAGCTGTTGCTTTTTAAACGTCTTGTTTGTATCGCTTTTACTACCATTAAAGTCCAGCTTCCTATGGACATGGCTAACAGACCGGCTGCTACGGTAATAGAGACTGCACCGCCTTGACTGATGAATTTCAGGTTGTCTAAGAAATATTCGGCTTGCATGATGACTTTATCCTTCTATTGAAAATCTAATCGGTACAACGACTGATGCGCTGACCGGCTGGTCGCCGCGTTTGGCGGGAACAAATTGCCACTTTTTGACGGCTTCCAGCGCAGCCTGATCGAGGCGGCTTGAACCGCTACTGGTTTGCAGCTCTACGGAACCGGCTGCGCCGTCCACCGTCACCTGTACGCGCAGCGATACCAAGCCTTGTTCGCCCAGTCGCCGCGAGATTGACGGATAAGTCGGTGCCGGATTATTTAAATAAGCCGCATTGAAGCTTGGCGATTGAAATGCCTGCGTGTCAGCGGGATTGTTGTTCGTTGGCTTGACCTCTGGTTCGGCAGTAGGCGAACTTGTCGAGGGTGCGGGCACGGATGCCTGTTCCACAGGCGGGCTGACCGGTAGACTTGGCTTGATGGCGGGTACGACAGGTTTGCTGACCGGTGTTTTGACTGGCTTCTTGATTGGCTTTTGTATCTTTTCTATGTGAGCGGCCGGTGGCGTCGGTTTTTGCGGTGCTGCTTGCGGTGCGCTCAGCAAGCTTATCATGATGGGTTCGGCAACTGGCTCAAGCGGCAAAGGCCGAGATTGCGGGAGTAAGGCCGTAAATGCCGCCAGATGTGCACACAGCACCATGCCCATTGCAAACCATGGGCGATCGCTGACAAGCTTAGCGCCACCGTGATTGATATTTTCCAACACGGGAGTTGAACGGTTCTCCAGAAAATGGAAAGTGGTTGCCGGGAAGATCGTTTTAGTGAACACGGCCGGTCCTTATTTGAGCATCGCTATTTTCTAATGACGCGTTTTTGATTTGGGAAATCCGAACCTTGGCGTGGTTTAAGACTGAGCTAAGTATATTTAACGACGCATAATTGGTGCGTATCGTTGATGTGCCGAGGTTTATTTCCATGGTGCCGCAGTCCGGGCAAAATGTCACGTGACAATCGCTGTTACCGGAAAGGCTCACTTTCTTGTGTTGTTTATTTACATTCATTGATTTCACCATCCAAATGTCAGGCAGAATAAAGTCTGCCAAAGCTGTTATGTACAGCGTTGAGACGGCACTGGATGCTTGCAGTGCACGGCTTTTAACATTGGCTGGCTACCAATACCTGAACGTATTGGATGGCTGGCTATTTATTTTTATTTATTTGGTCAGGATTAGCTTTCCCTGACGAGTCAAACGCAAGCGGTATTCCTCACCGGCATGTTCTATAACAACTTCGTTCGCTGTACCGAATAGCTCCGTGCTTTGTAAGCGCTGCCGTAAAGCCGGCGCTATGTCCTGTTTTACAGGAAGCGTCATATCTAATGGCTCGAGCGGAGATAAAGGTTGTTTGTCCATGTGGTAAATAATAATGATTATCATTTGGCAAGTCAATACTTGTTGATAATGATTCTTATTTAAAGCGGGCGGACAGTCGTAGCCTTGATGGCGCATGCTCGCTCAGGCATTGATGTTATTTCATGTTGAACTAAGAAAAGATGTTTAATCATTACCGATATGGATTTACTTGAGTTAATTCACGTGTAAACAAGTCGTTCATCGTTGTCGGCCGATTAAAAGAGGCGCAAGTCAAACAACAACATATTTGTTTGTTAATTTTAGGGATATGTAAATTGATGTATAAGTGCTATTTTCAAGTATCGATTACCTTGGCATTGTTAGTCGGTTGCCGTGCCGGAGGCGTATTGATAGAGTTTAATAACAAGAGTTAACCGTTCTGTGTAAAAACTAACCGGATGTATAACTATGATCACTGAAGCGACAAAGCAGCTATTGAGAAAACCGATCAAGATAGTGTACGTGAAGAGTCGTTTGCCGGGTTACTGCGACTATTTGGAAGGCGTTTACAAAAAAAATTACCGGAACAACAGTGAAGATGAATACGGCATCGACTTGCCCGAGGCCGATAACTGGGTGTGGCCGTGAATCACTCGGTCCTGACCGTCAACAGCGGCTCGTCTTCAGTCAAGATGAGCCTGTTTTCCGCTGACGGTATGCGGCGTAATTTCCGCTATGAGCATGTGCATGATCAACGGAAAGCGTTCGACCGATTGCTGCATGATCTGGCGGGTGAGGCGCCGGAGCGGGTGGGGCACCGTTTTGTCCATGGCGGCGATATTAGCGATCCGGCGAGACTGGTTGATGCGGCCGAACGCTCCCGGTTAGAGGAGTTGGTCGATCTTGCCCCGCTGCACTTGCCGGGTAATCTGCTTGGGCTGGATTTATGCCAGCAGCATTTTAATGTGCCGCAAATCGTCTGCTTTGATACGGTTTTTCATGCCACCATGCCCGAGTTGGCCAAATGTCTGCCGATTTCGAGCGAGCTTGGCTTGCGCCGTTTTGGCTTCCATGGGCTCAATTACGCCTATATCGCCGAAACCCTTGCGGGAGTTTTGGGCGATGTGGCTTATAAAAAGGTTGTCGTTGCACACTTGGGTAGCGGTACGAGTCTTTGCCTGATGGAAAACCTGAAATCTGTAGACACCACGATGGGTTATACCCCGGCGGGCGGCATCCTGATGGGAACGAGAAGCGGCGACCTCGATCCCGGCGTGATGCTGGAGCTGGCGAAGCGGTATGATCTGGAAGAGTTGAGCGATATGGTATTTCACAAGATGGGGCTGTTGGCCTTGTCTGCGGGTGAAAGCTCGGAAATGAGCGAGCTGCTTTCCAGCCATAGCGAAAACGCAAAATTTGCCGTCGAGTATTTTTGCCGACAGGTAAGAGCAGCGATAGGGGGCTTTGCGGCCAAGGCGGGCGGCATTGATGCACTGGTTTTTACCGGCGGCATAGGCGAGCATTCTGCCGAAGTTAGGGAAAGAATCTGCGCTCCCCTGAATTTTCTTGGCTTTGCCGGATCAGTCAGCCAATCGCTTAGGGGGCAATAATATCGGCCGTTTGGGTTGCAAACCGGTGCTGATCGTCTCAGCTGACGAGGAAGTCATGATCCGTAATCTCTGTTTAAGCATTTTGTAAACCTACAAGCCGTAAACTGCGACCGGTCAATAAAGCCAATAATGCGTGGTGGCCGGCAAGGCTCCCGGTCGCCGCTTAATACTGTCACCTTTAGAAGTTCATCCGAGCGCTGAATTTAAGGTTATCTATGCTTAAGCCGCTACGGCTACAAGTTAAGTTTTTTTATTTAATCCGGCACGTTGTTCTTAACAAATCCACTCTCTGACGTAGTTCTCTGCCCGGTTTGAAGTAGGGCGAATATCTGGACGGCAAGTTTAATTCGGCTCCGGTTCTCGGGTTTCGACCGGTAAAAGGCGGATGATAATGCAGGGAGAAACTGCCAAAGCCCCTGATTTCTATCCTATCGTTAGCCATCAGCGCTTTGCTCATCTGTTCAATGATGCAGCCAACCGCCAATTCCACATCTTTCCGCTCCAAATGCGAGCGCTTTTTAGCCAAAATATCAATGAGTTCTGATTTAGTCATATTGGATCCCGTGCCTGTTTTAAAAGTCATTTGCCCAGCCAAACTGGACTATGTGGCATATGCCCTGTTTTTCTGTGTGAAATGCCACGATAAGCCGTTTAATGATTTGTTTAAGTTCAACTATCATGCGATTTTGAAGCATTTTTTATAGTGCAAACTAGAATATAAGGCACATACCGTGCCATTTGCTGCGTCTTATTGTCGCGCGACAATCGGTCACATTTTCAAGGCAAATTTCATTTATTAGACTAATTGCAACTCTTGAAATCATTCCCTTGGATAAAGGGATTAGAGTTTAGCTATCCTTCCTCTTTGTGTGGTTAGCAACCCTGGCCGCATTTTTTTAGCTTATAGGTTGAATCATGAAACGGAATTATCAAACTGATGTATCCTGCTCCATTGATGATCAAGATTTACTCAGACAGATCGCCTTCCATGAAGCGGGTCACGCTACCGCCATTTATCTTTACAATAAACAAAAACAGCTGCCGCCGGTGTATTTCCAAATCACCATTAAGGCGTTGGATCGCCCGAAAGACAGTTCTTTGGATCTTCGCTTGGCTTACGATCATTTTGCCGCTGTCGTCGAAGGCGGTCGCCTGATTCATAGCCTGCCGGTTGCGTTGATTGAAAGCGCCCATTATTTCTCAGCCGCTGAACAGGATGCGTATCGGACCGCTTTTGAGGCGGATATGATTAATCTGCTGATCGGGCCTTTGGCGGAAGCAAAACATGTGGCTCTTCGTGATGATGAGCAGTTTAACGCCCGGCTGGTGAACATCGATGCCTTGCATTATTACGGCGGCACATCCGATCTTGAGAAGGTTTATGAATATCTGGACAGCTTTATCGCGGCCGGAAGTCGGCGCGAAGAAAAAATGGCTGAGCTGTTTAGTAAAGCTTTCCAATTTATAAGCTCGCCTGATCATTGGAAGGCGATTGAGCGGCTGGCCGATTATATTCTTAACAACAAGGAGAATATAATCAGCTGCGAAGAAGCGATTGTGGTGCTGGATGAAAAAGCCATTGCGCCATATTTGAAGTGTTAGTGTTTTGCCTGGCAAAAGCGAGAGGCTTAGCCCGGTTTACGTGCATGGTAATCTTCGTAGCCGATTATAAAGGATGAGCTATTGCTTAACGCGTAACACTTCCACAGTATTCCAGACCGATTCTATAAAATCCGTATCCATTTTCGGCATACCGTCCTGTATCCATTGCACCAGCACTTTAGCAATATTGGGATAGGTGATATGGATGGCATGGTTGTCATGCAACCAATGATCAATAACGGCTGTATCCATATCATGCATCACATGCCCGTAACCTAACTGCTGTAATGCAGCGGCATTGGAAATCTGCTCCATTTGCGCATGCAGCGGTTTAGCCAGAATCTTTTTGCCCAGTTGCAGCGATTCACTGGCCAGTTCGAACCCTGCATTGCTGATAATGCCGGCACAGTCGTATAAATCTTTCTGGAAACCGTCACGCGACAGCGGATTGCAGGTGATATGCTCGAATCTTGATGGAACCGGTTCTGGCGAATAAATATGAAACTGGAATTTTTCAAACTGTGACAAAAGCCGGACGACTTCATGCGGGTCTTCGAAAGGCAGATACACGATGACCTTGTTTTTGACGATAGTTTTTGGCGTTTCGGGAGTATCGATAATGGGCGGCAGAATGGGCTGGCCAAAATGGTGCCAGTGCAAGCCGACCCCATTATCTACAGGGGCAAAATATTTTATGACCTGATCGGCGATAGGGTCTGATCCCTCTCTGGGGATTTTATGATTAAAGGCATATTGATGTCCGATGCCCAAAATCGGCTTTTTCTGGCTTTTTGCCGCCCAGGCGGTGACCGGCTCAAAATCACTGATCACTAAGTCGTAGCCGCTTAAATCCAAGGATTTTATATCCTTGATGAAGGTAATGGGTTTGGCGTCACGTGCTGTTTTAAGGTAACTGACCTGACCCTTTTCGGTATGAAAGGTCAGGCCGGTGCGTAACTGATAGCCATTAAAGACTTCCATGTCGAAATACTTATCCGCAGGGCGGCCGGTAAATTGAAAGGTTACGTCAATGCCGGCGGCATAAAGTTCTTTTGCCATAATCCGTGCGCGTGTGATGTGTCCGTTACCGGTGCCCTGTACGCCATAAAATATCTTCATATTACGATTTGCCCCAAACTAAAGAGTGCTGTGCTGACCCCCAAAATGACGCCTACTAACGTATCGGTCGGGAAATGTACACCCAGAACCACACGCGAGAAGCCGACCAAAGCCGCCCAACAGTAAAGCGGGATCATTAAAGGGGAGAAGTAAAAGCCAAGCAAAGTCGCCATCATGAAAGCGGCGGATGTATGGCCGGATGGAAAACTGAATTTATCCGAGGGTGTAATCGTGCTGCGGAAGTTTTGTAAGGCTGCTTGCGGCCGGTTACGCCTCAGGCCGTTTTTCAGTACAAAATAAGTTGGTCTTTCGATTGAAAAGGCCAACAGGACCGCTTGCAAAAATGGGCTTAAGCC
This sequence comes from Methylobacter sp., assembly GCA_036560465.1. Lineage (GTDB taxonomy): Bacteria > Pseudomonadota > Gammaproteobacteria > Methylococcales > Methylomonadaceae > Methylobacter_A. Next base: position 17,348 of record DATBRD010000057.1, read on the forward strand.
TTCACTCCAATATAACAAGCCTATGATGACCAAATATAGATAGCCGTCGCCGGTTTTAGATATATAGCGAGCTGACTTGGTCAATGTTGCGTGCATTCTGGCATTGACCAGCCAGGTGAACATGAAAACGTCGTATTTATGGATGGAATAGAGCAGTTTCATTTCTTTATCCTCTTGGAAGAAGCTCTGCAAAAGTCGATAACGAGCGTTTGCAGAGGTGAAAATCTAGGATTTTCCATTTACTCTTTATCCCTAGCCTACGGGGCAAAGAGTAAAGCTCTTTTGTGACAAGGAAATGAACGTTTGTTTAAGGTTCTGTGACAAATGAATGAGGGGGCAGGTCTAGGTCTATGCTGCTTCTGCATAGCCCGGCTGCGGCTCAAGCTGCTGATCCAGCAACTGATGACTTTCTTCCAGCCAGTAGATAATGGACAGCCGACCTGCTTCATCTTCAACCAAGGCGGTGCAACTTTCTACCCAGTCGCCGCAGTTGCAGTAGGTTTTGCCGAATTCCATGTCGGCAATGTCGGCATGGTGGATATGTCCGCAAATAACACCGTCCACATGTCGTTTTTGCGCTTCCAGACTCAGGATATGCTGGTAGTTATCCATAAAGCTGATGATATTTTTGACCTTGTGTTTTAAAAATGCAGAGATGGACCAGTATTTGTAGCCCATTTTTGAGCGCAGGATATTCAGCCAGCGGTTGATGTACAACAAGACCTCATAAGCTTCGCCGCCAATGTAAGCCAGGTTTTTGTTGTGGCAGACGATGCTGTCGAATTCATCGCCATGCAGTACCAGGAACTTGCGGCCGTCTTGAGTGGTATGGACGGCATTCAGCTGTATATCGATGCCGTTAAAATGCATGCCGGCGTGTTTTCGAAACTGCTCATCGTGGTTGCCGGGTATATAAATGACGCGTGTGCCTTTTTTAGCCTTGTTGATGACCCGTTGCACGATGTCGCTATGCAAGGCCGGCCAATAAAAGCCGGACCTGAATTTCCATAAATCGATAATATCGCCGACCAGGTATAAGTAGTCACATTCGACGCTATCAAGAAAATCCCTGAGTTGTTCGGCCTTGCAGCCTTTAGTGCCCAGATGAGTGTCTGAAATCCAGATTGAACGATATTTCAAGGACATGGTATCCGCCTCCAACAAGTTACGATGATGGACAAAATACGCCTGGATTATTACAGGAAGTTAACTGTTTGATGACACTTTCATTAAATTTCAGCGACTTGCTTCAATGGTCGTCCAATCTTTCAGTTGCGATACCACCCATGCGCCGTCATCCAGGGTCAGGTCGTGGCCTGCCCAGAGATGGCGTCGGAGTTCCAAACGCCATTTTTTGTGTATCGCCTCCGAACAGGCTGGCGCTACCAAGCGGTCGCCTAATCCGTTTAATAACAAAACCGGTTGCCTGGGTTTTATATCGCCGGGACGATAGCTTGCAGCCGCTACCATTTGGCGGACGCTGTTTTTAAGGCTGATCGGGCGTTCGGTTTGTATCCTTTTCCAAGCATGAGTTATTTGCTTACGCTGTGCTGCGCCAGTTCCCGACTGGCTTGCGGCATACACACCGTCCCTGGAGATATTTCGACGATTGCTGGTCAGCTGTAAAATCCTCAATTCCCGCTTATGCAGGTTGCGTGTCATCACCAAGACAATAAAATCTCTATAACTTTGCCAGCGCAGCCGTTGATAAAAAGGACTCACATCGGCAAAGCTGGTATTCATCAAAGCAGCACCGCAGATATCATCAGGGTAGCGCTGCATCCATTCCCAAGCGACCATCGCGCCCAATGACAGCGCCAGAATCGTTACCGGTTGCTGTAAGAGCCCGTTGTCAAGGGCATGACGGCGTACGTTATCGGTTATATTCTTAATCGAGCTTGGGCTGGTTTGCTGATAAAAACAACCCGTACCAGGCAAATCCAGCAGCGTTATCCGAGCCTCTGGAAATACCGATTGCAAAAGCAAGACAAAATCGCCCCAGTGTCTCGACTCTCGCGCCAAGCCTCTAAGCAGAATCCAGTTTTGGCCCAGCGCCTTATTCATACCAAAGATCCAAGGCTTTTTTTTCATAGGCCGACTTTTGTCTTGGCTTAAGTTGAGTCCATTGCTGGGGATACAAAAGACTCCGGTGCAGAAAATCGAACAGCATGAAATGCCGCCGAAAAATCCGCTGCTGGCGGTGCGGCAGCAGCGGATGAAACAAGCCATGCCGTGAGAAAAGATGCATCGGGCTCTTGCGTAGCCAAAGCCATGAACCCATTTCCAGAGTCAGCGGCAAAAATAATCGTTCGGCTTCAAACCGTTGCACAAAGTCATCGAACAGATAATCCCACAGATCGCCGTTAATCACATATTCCAGGCAGGTAGGCTCAATCCTGTAGATATGGTGCCGATAACAACGGTCAAACAGTTCTTTTAGGGCCATAGTTTCGGCAATAAAAGCGAACGGGGTTTTTCGTGAAGCATACGGAAACCATAAGCGATCCTGAATGCCGAATCCGGAATGTAAATCCAGCGCAATCGACAAAGACGAGTTGAACAGGTGCCGCTCGACGACTCGGCATAAAGCTTGCGCTTCTTTTTCCATGTTGGCTTCATCGCCGCGATACCAGGGCAGACGGGGCGTGATACGGTGACCGCTGAAAATGCGGGTTGCGCCCACGCCTTCGACGGGGGAATTACGCATTAAATCGACGCCGTTGCCATTGCAGCGAGTGCCCAGATAAACGCCGACCGGATTTACGATAGGCACAAAAACCAGCCGGGATTTTTCAAGCCGGGACAAAAACTCCTGGTCCCAGTCCAGCAACTGGCTGATGGTCTCCATATAAGACAGAATGACTTCCGAACCGATCTTCTCCAAGCCATGCACGCCGCCAAAAAAGGCCAATACCGGCACATCGGGCCGATTTGAACCCAGCGTAATGCAATGAATGGGAAATTCATGATCTTGGTATGGAATCCGTTCAACCACCTCAGTTTGAGCCCGATCGCCTAGTTGCCCAATAATGCGTTCAAGCTGTTCAAGTTCAGGGAATTTAATGCCTGTCATAAAGTTGGATGTTTCTCGTTACCATGCTGCAGAATGTGAATTGAGCAGGTTGTGATGGACAACTTCTAGTATAAAGTCAAACAGCTATGTTATAGCTGGCTTATGACAAAATGATGAAATTCAGAGGTTGCAAGCGGAAAATTGCTTCAACAATTGCCAGGACAAGCTAAATGGATGAACTGCATAGTAATAATGCATAAGCAAGTGCCAAACTCAATAAAGCCTAGAGTGAATTTAGGCTATATGGTGATCAGCATTTTGGCAGAAAAAGAGGGAATCTCGTCATTGTGTAAAAACAGTTAATCAGAGAGCATACAGACGTGCTCACTGTTCTCAGAAAAATAAACAATTAATTGCTCCAGAGAACATTCGAAAATTAAATACAGATCAGCGTTATTCGGTGCATCAGTTAATGCATGTAGTTGTTTCAAACCATGATTTCTATGTAAGGAAGATCAATGAACACTCCTATTTCATCCCTATCTGCTGTTGACCGTCCGCAAACTCGCGCAGGCAAGATAAGGCGTGTCGGTATAGTCGTATTCCCCGGTGCCGAAGTTCTCGATATTACCGGCCCGATGGAAGTATTTGCTTTTGCCAACACCGGCCTACAGCGCTCCGGCTTGTGTAGCGATTCTGCCTATCCAATCGAAGTGTTAGCGGCAAAGCCGGGGCCGATAACGACGTCATGCGGTCTTCAGATTATAGCCACTAAGGCATATAGCGAAATAACTGATGATATCGACACCTTGGTAATTGCCGGTACTCCGGATGTGGACTGCCTGTTATGCGACCCTGCATTACAGAGCTGGGTTAAATCCATTGCGCCACGGGTCAGACGGCTTGTTTCAGTTTGCACTGGTGCTTTTTTACTTGCGGAAAGCGGTCTTCTGGATGGCCTTAAAGCGACTAGTCATTGGGACTATTGCGCTCAATTGGCAACCGACTATCCCTTGGTTACCGTCGAACCGGATCGAATTTTTGTCCGAGATGGCTTTATTTCAACATCAGGAGGCATAACCTCCGGGATTGACCTCGCGTTATCGATGGTAGAGGAAGATTGGGGGAGCGAGCTGGCTTTGCTGGTTGCACGTTATCTGGTTGTATTTCTCAAGCGACCGGGCGGTCAGTCCCAGTTCAGCGCCTATTTAACCAGTGAAGCTACTCGCCCTGAGCTTAAAGATTTACAAGCCTGGACCATGCTGCATCTTACCGAAGATTTACGGGTAGAAGCGCTGGCTGAGCGTATGTTCATGAGTCCTAGGAATTTTGCACGGTTTTTCTTGTCGGAAACCGGCTTGACTCCGGCCAAATTTGTAGAAATGGCGCGTATTGATGCCGCTCGCCATTATCTGGGCAGTACTAAGCTGTCGATGGATGTTGTAGCCGAAAAATCCGGCTTTTTAGACCCCGAGCGTATGCGTCGCGCTTTTATCCGCCAGTTGGGTATTAACCCGCAAAATTATCGTGACCGCTTCGGGCTCTCTGACCCTTACTCAATAAGGGCCGCCTAGATTGACCATAGTCAATTTTCTTAGAAGCGAGTTGTTCATCTAACCCATATAACAATTAGGAGCTTACGTTATGCGCATTTTACTCATTTCATCGGCATTCTCAGGACTGACTCAACGGTTTTATACCGAACTTGAGGATGCGGGTTTTTTAGTGTCAGTCGAATTACATTCCGGCGATATTGCGCAATTAATAGAAGGCGTGTCGTTATTCAAACCGGATTTGATACTGTGTCCTTTTTTAACAAAATACCTGCCTCCGGAAATTTATCAAAACTATAAATGCCTTATCGTTCATCCCGGCATTAAAGGTGACCGAGGGCCATCGTCATTAGATTGGGCTATCCAGAGCGGCGAACCGGAGTGGGGCGTTTCTTTATTGGAAGCGGCTGAAGAAATGGATGCCGGCGATATTTGGGCTCATCGAACTTTTACCATGCGCCAGACTACTAAAAGCGCACTCTTTTACCGAGAAGTCACACAAGCCGCAGTCGACTGTTTATGGGAGGCTTTAAGCTACTTTAATGCCCCGAATTTCAAACCTGAGGTGCAGGATTATAGTAGATCCGACTATAAAGGAAGAGTGCAGCCATTAATCAAACAACAAGATCGTGCAATTAACTGGAAAGTACATAAGACGGATGAAATTTTAAGACGAATCAATGCCGCCGATGGTAGTCCAGGGCTGCTGGATGAGATTTATGGCAAGCCGTTTTTTATTTTTAATGCGCATAAAGAAAGCCGCTTAACAGGAAAACCAGGAGAGATAATCGCAACGGCAAACCATGCAATTTGCCGGGCAACTGTGGACGGTGCTGTCTGGATCGGACATTTAAAACCGAAACCGGAATCCGGTGCGAAAGGGATAAAACTGCCCGCTGCATTTGTTTTAAAAGATCTAATGCCTACCGCGGTTCCTGCAACTTCGGCTTTAAAAGGCTTGTTAACCAAGACCGTCAAATATATTGAAATCGACTATACCAAACCCGGACGAGAGCTTCCCTGCCAGGAAATCTGGTATGAACAAGAAGCGGATGCCGTTTATCTCTACTTTTCTTTTCACAATGGAGGCATGAGTACAGAGCAATGCCGGCTATTACTATCGGTTTATCAGCATGTCGCAACTTTACCTGTAAAAGCTATTGTGTTGATGGGGGGCGAACAATGCTGGTCAAATGGAATTCACCTTAATCACATTGAAGCCGCGAATAGTCCGGCGGATGAATCCTGGTTAAACATCAATGCAATCGACGACCTTATCTATCAGATCGTTACCACGCTGGATAAATTAACCATTTCTGCTGTTGCAGGCAGTGCGGGCGCAGGCGGTGCGATTATGGCTATAGCGGCTGACAGGGTATTTGCTAGAGAAGGCACCATTTTCAATCCGCATTATAAAAATATGGGTGAGCTTTATGGTTCCGAATACTGGACCTATTTATTGCCCAAGCGCGTTGGCCAGGAAATGGCAACCTCACTGACCGAACAACGTTTGCCAATCAGCGCCAAGAAAGCATGGCATATAGGCTTAATCGATAAAGTTCTTGATAAAAATCACAAGATTTTTATCGCTCAAGTTAAACATCTGGTTAACACCCTTATTGATGATAATGAGGCATTAAAAAATTGTTTAAATGAAAAAGCCAAGATGCGGTGTTACGACGAGTCACTAAAAGCATTAGCCACTTACCGGCAATTTGAATTAGCTCAGATGTATGAAAACTTCTATGGCAATGAGGATTACCATTTAGCACGGCAAAAATTTGTTTATAAGATTAGTGACGATAATAAAACGCCGGACAATATTGCGATACATCGTCAAAATGATGAGCTAGAAAAAAGATTATCTCTGGGAAGTATGTACCACTTTGTTTGGCAGGATTATTACCAGATGGGTGATGATTTATCTGATAACCAACATAGAGATATATTTACTTAACTAATCAATTGGTTTCTTCTGTAAACAGTGAACAGCTTTGTAAAAATATTCAATTAGTTTATTGGCATGTAAAGGAACATTTTAATACTGAAGAAGAATTAATGGAACGCTCAGAATTTCGGCATTATAAAAGTCATGCAAAAGAGCATAATACCATTCTGGAAAAATTGACGGAAATCGAGCATAAAATAGTAAACAGTGAATGGAAAAAAAGAGATATTCGTGAGTTTATGGATAAGTGGGTAGAGCATATTATTCATTCTGATATGGTATTTAATACTTATCTAAAAGCACAAGATCTTGAGTTGGTGTAATAATTAAGGTGTACTATTTATAACAGATGTTTTTAAAATATATATGATTCTATTAACTTTTATTTAGTTAAAAACACGCCAATTAATTAAATAGATTTAGAGGGGTAAATTGATAATATGTAGCTAGAGTAAATAAAAAATTTACTTCTATTACGATTTCCTAAAAGCTATCCATTATTTAACAACATCAATCCCTTTATGTTAAAGGGCTATCAAATCATGCAAACAGACGGTTTGCTATTAGGATAGGAGCAAGAAGATGGAAACATATACTGTAAATTTTATCTGTAAACATAAAGATGGTGAGAAGGTTGTCAGAAGCGAGGAGATTCTATTGCTCGGAATAGATGATGTCATTGAGAAGATTAAGCTTAAATGGGCAAGTTGGGATATTGAAATAATTTGGGCAGGAATTCGGCTGAATGATGATATTTAGGGATTTGTCATATTGCGCATCAAATCGACGCCGTTGCCATTGCAGCAAGTGCCCAGATAAACGCCGACGGGGTTAACGATAGGCACAAAAACCAGCCGGATTTTTCAAGCCGGGACAAAAACTCCTGATCCCAGTCCAGCAACTGGCTGATGGTCTCCATATAAGACAGAATGACTTCTGAACCGATCTTCTCCAAGCCATGCACCCCGCCAAAAAAGGCCAATACCGGCACATCGGGTCGATTTGAACCCAGCGTAATGCAATGAATGGGAAATTCATGATCTTGGTGTTGAATCCGTTCAACCACCTCAGTTTGAGCCCGATCGCCTAGTTGCCCAATGATGCGTTCAAGTTGTTCAAGTTCGGGGAATTTAATGCCTGTCATAAAATGATCAGTAGTTCTTGTCCATAAAATCACAGTATTTTTATTCCCGATAAGCAGGCTAGGACAGCAATTTTTTATATTGGATTTATTAGGTGTGGGCGGCTCATGATTAGATCAGAATATCCGCGATACTTTAAAAGTTGAAATCATCAGTAAGCCCTGAATTAAGAAAACCATTGGCCAATAATTCAGGCTTTGAGGGAAGCTGCCAAAGAGCAGAAAAAGCACCGGAAACAGCACCCCATTCACGGTAATCGGCACGCCTTCGAAACCGGTTCCTTCGGAAATATTGTAGCGGGCCAGCCGAAGCATGCCGCAGGAGACAAAAAACAACGCGACTGCAATGCCTAAAACACCGGGGGAACTCAATGAATAAAATAACAAGGCAGGGGCAACGCCAAAAGATACCAGGTCAGACATGGAATCTATTTGTTTGCCGAAAAGATTCTTTTGATGCAGCAGCCCCGCTATTTTTCCGTCAAGTACATCAAACAGCACTGCCAGAAACAGTAGCAACGCGCTCAAATCAAAAAGGCCGTCGATTGCCAGCAAAATCGAAACGATGCCGCAGCACAGATTTCCAACAGTAAAAATATCAGCAATTTTCATTAGACTTAGAATTTTCATGTCGCACCTTGTGGTTAACGTTAACATTGTTGCAAGCCTATAACAGACCAGGATACATGGCATGTCGCTACGATTGTGCTCCCGAGTTATACGATTCTCCGCTGGGTTATTCCAGAACACTGAGGGTCCGAAGTATCTGCCGGTGAACATTCGGAAATTTTCCTTTCTATCATGTCTCTCGCTTCAAGGCTGACGGAATGGCGGTTTTTTCCTGCGCTGTTAATCACAGGAAGAAAGCTTAGCCGCACATCGATCTGGTCCAGGGACAGCATCCTGATTAAATGCGGCACAAAGGCATCGTCGCCGATAAAAGGCGCGAGTTTTTGAGCTGCGCCTTGGTATTGAATAGCTACAGGTTGAATAAGCGATCGGGTTAGCAATGCAGGTTGAAACAGGGATGAATGAAAATGCAGGACCTCATCGCCCTTGGTTGTAGTTCCTTCGGGAAAGGCGATGATGCTGCTATTTTGTTTTAGCGACCAAACCATCTTTTCGGCAGTCTCCTTGATATGCTGTTTATTGCCGCGACGGATAAAAATCGTGCCGCCCTGTCTGGCCAGATAGCCGATGACCGGCCAACTTGAAATATCGCTCTTGGCAACAAAATAAGCGGGTAAATATTGACCGATGACGATGATGTCCAGCCAGGAGATGTGATTGCCGACCAGGATGGCGCGTTTTTCCGGTAGCTCGCCTTCCTTGATGATACGCAGGTTAACAATGGCGCTGAACCATCGAAGCCAGCGGGTTTTGAGAGCCTCCCGCCTGGTTTTGGCTTCGCGAGCCGAATATAAAAACCCAAGTGCGGGAAAGATGCCCGCAGCGATAATTAGCCCGTTGATAAACAGGATGACGATCTGAAAAAGTTTATAGTACAGCCGTATTTTCGATTTCATTACCAGCCTGCGCCGTACATTACTTCCGGCACGTTTGCGGCATGCGCATCATCCCGCGCGGCCGCCACGCCAGTTCCCGACTTTCCTGCGGCATACACTCCATCCCTGGAGATATAGTCTCGCATGTAGTGTTTGCTGTAGCGGGCTTGCAGCTGGTCGAGCGGCAGTAACATAAATAAATCCATGCAGTTGAAGTCTTCATCCCAGCAAGGCTCACCGCAGACCACAGCGCCGAAACGAAAATAAGCCTTCAGCAACGGTGGAATACCCGATTCATCCCGCTCGCATCTTAGCCCGCTGGGTACTCTGATGCTCGGGCTGACTTGAAGAGAAGAGGGTGCAATGTTTTTGATGTCGATATTTCGGTAAACCGCATTGATGGCAAAGCCGTTGGGGCCCGGAGTAATGCTGGCGCAGCCGATTAAATAATTAAACTGTCCTTCGAGTGCATACTGAACCAGCGCAGACCAAAGCGTCGTTAAAACAGCGCTGCCGCGATAGTCAGAATCAACGCAAGTTCGGCCTATTTCCAGAAAGCGGCCGGGCAGTGTTAATACCTGGTCCAAGTTGAATTCGCTTTGAGAATAAAACCGGCCAAGACGTTCCGCTTGATCTTGATTAAGCAAACGCGTGTAGCCGACTATTTTTTCATTGACGTTGTCGTACACAATCAAGTGATCGCAATAGCTGTCAACTTCATCGTAATCCAGCCCTTCCGCTTCGGTTTTGAGTTTGGCGCCCATTTCCTTGGCAAACACGCGGAAACGCAAGGACTGGGCTTCCTTTATTAACTTTTCTGAGTTTGTCGCCGCGCCAGTTCCCGACTGGCTTGCGGCATGCACGCCATCCCTGGAGATTGCCGAACCTGTTCCAGACGGGTTTTCGGCATACACTCCATCCCTGGAGATAACAAAACATTCCAAACGTTTGGCAGGCTTGATCAGTATGGGGGCATCTGTCTTTTTCATGGCTATCCACATGGTTAAATAAAGATGTGGATACCTTAATGAATAAAGATGTCAGTTACGTGTCGAGTTCATGAATATCAGGTGACAGAATGGTTAAGTTTTGATGACAATTTTCTAGTGGCTCATTAAGCCAAGGTAAACATTTAGCTTGGCAGTTTAAATGCTTTTAAACCACTCTAAACGATACAAATCCTGTCGTCTGTTTGCGAGATTGCGAGCATCGCCTCGAGTGCGGACTTGCTTTAATAAATCGAGATTCACATCGGCAATTAAGGTCATTTCAGTGTTCGGTGTCGCTTCCGCTAATATGGCATCGTGTGGAAATGAAAAATCGCTCGGGCTGAAAATGGCCGCTTGCGCATATTGAATGTCCATGTTTTCAGCATACGGCAGGTTGCCGACGCTGCCGGTAATCGCCACAAAGCATTCATTTTCAATGGCGCGTGCATGAGAGCAGTAGCGAACCCGCTGGTAGGCATTCTTGGTGTCGGTCCAGAACGGTACAAAAATGATCTGTGCTCCCTCAATAGTGGCCAGGCGCGCAAGTTCGGGAAATTCTGAATCATAGCAGACTAACACTGCGATTTTGCCGCAGTCGGTGTCGAATACTTTTAACGCATCACCGCCTTTCACACCCCAGCAGGCGACTTCATCAGTCGTGACATGAATTTTGTATTGAGCCTCAAAAGTGCCGTCGCGCCTGAGCAGCCAAGACACGTTATAGAGTTCATGGGCGCTGTACTCGGGCATGGAGCCGGCAATAATATTGATGTTGTAAGACATAGCCATTTCCAGCAAGCCATTCCTGATTTCACTAGTAAATCCCGCCAGGGCGCGAATGGCATCGGGAGGGCTTTTGTGATTGAACAAGCCCATCAGCGGGGCGCTCATATATTCTGGAAACAGCACAAAGTCGGCATGGTAGCCGGCGACCGCATCGATAAAGAATTCTGCATGCTTGAGCAATTCCTCGACGCTGGTCAACGTTCGCATCTGCCATTGCACAACACCTAAACGGATAATGCTTTTGGAATCGCCTATTAACGGCGTGTGTTCTACGTAATCCAGATTGACCCACTCAAGAAGCGTCGCATAGCCCTTGGAATCGGCATCTACGGGAAGATAACCGGTCAATACCTTGCGGACGTGGAAGCCGTTAAACAGTTGGAATGACAGTACCGGGTCATAAATTTCCCGATTTTTGACCTCTTCGATATAGCGCACCGGCGTTAGCGTGTCGGCGTATTTGGCATAGCCGGGAATCCGTCCGCCCGCAATAAAGCGGCGCAGGTTCAGGTTTCGGCATAACTCCTTGCGCGCATCGTATAACCTTCGGCCCAAGCGCAGTCCTCGATACTTCGGGTGCACGAATATATCGACGCCGTACAAGGTATCGCCGTGCGGGTCATGATGGGTCAGATAACCGTTACTGGTAATTTGGGCATAGGTATGGACATCGCCAAAGCGGGCATAGTCAACAATCATGCTTAATGCCGCGGCGATTAACTGGCCATTATCTTCAATGACAATCTGGCCTTCAGGAAAACGGGTGATTTGGGCGGTGTACTGGCTCTTCGTCCAGGCACCGCCCAAATTATCGTAGACATGCTCCATTAGAACCGCAATATTATCGTAATCCTCAAGCGTTAGATGCCGAAGTAGAAGCTTGTGTTTTTTGATCTTGTCTTTTCTCATTGCTCAGGAATATAACTTGGCTTTTGGGTGGATTTATTGCAATGAGCCAATTTATTCCTTTCAGGTGCATAAATGAATCCGTGTAACCGCTTATTTCCAGAGCCTTAAAATGAGTGGCCTGGTAAAGCCTTAAATTGGTTTTAGTGATGCAGCAAGTAAGACAAGACTTGCTGGCGAAGCTGATAGGGGATTATTGAAGCGAACACGAGGCTTTGAGATTGAAACGCCGCAAGATGTTAGCGGCAGCTGCTTGAGGCAAGGAATCAAACGTGCAAATGGGTAGCCAGCCAGATAGTCTGAAGATCAGGCGGAGTCCATTCAACCCGGTGTTTGGTATGGGCAGGAATCAACAAATAATCGCCGGCAATTAAATGAAAGCTGCGATTGTCATTTTCGTAACGGAGAATCGCCTCTCCTTGAAGCAGTAGTACCCATTCATCCCAATCCTGATCGTACCATTGCCCTGCCGGAGTAATATGTCCCTGCGATATAATGCGTTCAATTTGAATATTATCCTGTTTGAAAATGCACTCGACGAGTTCTTCCGGTAACTGATCGGGTATGTTTTTAAAAATGTTGGGGTTGGCAGGGTTCATCTGAGTCAATAGCGGGTTGGATTTTATGAATTAAGGACAAAACGGTATTGTATAATAGCTGTTTTTGTGACGTAGATACTCTGTAAATGAGGGGGTTCTAGTTATGAATCAACATAATTGTAGAGAGCAAAACGGTCAGTAATACATTGATAAGCTTAACAGAACCCGTATGTGGGTCAGAAGTGCCGCAAGCACAAGGCAACCAAGGCAAGCGCAAAACTGTTGCGATTATCGGCGGCGGCCCAGCCGGACTAATGGCAGCTGAAGTTTTAAGTCAGGCAGGCGTGAAGGTTGACCTTTACGATGCCATGCCCTCGGTGGGTCGAAAATTCCTGATGGCCGGAAAAGGTGGAATGAATATTACCCACTCTGAGCCATCCGATAAGTTTTTGTCTCGCTATGGTTCCCGCCAAGCCCATATCAAGCCGATGTTGGATGCGTTTGGGCCCGAGGCTTTACGGGCATGGTTGCATGATTTAGGCGTTGAGACTTTTATCGGTTCGTCAGGAAAAGTGTTTCCTGTTGATATGAAGGCTGCGCCTTTGCTGCGTGCATGGCTGCATCGATTGCGCGTAAACGGTGTCAGCTTTTTTATGCGTCATCAATGGCTGGGTTGGGTTGATGGCGAGGATGCCATGCTGCGTTTTTTGACGCCGGCGGGTGAGGCGAAAGTCAGAGCTGATGCCGTGGTGCTGGCCTTGGGCGGCGGCAGCTGGGTGCGGCTTGGCTCGACAGGCGCATGGGTGCCGATGCTGGTTCAGCGAGGCGTTTCGGTTGAGCCGCTCCAGCCGTCAAACTGCGGATTTGACGTGGGCTGGACTGAGTTTTTTCGCAGTCGTTTTGCCGGGCAGCCGTTGAAGTCGGTCCTTGCGTCTTTTACCAATTCGGCCGGGGCTGAATTTCGTCAACTGGGCGAGTTGATCATCACTGCGGATGGCGTTGAGGGAAGCTTGATTTATAAAATGTCCGCATTGCTGCGCGAACAGATTGCGGCAACGGGGACGGCGACGATTTATCTTGATCTTGCTCCGGGCAAGGACAAGCAGGCCCTGATCGACAAGGTTTCGCAGCCGCGCGGTAAGCACTCCATAGCAAGCCATCTTCGAAAACGAATCGGCATCGATGGCTTAAAAGCCGGTTTGCTGAGGGAGGTTTTGTTGAAAGAAGATTTCGATGATCCGATTCGTCTTTGCGCGGCTATCAAAGCACTGCCGGTAAAACTGGTGGCTGCAAGGCCGATCGATGAGGCAATCAGCAGTGCGGGAGGCGTCACTTTTGAGGCGCTGGACGAGCATTTAATGAGCCGTGCCATGCCGGGCGTATTCTGTGCCGGTGAGATGCTTGACTGGGAAGCTCCGACCGGCGGCTATTTGTTAACCGCCTGTTTTGCCAGCGGGCGTGTTGCAGGCGAGGGCGTTTTGGCTTGGCTGCAGGGCTGAATGTAAAATCGCTTACAAAGCCATGTTTAAAGGCAAATCATTAGCCAGTGACATGTACATCATAAAATAAGCTAATATGAGCGAGAGAATTAGCGGGCCAGAGCTTATGTCGAAGCAAAAGACCGTAAATGTTTTTAACTTTTATCAAGGTAGCGCACAAGGGCGGCTATGAAAACTCCTAAAAGTATTGAACCGTTGGTGCAGGATGGTCTCGTCGACGAGGTTATTCGTCCGTTAAAGAGCGGCAAAGAGGCTGCGGTCTATGTCGTGCTTTCCGAAGGCGAAGTACGTTGCGCAAAAGTCTACAAAGACGTCAACAAACGCGGTTTTCATAAACAGGCCCAGTATCAGGAAGGGCGCAAGGTGAGAAATAGCCGTCAGGCGCGCGCTATGGAAAAAAACAGCCGGTTTGGCCGGCAGCAGCAGGAAGAGGTATGGCAAAATGCTGAAGTAGATGCGTTATACCGTCTTGCCTCCGCCGGTGTGCGCGTTCCGCAGCCCTACAACTTCGTCGAAGGGGTTTTGCTGATGGAGCTGGTGACTGATGAACATGGAAGTGCCGCGCCCAGGTTGAACGATCTTGAGCTGAGCCGGGAGCAGGCTCTTGAATACCACGGATTGTTGATTAAGGAAGTGGTCAGAATGCTCTGCGCCGGGATTGTGCATGGCGACCTTTCCGAATATAACATACTGATTGACGCCCACGGCCCGGTCATCATTGACTTGCCTCAGGCAGTTGACGCGGCGGCCAACAATAATGCCGCCAGAATGCTGGAGCGCGATGTCGATAATCTGGCTGACTACTTTGGCCGCTTTGCTCCTGAGCTGCTTACCACCCAGTATGGCAAAGAGATTTGGAAGCTCTATGAAACCGGTGAATTGACTCCTCAAGTCGTATTGACCGGCCGATTTCAGGGTAGCGCCAAACAGGCGGATGTTCGCAGCATTATGCGGGAAATCAACGATGCCCGGGACGAAGCATTGCGTCGTCGCTATGAACACGAAGATTAACTTAGAGTAGCTCATGAGTGAGAAACAACCGCGAAACCCTTTGCACGGCGTTACCTTGGAAAGGATGCTCGAAGAGCTGGTAGCAGATTATGGCTGGGCCGAACTGGGTAGGATGATCAACATCAGATGTTTTAATAATGACCCAAGCATCAAATCTAGTTTAAAGTTTTTAAGGAAGACGGAGTGGGCGAGAAAGCAGGTTGAAGAGCTTTATCTCACCAAAAAATAATTCTAAATGTTGTGTATAGAGTTTTTATTTAAACGTTTAATAAAAACGAATACTTCGATAGGTTGATAAAGTAACGCAACCAAAGCAAGGAGACTCTAACCTGTCTCCACCTAAAATTCGAAGGTATTATTTAATAGACCGCCGAATTTTAGAGTCATGCTCTTGTAGTTGAGAATATGGCAAACCTATTTTTACCCCGCCAGAGCAACTTTTAATTTATCGTCTTCTATTTTTAGCTACCGGCGGTTCAATGTATACCTACCGGGCTAAAAAAAGGGAGCCTAATAGACGATTAAACTCCCCCTTACCAAAGTGAAGGTAAGTCAGAGCGCATGGTGTATGCTAGCAATGCGCTGAAAGAATGATAATGCGACATATTGTCACATATGATTTATAAGGTTTTTATCGAAATAGGCCACGCGGAACGAAGTTCGGTACAGTTGTGGCATCAATGATTCTCGTAGTCCTGAAAATAGCGGTTTTCAATATAAAGGCATGCTAGACACTGGAATTTAAGGACATTCAACGCTAGACTCAAGCAAAGAAAGATAAGTAAGTGCGCATATTGATATGCTACTGTCGGCAATGCAGAATGATTGGGTATGGCTTGTTTTAACCGGTTTAACTAATCGATGAAAACTACCACCTTGCCAGTCGCCCAGATCCTGAATAAGTGAGTAATTCGATTAAGGAACTATGATGTCCAAGCAAGCAAACTACATTCGCTGGTTTAATGAATTAACGATTGACGACATATCTCTTGTAGGCGGCAAGAATGCTTCGTTAGGTGAAATGTACCGCGAATTAACACCGCAAGGCATCCAAATTCCTAACGGCTTTGCGGTAACCGCCGAAGCCTACCGCTATGTATTGGATCAGGCGAATGGCTGGGAGAAGCTTCATCAGACATTGGACGATTTGAATCCGGACGATGTAGGCGATCTTGCCAGGCGTGCGCTTAAAGCGAGGGAAATTATCTACGCAGCGTCTTTCCCAGAAGACCTTGAACAGCAGATTATCGAAGCTTTCGCGCAACTGAAAGAACAGTACGGCGATGATTTAAGCGTTGCAGTACGCAGTTCCGCTACCGCTGAAGATTTACCGACCGCCAGTTTTGCCGGGCAACAGGATACCTATCTCAATATACGCGGCGACCAAGCCTTGCTGGATTCCTGCAAACGCTGTTTTGCCAGCCTGTTCACCGACCGCGCGATACATTACCGTGTTGATCAAGGTTTCGATCATTTCAAGCTGGCCCTATCGATTGGCGTTATGAAAATGGTGCGCTCGGATCTGGAAGCCAGCGGCGTTATGTTTTCGCTGGATACCGAATCGGGATTTAAAGACGTGGTGTTTATTACCGGCGCGTACGGGCTAGGCGAAAATGTCGTGCAAGGCGCGGTAGACCCGGACGAGTTTTATGTACATAAACCCACTTTTGAGCAAGGGCATCGGGCGGTTTTAAGACGCACCGTGGGCGCGAAGAAAATAAAAATGGTTTACAGCGAAGGACGCACCCGTGAACCTACCCGAAATATTGTGACCTCTGAGGAAGAACGCAGCCGCTTTTGCATTAACGATGCGGATGTCCTGACCCTTGCCGACTATGCCATTAAAATAGAAAAGCATTACAGCGCCAGAGCCGGGCAAGCCAAGCCGATGGATATTGAATGGGCGAAAGACGGTCTTGACGGCACGCTGTATATCGTTCAGGCGCGCCCGGAAACCGTAGTTTCCCAATTGCGCGGTATGGTTTATGAGCAATACAGCCTCAAACACAAAGCCGAACCGATCGTCATTGGACATGCGGTGGGCAATAAGATTGCCACCGGCAATGCGCGGATTATCGATAACGTTGGACAGCTGAGTAGTTTCAATCCCGGCGATGTGCTGGTGGCTGATATGACGACGCCGGATTGGGAGCCGGTCATGAAAATAGCTTCGGCGATAGTCACTAACCGTGGCGGACGCACTTGTCATGCGGCAATTATCTCTCGCGAACTGGGCGTTCCGGCCGTAGTGGGCTGCGATAATGCCACTACGCTGATTAAGCATAATAGCCCCGTTACCGTGTCATGCGCCGAAGGCGATGCCGGAAAAGTGTATGCAGGCATGCTCGAGTTCGATATTAAAAGTACCGATTTATCGAATATGCAACGTCCGATAACCAAAATCATGCTTAATATCGGCAATCCCGAGCTGGCTTTTAAAACCAGCTTCTTGCCCAATGACGGAGTGGGTTTGGCCAGGATGGAATTCATCATTACCGAATACATTAAGGCGCATCCGATGGCGTTGATATATCCGGAGCGAGTGGAAGATGCTGGCGAACGAGAACAGCTAAGCCAGTTAACGCGCAATTACGCCAGCGGCGAAGATTACTTCATCCAGAAACTATCGGAAGGTGTAGCCACCATTGCCGCTGCGTTTTATCCCAAACCCGTCGTCGTGCGGATGTCGGATTTTAAAACCAACGAATACGCCACTCTGCTCGGCGGAAAATGGTTTGAATTTGACGAAGCCAACCCGATGATTGGTTTTCGCGGGGCTTCACGTTATATCCATCCAGCTTATGCGGAAGGTTTTGCGTTGGAATGCAAAGCCATGAGACGGGTGCGTGATGAGATGGGCTTAGTCAATGTGGTTTTGATGATCCCTTTTTGCCGCCGGGTAGAAGAAGCCCGGCGCGTGCTGGACTACATGGCGCAGTTTGGTTTGAGACGCGGCGAGCAGGGACTGGAAATTTACGTGATGTGCGAGATTCCGAATAACGTCATCCAAATCGATGCTTTTTCCAAGCACTTCGACGGGTTTTCAATCGGCTCCAATGATTTGACTCAGCTTACCTTGGGTGTGGACCGAGATTCGGCGATTGTCGCCGAAGATTTTGACGAGCGCGATCCCGGCGTTAAAGAAATGATTCGCCTTGCTGTTGATGGTGCGCGGCGTAACGGTAGGCATTCAGGGCTTTGTGGCCAGGCGCCGTCGGATTATCCCGAGATGGCGGAGTTCCTGGTGGAAATCGGCATTGATTCGATGAGTTTGAATCCAGATACAGTGTTGCAAACGACACAGCTGGTGCTGGAAACTGAACGCCGGTTGGGGAGACAGTTTTCCACTGATTAAATAGTGTTTCTGTTGTAGCCGTCCAATTCCGGCTTAATATAAAATAGGTAACTTAGTAGGTTATTATTTCTATATGCTGAGGAGCAAAATGATGAAAAATTACCGCTTGTTTGTATTGGGTTTTGTGACGGCTTCATTTATTTTGCTAACGGGTTTTGAAAAGTCCGGTGTCCATAATGTTCGTTCTCCGGCAGCAAAAAAGACTGTATCAAATGAAGTAAAAAAAGTTCAATCCAAGAGCAAGTTAAAAACGAAAAAAACAAAATATAAGCAGAAAGAAGATTTAGTGCCGAATGCAGAAAACAGAGCTGTTGAAGAGGCTGAGCTTCAAAAGCCGCTGGATCTTTCCATGTCATTTGAAGATTCTGAGAGTGCTTGGCTGACAATTGAACAGAACAAGGCCGCTCAGAAAGAATCATTAAATATATTTCCTTCTGAAAAGAAAAAGAAGACGCTGCCTTTATATTTGGACGGTCAGATGTTGATGTCGCAAGAACCGGAAGTGGATAAGCAAAAATCGGTGGACGGCGCCGAAATTGTCATCAATCTGAAACGGTAGGCATTAAAGGCACGGCATTGGGGCTGTTTTCTTGTCTGACAACATCAGTTCCCATGACAATCCTGTTCCTGCCTTCGTTTTTAGCACGATACATGGCTTGATCGGCCGCTTCGAGCATGTCGGTATAATCGTTATAGTGGGGACTGTACATGGACACGCCAATGCTAACGGTCAGTTGATGGCCGTGAAATCGCTTGCTCATAATCTTGCCGCGGCGCTCAATTTGCGATCTTATACGTTCGGCGTAACCGTAAGCACCTTTTTCATCAGTGTTTCTAAGGACAAATAAAAACTCTTCTCCTCCATATCGGCCGATGCAATCTCCAGGCCGGGTCAGGCTGCGCAAGATATCAGCGACAATTTTTAAGGCATCATCTCCGGCCTGATGACCGCAGGTATCGTTAAGGTGCTTGAACTTATCTATATCGATAAAACCAATCGCTATATTTGCCAGTTTGGATTTATTCTGGAAAATCTCAGTCAGAAAAGTGCTGATCATTCGCTTATTGAAAAGCTGCGTTAAGTGGTCGATTTGCGCGTGTTTTTTCTGCTGCTCATATTTTTTGGCATTCGATATGGCGATTCCCAGCTCGTATGCAATGGGCATGATTTCGGACAGTAATTGCGCGCCCATGGGTTTTTTTGAATGTGAATTATCGGCATAAAGCACCCCCATCAGACGGTTGTGATGCAATACAGGCGTAGCGAGAAATTCAGTAGTATCTATTAAGCGTTTAATTATTGGGTTATCGCGTTCTATTTTGTCATTGATGATGACAGGCTCTTTTTCGCGCAGACAAGTTAGCAGCAAGCCGGAAATTCCGCTAATCTCAATTTCGAAGGGTTGCAGCTTATCGGTTAATGTTGATTCAGGCCACCAGTATGTCGCAACCAGACAGCGGCGCTTGGGGTCGATGGCGAACATAATGATACGATCAAAGGAAAACTCACCTTGTATTGCTTCCAGTGTTCGAGGTATGAATTCATCAGGGTTAAGGCTATGATGAGGCAGGGTTAAACAGGATGATAATCTCCTGACGGGCTTATCAGCAGCCGCAAAAGGCCTGTCTGCGCCTATCTGGCTCAGGTTAATTGTCGCTTTGACCAGTGTGGCCCGTAGCGTAGTTAAACCGGGCAGTTCGATGTTATAGAATTCCTGAGTGGTTTTCATATCCTGATCTACTTGTTGCAGTAGAGCTTCAAGATTCAGTTGGTCAATATCGATAGTTTCAAGTACAGCGAGCTGTAATCTTGGATGGCTATCGTAGTTGGCTGAGCCAATACCTTGTATCCAGGCAATGTAATTTGCGAACGAAACGATGGCAATTTCCGTTTTGTATTTAGCGTATGAAGATGTCTCAGCAGGTTGATTATGGTGTTGAGCGACGATTGCGATGATCGACGCCGGCAATTGCCACTCCAGGCAAAATACATGTCCCATCTCGGTATGCGTTGTGCCGAAAAAGCGGCGTTCTTCTTCAATAGTTGAATGTCCGCTTTTATCCATGGAACAAATGAAATCGCTGTAAGTCACGCGGCCATGGTTTTCTAGAACTAATTTGCCTATATCGTGTAAAAGTCCTCCTGTATAGATCAGGTCCGGGTCAGGATGATTAAGTGCCACGGCTATTCTTCTGCTTAATGACGCTACATAGAGGCAATGCTGCCAGAAAAATAGTAAGTCGAACGCCTGCTTTGAGTTTTGCTGAATCAGCTTGTTATAAAACAGCAGGTTTATCGCAAGCTGACGCACGATAGAAAAGCCCAGAATGTTAACTGCGCGTTTGATCGAGGTTATCTTATTTGGCAAAGCGTATGCAGCAGAATTAACCTGCTTTAGAATTTTTACCGCCAGTACCGGTTCTGTTTCTATGATTAATGATAAGTGCTCAATTCTGGTGTTGTCGTCATTGGTAAGTTGTAATAGTTTGATAGCGACAGAAGATATGAGATGAAGATGTTTGATTTCACCTTTAAGAATTGAGTGTGCCGCTTTATTTATTAGTTCGGTGTTGTCCTTATTTTCATCTGTCATGATATTTTCACCATTAGGTTTTCTGTATTTAAAACAAAGTCTAATGAATTTTTACGGAAAATTGTGAGAATTGCCGGTCAATATTTTTAAAATACGTATTTAGCACAGTATCCAAACTCAGCCGCCTGGGCGTCAGGTACAAAATTTTCTGAATACATAGGGATGGTTTACAATATTGGCGAATAAGTTCGCTGATAGAGCGGAGTTACAAATAGACAGGGTGTAAAATTATCACATGAAGAAATTAAAATGCGCTGTTATCGGCACGGGCTACTTGGGCAAATTTCACGCAGAAAAATATGCATCACTACCGGATTGCGAGTTAGTTGCTGTTGTCGATATTAATGAGACGGCGGCTAAAGATGTCGCCGAAAAGCATGGCGCAGAGGCGCTGACAGACTATCAATCCCTGTTAGGTAAAGTCGATGCGGTCAGCATCGTTGTGCCTACGACCTTGCATCACAAAGTATCCAAAGATTTTCTCAATGCCGGGGCTCATGTGCTGGTTGAAAAACCGATTACCGTGACGGTTGCGGAAGCCGAGGAGTTGATCGCCATTGCCAAAGAAAAAAATCTGATTTTTCAGGTGGGGCATCTGGAACGCTTTAATCCGGCGATACTGGGCCTGGACAAGGAAGAAAAACCGCTGTTTATTGAATCACACCGGTTGTCGCCGTTTAATCCTCGCGCCAATGACGTTAGTGTCGTGCTGGATTTAATGATCCATGACATCGACATAATTTTGGCTCTGGTCGATTCCGAAGTGGAACGGATTGACGCCAGCGGTACCGCGGTGTTAACACAAGGCACCGATATTGCCAATGCCCGACTGCTGTTCAAAAACGGCTGCGTGGCCAACGTCACTGCCAGCCGGATCAGCATGAAGATGGAGCGCAAAATGCGCATGTTCAGGCCGTCTTCCTACGTTTCTGTGGATTTCCAGAATCGTGTGTTAACCAAACACCGTACCGGTAAAAAAGAAATGTTCCCCGGCATTCCGGAAATAGAAACGGAAGAATCCGTTTTTGAAAGCGGCGATTCGCTGCTCGAAGAAATCAAGCATTTCGTTAATTGCATTCATACCGGTGACAATCCGCTGGTTTCCGGTGAGGCCGGAAAAAGAGCGCTGGAAACTGCAATAGCCATCACCCGGTTATTAGGCGAATAAACTGTAACCTCTACACAGCACAAACAATTTATAAACACAAAGGCAACAAAAACATGATACCAATGGTAAACCTGAAAGCTCAATATGCTGAAATTAAAGATGAAATTGAGCGGGGGCTGGCTGAAACAATCGAAAACTGTTCGTTTATATTAGGCCCTAATGTTCAAGCCTTTGAAAAAGAAGCGGCTGATTATCTGGGCGTTAAACACGCCATTGCCGTGGCTTCAGGAACCGATGCGCTGCATCTGGCATTAATCGCCGAAGGCATCGGTGCCGGCGATGAAGTGATTACCACCGCGTTCACCTTTATTGCGACGGCGGAAGCCATCAAATATGTCGGTGCGGTTCCGGTTTTTGTCGATATCGATCCCAAGACCTTCAATATTTTACCTGAAGCCATAGAGAAAGCCATTACGCCAAAAACCAAAGCGGTCATGCCGGTGCATTTATTCGGTCAGCCAGCGGACATGACGGCGATCAAGCAGCTATGCGATCGCTATGATCTAAAATTGATTGAAGACTGCTGCCAGTCTTTCGGCGCAACCATCAACGGTCAGCAGACCGGAGCTATCGGCCATGCGGCTGGTTTTAGTTTTTTTCCTAGCAAGAACCTGGGTGCATTCGGCGATGGCGGTCTGGTCGTCACCAATTCCGACGAGACTGCGGCAAAACTTAAAATGCTGCACAACCACGGCTCGGATGTCCGTTATTACCATGACGTTATCGGCTATAACAGCCGTCTTGATGAAATGCAGGCGGTAATCTTAAGAGCCAAATTAAAACGTATTGATCAATACAATAAAGGCCGCCAGCATGTCGGACGTCTGTACTCGGAATTGATGGCCGACTTGCCGCTGATTACGCCATTTGAAGACGGCCTGGGCGAACATGTTTACCACCAGTATACCGTACTGTGTGATCGTCGCGATGAGGTTATGAAAGCCTTGCAGGAAAAACAAATTGCCTGCGCGGTGTATTATCCCGTGCCTTTGCACCGTCAGAACGTGTTTAAGCAGGAATACGCCAGCGTCAGTTTGCCGGTGACGGAATCGGTTGCAGCCAACTGTATGTCATTGCCGATTTGCCCGTTCCTTGCGGATGACTCGGTCAGGGAGATCGTGTCGGTTATTCGGGGTGTTTTGAGCGCATAAAATCATGTAGGGTACGCACTGCGTACCTTTTATAGCGTTGACCACACCCTGAAATGGTACGAGATGCGTACCCTACTTTGAGTCTTGAAACCTTGCCACATAAACCCTTAAAAATCCTGTTCAGCGCCGGAGAATCCTCCGGCGATCAACACGCCGCAAATATGTTCCTGGAGCTGAAAAAACAGCAGCCGGACATTAATGGCATCGGCATGGGCGGAGCCAAAATGGCTCAGGCGGGCATCGATATTCTCTATGATTCCGCCAATATCGCGGTCATCGGCGTGGTTGAAGTCATCAAACACTACGCCGAAATCCGTCGTGCGCTGAAACTGATGCAGCAGTTGGTGGCAACCGAACGCCCCGATTTGCTGGTTTGCGTAGATTACAAGGAATTCAACTTCAAACTGGCGCGTTACGCTAAACAACAGGGCATCAAGGTGCTGTTTTACGTCAGTCCCCAAGTTTGGGCATGGCGGCCGGGAAGGGTTAAGGCTTACGGTAAAGTTATCGATATGATGGCGGTGATTTTTCCGTTCGAGACGGCTTATTACGATGCCGAAAACGTGCCGGTACGCTACGTGGGACATCCTTCAATAGATAAAGTCCATGCCCAGCACTGTAAAGATGAAGACTTGGTTCGCTTTGGGCTGGATAGCAGCAAACCGATAGTCGGCTTGTTGCCCGGCAGTCGCGCCAACGAGATCAAACGCATGCTGCCGGTCATGCTGGCCGCCGCCGAAAAAGTGCAGGCCGGCTTGCCCGGATGCCAGTTTATCCTGCCGCAAGCCGATTCCATCAGTGATGCACTGATTGAAAGTTATACCGGCCAGTCGTCGCTTAACATTACGGTCATAAAAAATCAGCCTTATGATGTCATTCAATGTTGTGATGCGGTGATGACCACATCAGGCACCGCAACATTGGAAATCGCCCTGTTGACTGTGCCGATGGTCATCGCCTACAAGCTTTCACCGTTAACCTATTGGTTGGGCAGATGGCTGGTTAATACGCCTTTTATCGGTCTGCCGAATATCGTTTCGGGCAAAGGCATTATAAAAGAACTGATTCAGCACGGTGCGACAGCCGACAAGCTGGCGGCAGAAATTACGCAAATCCTGACTGATAAAGCATACGCCGATCAAATGCGCCGAAACCTGGGCCAGGTTAAGCAGCAACTAGGGCAGGGCGGCGGTTCAAAAAATATGGCGCAGCTGGCGTTGGAGATGCTGCTGAATTAGGTGCAAAAACAAGCAATAAATCAGGCTTTTCTGTTAACCTTTAATGGTTGTATAAAGCAATCTACGAGAAGTAGTTTAAGTAACCGAATATAGAGCAGAGCGAGGAGTGGACTATGGACATAGGTACTGCATTTAAATTGCTGGGCTATATGTTTTGGCCGGTTTTACTGATGTTTTTATATTATCTATTTGATAGGAAAGGCTTTAAGAAAAAGATGGAGAAGTTTAAACAAGACCGTTTTTTTAAATAAGTCTCGAAACGCATCAGGTAACCAACATGCCTGATGCGTTGCCATTACCTAATAGCGCGGCACAGAACTGTCGCAAGCGCAAGACCAGGCATCAATTCCGCCTGTCAAATTTGTAACATTCTCAAACCCTGAATTAGCAAGGTAGATGCAAGCTTGCCGGCTTCGGATGCCATGATGGCAAATGGCGACGATTTCTTGTTGCGGATTCAGTTCGCCCAATCTTTGCGGAATCTGGTTAAGCGGAATTAAAACGCTGTTTTCTATGCGGGCGTACTGAAATTCATTGGGTTCCCTGACATCCAGCAAAAACAAATGCGGTTCGTGCTGAATTCTGGTTTTTAATTCGGTCGCTGATATTTGTTTTATGGGCATGGTTATCCTTTATTGATAAATCGTTCTAAACGTTGCATGGCGACAGCCATTCTATCTATGGAAGTCGTATAAGCAAAGCGAACATAGTGATTCGCTTCATTGCTGCCAAAATCCTTTCCCGGCGTTATCGCAACTCCTTCAGCCTCCAATAAATCCAGAGCGAATTGATGGCTGTCATCGGTAAATTTGGAACAGTTGGCATAAATATAAAATGCGCCATCCGGTTTGATCGGGATTTCAAAGCCCAGCCTCAGCAATGCGTCGTAAAGGAAATTACGTCTGGCTTCAAATTCTGCGCGCCTCTGCTCAAGCTCAACCAGAGTGGATTCTTCAAATGCCGCTAATGCCGCATATTGCGAGTGGGTTGCGGTGGCGATAAATATATTTTGCGCCAGCTTTTCGGTAGCATCGACGAACTCTTCAGGCACTATCAGCCAGCCGACGCGCCAGCCGGTCATGCCGAAATATTTGGAAAAACTGTTGATAACAAACACATTATCGCTGAATTCAAGTGCGCTTGGAGCGTAGTCACCGTAAACCAGGCCATGATAAATTTCATCGGAATAAAAGCAGCCACCTAGCTCGTTAACAGTATGAATGGCCTGTTTTAAATGCTCTGGGGCAATGATAGTGCCGGTAGGATTGGAAGGCGATGCAATCAATACGCCTTTAGTGGTTTTAGTCCAATGCTGCTTGATACGTGGTGCCGTTAATTGATAACGGGTAGTTGCATCGACCGGGATGGTTCTGGCCTTACCGTCAAACAACTTAACGAAATTGCTGTTACAAGGATAACAGGGATCCGCCATAAGCAATTCTTCCGCCGGATTAAGGCTGGCCCCCAGCGCTAATAAAAATGCCCCAGAGGCTCCCGGCGTTACAAAAATACGTTTCTTGTCTACCGCCACCGAATAACGCTTTTGATAAAACTCTGAAATCTTTTCCCTCAACTCCGGTAATCCCGCTGCCGGGGTATATTTTACGTCGCCGGCCTTAAGATGATTAATACCCGCATCAATAATGGGCTGCGGCGTAGCAAAATCAGGTTCGCCGATTTCCATGTGAATGATATCCTTGCCCTGAGCCTCCAATTGTTTTGCGCGTCGCAGTAGCTCCATCACATAAAAGGGAGAGATTCCCCGAATCCGCTTTGCCAGTCGTTCGATCATAATATTGACAGTATTCACAAAAGAGTCGGATGATACCAATAAACCTTGCTATCCGGTTGCTATTCTGCTAAAAATGCGCGGTTTTATTTAATCTTGTCTTAGGAGTTAATGGATGACCGAAAATTCTAAAGCTGGCGCGTCACCTTTCAGTTTTAAGCATTATCAAGAAAAAGAAGGCGAAGAATATATGAACAGTGCTCAATTAAAGCACTTTGAGGATATTCTTAAAAACTGGAAAGGCGAATTAATGCACGAGGTAGATCGCACCGTGCATCATATGCAGGATGATGCGTCTAATTTTCCTGATCCTAATGACCGAGCGTCTCAGGAATCGGAATTCAGTCTGGAATTAAGGACGCGTGATCGTGAACGGCGGCTAATCAAAAAAATTGATGAAGCCCTTAAAGAAATCGAATCAGGCGATTACGGCTATTGTGAGTCTTGCGGTATTGAAATCGGCATACGTCGTTTGGAAGCCAGACCTACCGCCACTCTATGCATCGACTGCAAAACGCTCGATGAAATTCGTGAAAAACAAATGGGTTAATTCTGGATAAACAGCCTATTATTGGCCGGTTTGCACCATCGCCCACCGGCCCGTTACACCTCGGTTCTATTTACACGGCTCTTGCCGGATTTCTTCAAGCCCGTTCTCAACAAGGTCTGTGGCTGCTGCGCATTGATGACCTCGATACCCCCAGAAACGTAAAAGGCTCCGCTGATACCATATTAAAAACCTTGGAGGCTTTTAGCCTGTATTGGGACGGTGAGATTTA
Organism: Methylobacter sp.; assembly: GCA_036560465.1. Classification (GTDB taxonomy): domain Bacteria; phylum Pseudomonadota; class Gammaproteobacteria; order Methylococcales; family Methylomonadaceae; genus Methylobacter_A. The sequence goes on from DATBRD010000057.1 coordinate 44,312, forward strand.
TTATCAAAGCCGGCATATCGATATCTACAACGATATCATCAGCGATTTACAAACAAACAAGCTGATCTATCCTTGTACATGCAGCAGAAAAACGCTGACAACTGGCGACAACGGGCAATCGCAGTCAGATGTTTATCCAGGCATATGCAGAGAGCGGCAAACCCTACCTGACGTCCCGCATGCACTGCGCATTAAAACCGACAACCGCATCATTACCTTTCAGGATAAATTACAAGGTCCGGTTTCCCATAACCTCGCCGAGCAAGATGGCGATTTTATCGTGAAGCGCAAAGATCGGATTATTGCCTATCAATTTGCCGTAGTGATTGATGATGATTTGCAGCATGTTAATCAAATCGTCCGCGGCTTTGATTTACTGGATGAAACGCCGAAACAGATATACTTGCAACAGCTGCTGGGGCTTCATACTCCCGGCTATATGCATGTCCCTGTTATTGTTGACGAAGAAGGTTATAAACTCAGCAAACAGACGCAGGCGATGGCGGTTGGATTGACATCGCCGCATCGGGTTATTTTTGAGCTGCTGGCCTTATTAAAGCAGAACCCACCGGCTGAATTGCAACAAGCTCCGGTAACTGAGCTTCTAAACTGGGCGATTGAGCATTGGAATCCGGATGTGTTAAAAAATGCTCATGCCGTTAGTTGCGACTTTTAGCTGAACAATATCTCTATACTCTCGCTGAATGCCTGAAGATCAGCGAGAGCATAAGCACAGGTTAATCAGGCAGCCTGTTTAGATTCCATTAAATTTTGCAAGATTTCACTAAGTTGTTGTTTTACCTGTTCTGGATCGGTTTCTGTGCCGATTTTTTGTTGCATCTGCATTAAATGTTGCGCCAATTTCATTCGACCATCGATTTCCAAACCGGCGAGTTTAACTTTGGCTTCCTGAGCCTGCGCATCTAGCATGTTTTGTGCGCTGCCTTCAAACAAGGATTTAAACGTTTCCACCATCCGATCCAGAAAAGTGTGAAGCAAATCGGCAGAAAATCCGCCTAAAATGGCCATCAGGGGTCGAATGACTCCGTTTGATACCAAGCCGTCACCTTGGAGGGATCTTTCTGAAATCAGTAACGCAAGCAACAGTCCTGCAATAATGCCCAATGAAAAACGAATCCAATAAGACGATTGGTGACTAGGATCAAAAGTGCCTTTAGAAATATAATCGTTGGCTATATATAGCGCAGAAAATGATGCGCCTAGCCCTGCTGCACCGACATAAAAAATCAAGCGGGTCAATTGTTCTATGCCATCTGCAGACAGTACATCCTCCGCTAATGTAGCACCGTTTATGAAAGGGCTGGCCATTAGCGCTATAAAAATAAACAGCGAAATGACGGCAGCCACCATAAGCTGGCGGACTAATGAAACCGGTCCTAAGAATTTAAGCATTCTTCCGGTTTCTTGTTCCCTATCCAGCAGCAATATGGTTTGCGGCGTTGCGGGTTCAATGAGACGCGCCAACAAAGCATGAGTATCGACCAAAGCAGTAATATCAATTTCTTTTCGTATTTGCGGTGAGTGGCTTTCTTCATCTCCGATTGAACTGGGGTCCTCAAAAGCCTCGATATTTTTAATAGCGCTGACAGGAACTGACTTACCTTTTTTCAGGGCGTACCCAGCCATCGATTTGCTTTCCATATAAATTTGTTAGCGTAAATCAAGACTGCCGTATGGGTTATTATTTTTGTTGGCCACGAGAACCTCGGTTGTTATTAATGATGCGTAATAGCGCGAATGTTAAATGAAATAAAAAAAACTTAAGATATAAGCCGCCTTAAGACACAAAAGACTAAATTTCCGTTTGCCTAGGATGAATGTTAATTCGACTTATCTTAAAAATCTATCATATCCTAATTAAAGCAGCCAGAGCCGCTTTCAATGCAAAATGAGTCTGAGATGACTTGAATCACATTTGCAACAGTTCCTCCTGGCTATGCGCCAACATGATTTAAGCAGTATGAATGCATCACCACCCGATTGCGGCCTTGCTGCTTGGCGCGATACATGGCTTGGTCGGCGGCCGCTACCAGTAAGGTGAACTCCAGCCCGGCATGTATTGAATCAGATACGCCGATGCTGATGGTACTGTGCAGAACTTCGCCGCCAAATTCCATTACCAACGCAGCGTAGTTTTGACGTAAGCGGTCAGCAATTATCCAGGCATCCTTTTCGGTCGTTGACGGCAGCAGAATACAGAATTCTTCGCCTCCATAGCGGGCAAAGTAATCGTCGCTCCGAATGGTTGCTTGCGCTATCGCCGCCAGACGTTTCAATACCTCGTCTCCGACAGGATGACCGTAACGATCATTGATAGACTTAAAATGGTCAACGTCGATCATCATGATTGCCAGCGCATCTCCGGTACGGGTACAGCGTGCGGACAGGCGAGCAGCCTCCTGTTCCAGGCTACGTCGGTTCAGCGCTCCGGTCAGCGCATCACTTAATGCCAATTTTTGAAGATCCGCAGAAAGCCGGTAATTCAGCATTAGCACGAACCCGAAGGCCAGACACATTTGCGCCATGCTGCCAATAAAAAAAGTCACAGGATTGATTGATGCTTGCGTATAAAGGCCGTAGGTATTGGCCGGAGCAAGAAAAACGACTATTGCCCTGATCAGCAACATCGTTGCAACTACCGCGAATGACGCGCCGGTAAACCAATACGCGGTACGTAGCGGTTGTTCTACACGGATGAACAAGGCACGGGCGCAGGCCGCATTGCATAAGGCAAGCATTAACGAATTGGCGACGACGCGAGCATGAATATCAGGATGGAGGATAACGAACCAGATGCCTTGAATAAATACCAGTCCTGCTAGCGACCATGGAATGTGTTTGTTGCAGAGCCCTGTCTTGAAGGCCTGGATACCGTTGAATTGAAAGCCTGTGCCCGCTACCACCAATGTGGCGCCGAAGACCAGAACCCAAGCGCTGCCGGGTAAATCCTGCTGGAGCAATGCAAAACCAAGGCCCAGTCCGATGCATAGGCTACCTATTGCCCAATGCTGCATTCCGCGGGTATTACCGGCTTGCAACCCTGCCAATGTCAGCAGGCCGGAAAACAGCAGGATCAACGCGGACATCATCACCATCATCGTGCGAGAGTCTAGGTTCATTGCATTATCCGATGGTTAGCGAAAATTTTGAGTTGAAAATACACGGTTTTTACAGCTCGTATTAAGGTGTTGTATTGCCAGTGAAAGTTGCCGGGCTGTCGGAGTGAGGCAGGCTGATATATCCTGCCGACAGAGAGTCGGTTTGTTTATATGGCAATTTTATTATATAGCAGCTAAGGCATAATGATAGAGCAGAATGCTTACATCGTGTCAGTATAAAGCTCGTCACGCTCATTGCTGGTAATTAAATGGCTATCGCTTACAATGTTGGCCAAATATCGAATTGGCACATTACTTTTACTTTCTGAGCCGCGGACATGAATGATTATTTAGGTAATAAACCGATACGACAGCTCATTCCAGGCATTCTGCTTGCCTGTCTTTTATTGCTGGGTTTTATGGTACTGCGTGAATTTTTGATTACCCTGACCTGGGCTCTGATTATTGCTTATGTGGCATGGCCGCCTTATCGTTATTTAAGACAGCAGCTCAATGGCAAAGCAACACTCAGTGCGGCGCTGATGACAGCTATGATTTCAGCGGTGATCTTGCTGACCGTCTACTGGCTGGTTGCCATGTTGCAGGATGAGCTGAAGGTCGCTTATCAAGCGTTAGTGAGCGGCTTAGAGCAGGATACTTATCGCCTGCCGGATTTTGTCAGCCGTATTCCCTGGCTGGGCAACTTCGCGCAGAAATGGCTGGAGCGTCTGACTGATGATCAAGCAGCAGTAATTGCGCAATTTGCGGGTTGGGCGCAACAATGGTCAGGTGAGTTTGCCAAGTTTCTTGGTGGTATCGGCGGCTACATCATGAAGCTCGGCGTTATCCTGATTACGGTATTTTTTTGTTTCCGTGACGGTGACGAAGCGGTTAAGCAGCTGCGCCACGGTTTGGTGCGGTTTTTAGGGAAATATCAGAATGTTTATCTGCAAGCTGCCGGAAATACTACCCGAGCCGTAGTTTACGGCCTGGTGCTTGCCGCGCTGGGGCAGGGGATGCTGGCCGGATTGGGTTACTTTGTTGCTGGTGTCAAGGCGCCGGCGCTATTTGGTGTGGTGACCGCACTGTTATCGATGGTTCCGATGGGGGCGGTACTGGTATGGGTGCCTATAAGTATTATGCTGATGCTGACGGGACAGCAATGGCAAGGCATAGGCTTGTTGATCTGGGGTTTTCTAGTGGTCAGTACGGTGGATAATGTTATCCGGCCAATGGTCATCAGTGGGGCGGGTCGGATACCTTTTCTGGTGGTGTTGTTCGGGGTGCTCGGCGGACTCTCGGCGTTCGGCTTTATCGGCTTGTTTTTAGGGCCGGTGATTCTTGCCGTCCTGCTTTCTGTATGGCAAGCATGGCTGAAACAGCAACAAAATAAAGAAAAAGTTCCGGGTTCGGCATCCGCCGCTGCACATACTAAGCTTAAGCCCGATTGGCATACCCTGTCGGTCGATGAAGCGCTTTCTGCGCTGGCTTCGGATGCGGTCACCGGTTTAAGCAAAGCCGCCGCCGCTGATCGGTTGAGGCTTTACGGCGTTAATCGATTGGCTGAAAAGCCGCCGCGGTCTGCTTTGCATTTACTATTATCCCAGTTTAAAAGCCTTCTTATCCTGGTGCTGATAGTCGCGGCTATTTTAGCCGCTATTATTGGCGATTTAACTGACGGCGCCGTTATTCTGATGGTTGTGATCATTAACGCGTTGTTGGGATTTTATCAGGAGTTTCAGGCCGAAAAATCGCTCGCAGCACTTAAGAATATGCTCGCATTGCAGGCCAAGGTGCGCCGTGACGGCCACAATATTCAACTGCTTGCCCACCAGTTGGTGCCGGGAGACATAGTCATTCTGGAGCCGGGCGACAAGATCCCTGCGGACGGCCGTATTATTTCCTGTCACACGCTCGAAGTCGATGAGTCCGCATTGACCGGAGAGTCGGTACCCGTTGCCAAGAAGTATCAGGCATTCACGCCGGCAACGATACCGCTCGCCGATCGTAGCAACATGCTTTATATGAACAACGCGGTCACCCGTGGTCGTGCGGAAATGCTGGTTACCGCCACCGGCATGCATACTGAAATAGGGAAACTGGCGGAACTGTTGGCCGAAGCAAAAGACGGTGATACTCCGCTGCAAATACAGTTAGACAGCTTGGGCAAGCGTCTGGCCTTGATTGCGGTTGCGATTATCGGCCTATTGTTTATGATCGCCTTGTGGCGTGGAGAACCGTTGATACAGACGGCATTTACTGCGATAGCACTGGCCGTAGCGGCGATTCCCGAAGGCTTGCCAGCGGTAGTCACGGTAACCCTGGCTTTGGGGATGCATCGCATGGCCCACCAGCGCGCTATCGTCAAGCGTCTGGCATCTGTAGAAACACTGGGCTGCACGACGGTGATCTGCACCGACAAGACCGGCACCTTGACCGTTAACCAGATGACGGCGCGATCCGTTTTTTATAAAGATCAAGGCTATAAGGTCAGCGGCGAAGGCTACGAAGTTGCCGGCGACATAGTGCCGATAGATAGTGACAAGGCTGCCGATGATTTAGCCGATTTATTGCTGCCTTTGGCGCTATGCAATAACAGCCGTTTCCAACACAAGCAGGCGGTCGGCGATCCAATGGAAGCCGCATTGCTGGTGCTTGCCGCCAAGGGCGGTATTGCCAAGGAACAGGCCAGTTTGCAACTGCCGCGCATCGCCGAAATTCCTTTCGATGCCGAACATAAATTCATGGCGACTTTCCATCAACAGGGCGACCAGATCAAAGTGTTCATCAAGGGCGCGCCGGAAGTTCTGCTCAGACTGTCCAGCTCGATTATTGATGGCAATGGCAACTTGCTGCCGGTTGAACGGGACAAGCTGCTTGCTCAAAACCATACCATGGCGGGTACCGGGCTGCGGGTGTTGGGCGTCGCGGTTCGCACCTTGCCCGCAACCGGTTTCAAACCGGAGAAAGACCTGTTTCAGTACATACAGGAGCTTACCTTTGTCGCGCTGGTTGGTCTGATGGACCCGCCCAGAGCCGAAGCCCGAGAAGCTATCAGGCTTTGCCAGCAGGCCGGTATCGCAGTCAAAATGATTACCGGCGACCAGAAAGTAACGGCCTATGCCATTGCCAGAGAGCTGGGCTTGACGGGTGAAGTGCTCGAAGGCGAAGAATTGACAGGACTGGACGATAAGGCTCTTGCCGCGCGTATCAACGCGATCACCGTCTTTGCCCGCACCGCGCCGGAACAGAAAGTACGTATCATCAAGGCCTTGAAAGCTGACGGCCATGTGGTTGCGATGACTGGAGACGGCGTCAACGATGCGCCCGCCTTAAAGAGCGCCGATATCGGCATCGCCATGGGTATTACCGGTACCGATGTTGCCAGAGAAGCGGCATCAATGGTCTTGACCGATGACAATTTTGCAACCATCGTCAAGGCGGTCCAAGAGGGGCGGGGTATTTACGACAACATGGTCAAGTTCGTGCGCTTTCAGCTGTCCACCAACATCGGCGCCATATTGACCGTAGCCGGAGCACCGCTGATGGGCCTGCCGGTGCCGTTTACTGCCGTGCAATTGCTGTGGATCAACATCATTATGGACGGTCCGCCTGCCATGTCGCTGGGCGTTGACCCAATCCGTGCCGGCAGCATGAACGAAGCGCCGCGTAGCGCTGAAGCGCAGATACTGTCATTAGAGCGCTTCGGCAATCTTTTCAGTTATGGCTTGACCATGGCTATCGGTACCTTAGGAGTTTTGTATTATGGCCTGAAAACCGATGAAAACGGTATCGCCAACGGTAGTGAATATGCCGCAAGCCTGTCAGGAACAGGCGAGGCGCATGCCGCGACCCTGGCGTTTACTACTTTTGTGCTGTTTCAGGTGTTCAACGTATTTAACGCCCGGTCGGAAAAAGGCACGACTTTTACCCGGCATTTTTGCGCCAACCGATTGCTCTGGCTGGCTATTTTCGGAGTGATACTGCTGCAAATACTGGTCATCCACTGGCCGCCCGCGCAGCTGATCTTTCATACCACGGCATTAACATCGCTGGATTGGCTGATAGCCGCTAGTGTTGCTTCGTCCGTGCTGGTTTTTGAGGAGTTGCGCAAATTGTTCCGGTTTGTGTGGTGGCGTATTCAAGCCGGGCGGGGCTAATGCGGTAAGCTGCATTCGAATTGTCGCCGTAGCTAAAACGTTATGGAATGGGTTACAATCTCGCCCCGGATCAGGTGTCGTATTTGTTTATATGTTATGTCCTGTTGATTTTAACTAAGTTCAATTAAAACAATTAAGTAGATTACGGTTATGAGAGATATACGACAACATGGTTTTTTTATACGACAATTGATGTCGTATATATTACGTTAGGCGCAAATAACCATGTCCCAATCGCTCACTGAAAGAAACCATGTTTATGTACTCGCAGTTCAGAATGCACTCTTCGCATTCCAAATGATTGAAGAAGCTTTGAAAATCTACGTTGGCTTATCGTACGAAATCATCAAGCGCACCGTACCATCCCCTGTCGCTTTCAACTTCGCTGTTTCTTCGATAAATAATGCACCCCTTGGCAAACTGACAAAGATGTTTTCTGGTATCTCCGCTAATCACCAACTGATCGGTGAGTTACGCAAAATTGAAGAGTGGCGAAACTTCTGCGCGCATCGCGCCTACACGCACGAATTTATGAGTAGGCAGTCTGGCACCCCAGTTACAGCGAAAGATATAGAGGACGTTAAAACTGTCACTACTTCTGCGGTTAATCTCGTAAAACAAATTGGCAATGACATGCTTATTTTGCGAGAAACGCATAGGTCACTGTTTGGAGCAGAAAGTGAATAAGATAGCGAAATCGCCTAACCCGGCAGTCGAGAGGGATGCTCCGCAAGCGGCGTTGCCGCTCGCGGAGCGCCCCTCACTTTTACGTTGGGCGTCTTCATAGCCATGTTCCAGCAACTTGACCAATGCAAATGGCTTTTCCTCCGTGAAATCTCAGAGCCAGAGGACAATTCACTTCGTCTGCTTGTTGAGGAAGCGCGCACTGGCGATATTGCCGAGGACATAACGATTAGCGGAGTTACTCTACAAGGGCTACGAAAGGTCGAACACGACGACTCATGCCGGGTTTTCGAAGTCACATGGGAAACATACATCTGCTACTCTGTCGTCAACGAGTCCTATGCCAGTGTTGCTAAGACAGGCACTTATACTGGTCAAAGTGTTCGCCAGTACTCCGAATCACCGTTCTTGGAATACATTCGTAGCGCCACATTTGCATCCGCTGATTATCCGGGCCCTTTTCAGCATGTTAGCGTTCTATGTGGAAACCACATCGTTGAGGTCGCATCTACGGTCGCGCCTTGCGTGCGGTTAGTTAAGGCAGGCCGTTTGCGTGCTGTCTAAGACGCCCAACCCTGCGGTCAACCGGACCTTGCGCATAAAGCTGCGCAATGCCGGTTACCTTGAACGTTAGGCGTCTCAAACAATGAAAGCACAGGCATACGAGTTCGCATTGCAGGTTGATCGTCAGATAGAAGATCTATCAGACGATGATTACCATCGTAGAGTCGGACGCAGCAAGATATTGCAAGAGGAACTGTACCCACTCAGTCGCCTTGCTCTTCATTTTAAACAGCCAGGAATTGAGGTTGAGGTCGAGGGGTTCGAGGACAGCGGTCGCGCGGATGGCTATATCGTCATCACTGGCTTCCGCGAACGAGCCTTTGAGGTTCAACTTACTTACGCTGACTACGGTCGCAATGAGAAGTTACGAGCAGAACTTCTCATGTCCCAAGGGTTCGCTCCAGGAGCCGGTCCAATCCAAAGGGAGCGGAGGGATGGCCCTATTGTCGCAACAATGCAGGCGGTTGACTTGGGAGAACACATTGATCGAATCGCGTCCGCTACGATAGAGCGATTCCACGACAAGGCCAGTAAGCCTTACGCTCATGGTACGGTACTGCTCATAGCGTTTGACGATGTGAAGCTATATGGACGCGGGAATTGGGAGCAGCTCTTCATTAAACTTAAAGGAGAAATTATCACATCTGATACTCCATTTGCCGAAATTTATTTGTTCAACGGTGCGACAAATGAGTTGCGAAGGACTGCCTAACCCTGCGCTCAACCGGAGCGCGGTTATAATGCGGTTTTGTTTTTCAGTTTTCCGGAGCCGCGCCCGGTTAGCTCTACGTTAGGGCTACAAAATGTTTATTCGCTTTGCTTTCATCGGTGCAACTCTCGGCCTCATTATTCCGATCGTACTTCTTCTGAAGGTTCAAGTTACCGGTGAAGCATTTGGTGTTATTGAAGTTCTAGCTTGGCCTAGTACTCAGTCATTCTTGTTATGTCGAGTTGCAGTCCCCATAGGATGAATTTTACATTGAAGTGGTAACCGCAGTTGGCAAAGAAATACCGAGTACGCTTAACGGAAGAAGAGCGTATTTATTTGGATAGCTTAATTCACAAGGGGAAAGTGTCGGCCCACCCAAGGCTTCATGCTGAGATATTGCTTAAAGCCGATATCAGTGATTTGGGAGCCCAATGGTCAGATAAACAAATA
>DATBRD010000058.1:0-68366 GCA_036560465.1 Methylobacter sp.
TCATCAGTCGCTGGACTATCGGACCCCAGCTGATGTGTATTTGGCGAAGCGTCATGAAGAAACGGAAATAACAACTTTTTATCAACCCGCCTCTATCTTAATTACATGATTATTTGGTCTGGACAATGGGGAGTACCTTACGTATTAATGATACTCGTCGGCAGTATGGGCTTGCATGGTATGAGCAAGGCCAATGATGGCCTGCGCACAGTGTATGAGGATCGCACAGTGCCGATGAACCAGATATCCACTATCAAGGAACTGATGCTGACCAATCAACTGAGAATTACCGCAGCATTGGTTACGCCAACGCCTGAGGTAATCCAGAAAAATACCGCTGATGTGGAACAAAACATCGCGGAAATAAGCAAAATTTGGACAGCTTACATGGCCACTTACTTAACCGCAGAAGAAAAAATCCTGGCCGACAAGTTCATCGCAGACAGAAAACTGTTTGTAGAAGAAGGCTTAAAACCAACCCTTGCCGCACTGAAAGCCCATAACCTCGAACTCTCCAACAAGCTTGTTGTAGACAAGATCAGCCCGCTTTTTAAACCAGCTAGCGAAGATATTAAGCAGCTGATGCAATTACAGGTCGATGTTGCGAAGCAGGAGTTTGAATCGGCTCAATCCCGCTATAACAGTATCCGCAATATCACCATCGGCTTGATCGTGGCGGGTTTTATGATTGCGTTATGGCGGGGTTTTAATCTGATGCGTGTTATTGTGCATCCGCTCGATGACGCTATCCATAACTTTGGCCTCATAGCCCAAGGCAACTATAACAATAGCATTGAAATTGAACGCCACGACGAAATCGGCAAATTGATGGAAGCGCTCAAATCGATGCAAATTAAACTCGGCTTTGACATTGCAGAAAGCAAACGCATTGCCGATGAAAACTTACGCATCAAAACCAGCCTGGACAGTTCTACAGCCGCGATCACTATCTCAGGAACGGATACCCTGCTGACCCATATGACCCCAGCGGCAAAGGAGCTTCTTTCCTCCATAGGCGGCCCCGAATTCAATGTCGACAGTCTTTACGGCAACCGCCTTTCCAGCCTGTTCAACGATCCTGAGGTTGCCGCCAAATTCGATCATGCCGCGCATACCGGCGAAGACGTGGACCTGGTCTTCAAGGATCATCATCTCCGTCTGGCTGCCCGCCCCATCCTTGACGAAAACGGCACATCGCTGGGCCGGGTATCGCAATGGCAGGATCGCACCACCGAAGTCGCGATAGAGCAGGAAGTCGCCGCCATTGTCTACGGCGCAGTCATGGGCGATTTCACCCGGCGCATTGACCTGCAAGGCAAAAAAGACTTCTTTAAACAATTGGGAGAAGGACTTAACGAGCTTCTGGAAACTACCGAAAACGGCATCAATGACGTCATGCGCGTATTGGGCGCACTGTCTCGCAACGACCTGACCCAAACCATCACCAATGACTATGTCGGCAGTTTCGGGCAACTGAAGGATGACGCCAACACAACGGTGGAAAAACTCAAGGAAATCATCAGCCAGATCAAAGAGGCTACTGACAGCATCAACACTGGGGCAAAAGAAATTGCTTCAGGTAATAATGACTTGTCGCACCGTACCGAAGAGCAGACCGCCAGCCTGGAAGAAACCGCAGCCAGCATGGAACAGCTGACCTCCACCGTGCAACATAATTCCGCAAACGCCAATCAGGCCAATCAACTTGCCGTTGACGCGTCAGATATAGCGGGCAGAGGCGTTGAAGTAGTCGGCCAAGTCGTGCGGACGATGGATGATATTAACGATTCGTCTCGCAAAATTGGCGATATCATTTCGGTGATTGACGACATCGCGTTCCAGACCAACATCCTGGCCCTGAACGCCGCGGTCGAAGCGGCGCGTGCCGGCGAACAAGGCCGGGGCTTTGCGGTGGTAGCCGTCGAGGTGCGTAATCTTGCGCAACGTGCCGCGACGGCTGCCGGAGAAATCAAACAACTGATTAATGACTCGGTCATGAAAGTGGCCAGCGGCAATCAATTGGTAACGCAAGCCGGTCAAACCATGGAAGAAATCGTCAAGTCCATTCGCGGCGTAACCGCCAGGATGTCTGAAATCAGCTCCGCCTCAACGGAACAAACGGCCGGCATCGAGCAAGTCAATCAAGCCATCAGCCAAATGGACGACGTGACCCAGCAAAATGCCGCGCTGGTAGAACAAGCTGCCGCTGCTGCGGAATCACTGGAAGAGCAGGCGCAACGCCTATCGGACACAGTAGCGCAATTCAAAGTGGAAGGATATTCCCGCAGTGCGCAGGAAGCCGCGCCCCAAACCGGTACTTTGCGTACAGCGCCACCGCAACAAGGAGCAGCGCTGGCTAGAACGACAGCGATTAGAGATCCGATAGCCAAACCTAAACCAGTTCCTGCCAATGAGGAATGGGAAGAGTTTTAGAAAAACGCCAACAAGCTGCGGACAGCGCCAAGCCGTCGTCCGCAGTGGTATTACCCTGCATTAACGGCCTACTTATTAACGCCAAAATCCCTAGGGATTTCAGTTAATAACGGATTTAGCCTGATAGGTATCCGCACTTATTGATTGAATAACTTGAAATCTCTATCCTAAAGACAGCTGCATAACAGCAGCCGATTTTTTGGATTGATGTCTTTCGTCTTCATGAAAAATAAGTGTCCGACTATGTTTAATTTTACTAAAAAAAATAGCAATGCTCTGGTCGCTTCGAGTGAAAAAATCGTAGGGATGAGCGAAAAATACGATGCCGCGATAGAAAGAATCGAGCGGCTTGAGGATGAATTATCTCAAAAAACCTATGAACTGGACCAAAGCTGCAAAACCCAGCAGATAATGAGCGAAGGCGTAAAAAAATGCGTTGAATCGCTTTATACCGTTCAAAATCAACTGCAAGCCGTAGCCTCGCATTTAGACCGTTCAAACAAACGGATTTTTGAGCTAATGCGGAAAAACAAGATCCTTAAATCATCAGGCGATGAGTGGTTCAGGCGCTCCATCAAACTTGAATTTGAAGTTTTAATGGCTAAGGACGAGCTTAAAAAGATCGAAAATGAACGTGATTCGGCGCTAAGAATGTGCGAATTTCTTCAAACCGAGTTAATGTCGAATGGCCGGGATGGGAAACAGGGCTAGCATAACCGCATCAAATCATCTTGCAAAAGCCCCCTGTTGAATAAAATGTAGCGCCTGTCCTATAACTGCTTTCCGACGCATGATAAACGGATGCGAGTACGGCATGGCGATAAAATCTTTCATCCCAGCCACCTGCTCACTGACACCTTGCCGTCATTGATGCCGGGGATCAGCCTTGATAATAGAGGGTTGATGGATTGACTCCCGGCAATTATCCCAAGCTGAAAGTTTACAGGCCCAAGCTGGTTCGGCATGCTGTTTTTACCTGTACCCAGCTGTAACCCGGCCGGGCCGTTTAAAGTGTAAAACAACCGCCACCCCCCCAGCTTATCGACAATTTCACTGCCTTGATTCGGCGGTGCCAGCATCACCACTCGCCCCAGCTTATCGATAGTGTGGCTGGCCAAATAAGCGCGCAGCAAGATGCCACCCATCGAATGCGTCAAAAAATGAATTTTTTTAATGCCTTTCACGTCGCATTGTTTCATTGCCTGAGTGAGATATTTTTGCGCCAAAACGCTGATGTCCGCGCTACGCGAAGGGTAATCGACATTGATGACTTTATAACCGTAAGCGGCCAGCAGCTTGCCCGCCTTATTCATGCTACGGCTGGTTCTTGCCAGGCCGTGCAGCAGAATAATGGCTTCCGAATCTTTATCTATCAGTTTCAGTTTGGCTGTTAAATTTTCCATAGCGCAGCAAAATGGCTGGCAGCAGCAACAGGTTCAGCAATGTTGAGGACGCCAAACCGCCGATAATGATCGCCGCCATTGGCCCCATGATTTCTCGGCCCGGATTATCGCTGTTAAACGCAATCGGAAACATCGCCAGTGCGGTAACCAGAGCAGTCATCAGGATCGACGGCAAGCGTTCCTGCGCGCCCAGTACTGCGGTGTCCAGGTTCCAGCGCTTGCCTTCGACTTCAACCAGATGGCGATAATGCGACAATAACATAATACTGTTGCGCACGGTGATGCCGAACAGCGTCACAAAGCCCACGACCGAGCCGACCGACAAGGTGGCTCCGGTTAACATCACAGCCGCAACCCCGCCGATCAGCGCAAAAGGCAGGTTGGCAAGGGTCAGCAACACATGGCGTATGCTCCCGATCGCGATATAAACAAAAATCAGCACCCCGGCCCCGGCCAGCAGCGAATGCAGGATCAGCTCTTTCCGCGCTTGCGCCTGTTCAATCGCCGCCCCGGTGAACTCAGGATAAATATCCGCAGAGAACGGAATTTCTCTGAATACCCGTTCTTTAAGTTCCGCCATAAACTCGTCCAGATCCTTGTCGATCACATTGCCGGTGATGGTTTGACGCCGCTGCGAGCCTTGATGAAGAATGTTGTAGCGGCTGGCCGAATGCCTGATCTCTGCGACTTGCTCCAGCGTAATCATCGTGCCGTCCTGGGTCCTGATCGGCAACTTGGCTATCGCTTCAGGCTGTTGCCTTAGCTCAGGCGTTAAAGTCACCGCGACGTTGTAGATTCTGTTGCCCTGAATGTTTTTGCCGACCACTCGGGTCTCGTAAGCCGCCTGCAAAATATCGACAATCTGGGCAGGCAACACGCCCCAGAAGCTGAGCTGGTCGAGATCCAACACAATTTGCAGCAACGGCGTGCCGGGCGGCGAGCGTAACTGCACATCGGTAGCGCCGTCTATGTCGCGCATAATCCGGGCGACTTCCTGCGCTTTGGCATCCAGTTGATTCAGGTCATTGCCGTAAATATTAACCACCACCGGCGAGGTGTAGCCGGAAATGGTCTCATCGACCCGCTCGGTTAAAAAAGTGTTGGCTTCAAACAAAATGCCAGGGAAATCTTGCAAAATATCCCTTAGCTTGTCCAGTATCTCCTGCTGCTCCGAGCCTGACATCGGCTCCAAACGCACTTCATACTCGCTGTAATGGCTGCCGTAAGTATCGGCCCCTCGCTCTGCCCTTCCCGCCCACTGCGATACCGATTGTATGCCGGGGATCGCCGTAAACTGTTCGGTCAGCTTGCTGCCGATTCTTATCGACTCCTGCAACGACGTGCCGGGAATGCTGGTGGTATGGATGATGTAATGACCTTCGCGCAGTTCGGGCAGGAATTTGCTATCCAAACTAAAAAAAGCCGATAAACCAGACAGACAAACGATGACGCTGCCGATAATGACTGGCTTGAAATGCCTGGAAACCTTGCTTAACAAATCCTTGTAAAGCGGCTTGATGCGTCTGATCAGCGGCGGATCGTCATTGACGAGATCAGCGTTGCCCAGCAACGCATAGCACAGCGCCGGTGTTAAGGTCAGCGCGACCAGCAGCGACATTAAAATCGCTAGAATGTAGGAATAGCCCAGCGGCGCAAACAAGCGCCCGGCCACGCCGTTTAAGGTTAGCAGCGGCACAAAAACCAGCGCGACGATAAAACTGGCGTAAACCACGGAGCTGCGCACTTCCAGCGATGCGCTATAAACCACGTCGGCAACCGGCAGCGGCTGAGCTAGTAAACGGTTCTCGCGCAAACGCCGGAAAATGTTTTCAGTATCGATAATCGCATCGTCGACCACCTCGCCTAACGCAATAGCCAAACCGCCCAGCACCATGATATTGAGGTTAACTCCGCTTTCCAGCAGCACAATGACTGCGCCGATCAACGACACCGGAATCGCCAGCGCGGAAATAAACGCGGTGCGGAAATTGAACAAAAACAGGTACAGTATAATCAGCACGAACAGGCCGCCGATCAGCAAATGCCCGGACAAATTGCTCAGCGAGCGCTCGATATAATCGGCAGGCCGGAACAGGTGCGAGTAAAAATTAATCGCCTGTTTTTTAAAAATAGGCTCGAACTCGTGCAGCGTCTCTTCCACCTGCCGGGACACCGATAAGGTGTTGGCGCCGTATTGCCCGATCACCATCATCACAATACCGGGCTTGCCCAGAATTTGCGCCGCACCGATCGGCGGCTCCGGCGCGTATTCAATCGTGGTAACTTCGCCCAACGTCACGCTACGTCCCTGATCCCGCTTGACCAGGATTTTGCCGAATTGTTCCGGCGTGGCGGGTTGTCCCGTCATTTGCAACGTAAAGCGCTGGTTGTTGTTTTCGATAAAACCGCCGCCCTGAATGTTTCCGGCCTTGGCCGCGGCCTGGATAATATCCTCCAGTGTCAGGTTAAAGCGATGCAGTTGCAGCGGATCGACCTGGATTTGCAGCTGCTGAATATCGCCGCCAAATACGTTGACATCGGCCACGCCCGGAACAGACTTCAAGCGCGGCACTATCGTCCAATCAACCAGACTGCGCAAGGCCATCAAATCGGTTTGATCGTCCTTGTTTAAACCGATCGTTAACACCGTCGCCGAAGACGAAGACAGCGGAATCGCAACCGGCGTAATGCCCAGCGGCAGCAGTCCGGCCAGAGTGGTCAAGCGCTCGCTGATCAACTGGCGGTTACGGTACACATCGCTGTTTTCAACAAAGGTCGCGATAATAATCGACAGGCCCTGAATCGATTCGGAGCGCACCGACTTCATACCGATTAGGCCGCTGATCGAGGTTTCGATTTGCTGGGTCACCAGCACCTCGACCTGCTCCGAAGAAAGGCCGGGCGATTCGGTTTGAATGATGACCTGCTTGGGGGAGAATTCAGGAAAAATATCCAGGCCCGCCGTGGCGAAGCGGTAACTGCCGTAGAGCAGGGTCAATACAGCAAGCGCGATGACGATGCCGTAGAAACGGATGGAGAAGCGGACTAGGGTGGATAGCATGGGTTGCGGAAAGTCTCTTAACCTAACTCAGTTAAATATCGAGTTTTTTGAACTCGTCGTTTAGCCTGAGAATTGCTTTGCAACATTCACAAACTGAGCCTATTAGCAAAAATTTTGCAAAATCAGGCGAACCTACAGCTCCTAACCTTGCAATCAATCTATCCAACTCTTGTTTTTTTGAGGAATCATTATGGAAATATTCCGCATTTATCCAAAGATCAAACAATTCATTTGGTTTCAATTCACTGTCATCAATTATTATGTGTGTCGATCTGAAAAGTGCCTGATGCCATAGGCTCCTTAATTCAGATATAAATTGCCGAGTTTCAGGCACATAACGATCAACAATGTTGAGTATGCACAAAAAATAACAATTTTCTTTTTTTGCCCAAAAATGCCTAAAAGTTAGCAAAAGAGAGCGAAAAGCTTCTTCTGAAGGTAATGATTCAATAAATAATGATGCCCCTTCTTCATTATTTAACTGCAAATCAACACTTGATCTGTAACTATTACGGATAAGGCTATTCTCTGATAGCTCAATAGCTCTGCGTTTGAATAACCTAATGCTCTCTAACTCCGTTGCGTTTGCCTTATTGGCTAACGTAGCAATTTCATTATTAATCAATTTTAAATCCTTTTCATAAGATCGCATGATAGGCTAAACAATTATTAAATGTATTATCTAAAAGTCTTCGCTAGTTCCCAAGCTCCAGCTTGGGAATTCAGTTTCGGAAGCTCCAGCTTCCCGTTTCGCGAAGCTGGAGCTTCGCCTCCTGGGTTCCCAATCTGGAGATTGGGAACCAGCTCGATAAAGTCAGCATTGGCTTCTTGCGACAAGCCTTACTGCCGCACTGAATGCAATAAATTCGTTCTGAGCTATGCATTGGCCTTTCTGGAGTGCAGGCTTTGCCTGCTTTGCAAGCGAAGCTTGCACTCCTACCGGTTCATTAAACCATTTAATTGTACCATTGTCGTTCCAACAGATATTCACTTCATGCTCTAGCGGCTAGCGGACTCCAAAACACTGCGGCATGAAAAAGTGTGCTTCGTGGCTGACTGGAGTGCAGGTTTTGCCTACATGGATGTAGGCAAAGGGCGTGAGCAGGAGCGGAAGCTTCATCTGTCTTGCAAGCAGAGCTTGCACTCCTGTCTGTCAGTTAAAATTCATCTTCGGTTAGAATTAAGGATTGGTATTGGTTGTTATTGCTAAATTGCCGCCGCAGATTTTCTCGACCAACTTTTTCTATATGCTGGTGAAAACTGGAAAAAGGATAATCAGTCAGATTTTTCGTGTAGCCGTGTTTTACAGGATTATTCAACAGATAGTTAAGACGAATAAAATAATCTTTTTCATCACGCGGACAGTAATCCCAGTAATTCCACCACACCGGTAAATCAAAGGGATGGGCTTTCCTGATTAGCTGCCCAGATTGGTAATGAACACGCACTATGATTTTCGGTAAATCTGTCCCTTTATGACTAATCGCCATCAAATGATAGTGATTATTCAGCACCACCCAATGCTCCAGCGTCCAGCAAAATTCAGTAAACGTTTGCTGCAACAAAGCGATCAACTGCTCTTTTAACTGATCGTTTAGTAATTCGCGTTTTTGATAAATGCTACCGGTTATAAAGTAACTGGTTTTATCCAACAAAAGATGTGCGGGACGATGTTTGTAACGTTTTAACATATTAACTCATTGGCGTGTTTTCGTAGTGCAGGCTTTGCCTGCTGGGCAAGCGAAGCTTGCACTCCTGATAATCTTTCACTGACTCCTTGGCATAATCTGTACCAATACTGTTCTCAACCAAAACGATACCTTAATCCGCAATACAAACTTTGTTGCGTCCAGTATTCTTTGCTTGGTAAAGCGCTTCGTCGGCATAGTTGAGCAAGATGTCAATATTGGTATCCTTCTCTTTTAATGTCGCTATGCCGATTGAAGCCGTAAAATGCAGCGGCAATCCGGTTGCCAGTGTGACCTTAGCATGGTCGATGGCTTCCCTTAAGCGCTCCGCTATTTCAGCCGCTTCCTGAGCATCGGTTTCCGGCAACAGGATGACAAACTCCTCGCCTCCCCATCGGCCGATGATGTCGACCGAGCGCAGTGTTTCCCGGAGAATATGACTCAAGGTCTGCAAAACAATATCGCCGGTTGCGTGCCCGTAGGTGTCGTTGATTGCTTTGAAGTGGTCAATATCGAGCATGAATAGGGATAACTCGTTGTCATAACGCTGCGCCCGAGCAAGTTCCAATTCCCCCTGTTCCAGAAAAAAACGACGATTGTAAAGACCGGTCAGATAATCCTGCTGTGCCTGGCGTTCGAGCCGGTCCAGCAAGATTTTGCGTTCGTTGATGTCCTGGATCTGACCGATAAAATAGAGCACCTTGCCGGCCGAATCGCGCACGGCTGAGCCGCTAAGCAATATCCAGATCACCCGGCCATCCTTTTTAAGATAGCGCTTTTCCATCTGGTAGCTCTGCCGTGTGCCAGCCAGCAGTTCACTCAGTAATGTCAGGTCGGTTTCCAAATCGTCGGGATGGGTAATGTCCTGGAAAGTCTTTTGCGTTAGCTCAGCTTCGGTGTAGCCTACAATATGACACAAGGCAGCATTCACTTGCATGAAACGGCCTTCCAGACTCACCAACGCCATGCCGATGGCGGCGGCGTCGAAAGTAGAACGAAAGCGTTCCTCCGATTCCTGCAAGGCGGCTTCCTGTTGCTTGCGTTCGGTAATGTCGCGGGCAATTTTTGAAGCGCCAATAATTTCCCCACTGCTGCCGCGAATCGGTGAAAAGGTTACAGAAACATAGATTTCCTTTCCGTCTTTGCACAACCTCACCGTTTCGAAAGGCTCAATTTTTTCTCCTCGTTTCAGCCTTTCAAGTATAACGTTTTCCTCATCCTGCCGATCCTTGGGAAACAGTATGTGCATGGGCTTGCCGATCATTTCCTCGGCACTATAGCCAAACATGGCTTCCGCTCCGGGGTTCCAACTGGTAACGATGCCGTCCAGTGATTTACTGATGATGGCGTCTTCTGAAGACTGGATAATGGCTTCATAATGCTTAGCCGCAGACTCTAACTGCTTGCGCTCGGTGATGTCGGTAGAAATGCCGCACAATCCCCAGATCCGTTTTTTGTCGGTATCGTCGTAAATCGGCGTCTTGATCTCCCAATAGACATGCTGCCCGTCAACCACCTCCTCGGCCGTATCTTCACCGTGCTCGAGAACCCGTGTATCTATAGCCTTGAGCCGGGCAACAGCGTCGAGCGAAAAAAAGCGGGAATCTTCGCTGCCGACAAGCTCTTCGGCTGAACATTTGAACAACTCCAGCGTCGGCCGATTGGCGTAAACGTAACGGCCTTGGCGATCCTTCATGTAAATAAAAGCGGAGATCTGGTTCAGCGCACTGCGGAAACGGTTGGCTTGCGCGAGGGCATCAGTCATTCGTGCTCGCACATGAAACATGGCCTCACACACCAGAGAGACTATGATGCCGTTGATTATAAAAACAGCCATGCCCAACCAGTCGGCCGAATCCTGGATAAACGGATGCCCGCTGGGCTGCCAGAAATAGACGACCAGCACGGAAAGAACCGTCGCCAACAAGCCGGTAAAAATCCCTCCGTAGAGGGCGGCGATCATGACCGCCGGATAAAAAGTGAGATAGGCCAAGCGCAAGCCCAGAGCTTGCAACGGCCACAAACGCAGGGATGCGGCCAAAAGGACGATGCCGAAAGCGACGGCAATTCGCAGGATAACGCGTTGAAATCGCTTCAGTTTCAAATAGACTTCCTCATTATGCGTTTTGACAAAAGCGCCTCAGCTACTGCCCTGGTCAACGCTACTCGGTAAGGCGCGGTCTATACCCTACAGCATCCAAACTGGCGTTTCCGCCTACAGCGTTAACATGCCTTTACTGCGATTTTCCATGCGCCTCAGCAGCTCGGTCATGATCAATCGATACAGTTCATCGCCCAGGTATTTATCTTCGACGCCGCTGTCAATATTGGGGTTGTCATTGACTTCTATCACATAGCCTTTGCCGTCTTTCTCTTTGATATCTACGCCGTATAAACCGTTGCCTATCGGCTGGGTCGCTTTTAATGCGGCATCCAGCACGGCTTTGGGGACTTCAAAGGTCGGCAAGGTGGCAAAGCTACCGGTATCGATTCGGTTGCTGCCGTGCCTGTAAATCTGCCAGTGGTTTTTAACCATGTAGTAGCGGCACGCATACAGGGGCTTGTTGTTGAAAATGCCGATACGCCAGTCGAAATCGGTATAAAGAAACTCCTGCGCCAGCAGCAGAGCGGATTTTTGAAACAGTTCTTCCACTTTAAGTTCCAGCTCTTTCCGGTCATTGACTTTAACGATGCCGCGGGAAAAGGAACCGTCGGGAATTTTGACCACGACCGGAAACCCGGCTTCCGCTTCCACCCTGTCCAGATGAGAAGCGTTGCCTTTGTGCAGCAGCCAGGTCTTAGGCGTAGGCACTTTATGGGTACGGAACAAATCGGCAAGATAGACTTTGTTGGTGCAGCGCAGCATTGAGGTCGGATCGTCAATAACGACCAAGCCCTCGGCCTCGGCCTTTTTGGCGAAACGGTAGGTGTAGTGGTCGATGTTGGTGGTTTCGCGTATGAACAAACCGTCAAACTCCGACAAACGGATAAAATGTTGCTGAGTTATCAGCTCTATTTCAATACCCAGTTGCCTGCCGATCTTGATGAATTTTTTTAACGCACCACGGTTACTCGGCGGTAATTGCTCTTCCGGGTTGATCAATATCGCAAGATCGAACCGCGCTGCTTTGCGGGCACGGCCCTTGCGCCAGACTTTGGTGCTGAATTTATCCAGCGCGTCGGCAAAAACGGTTTGCTGCGCATCATCCAGATGACGATGCGATACGGCCTTTAAGTCGGCGATTTCCCACTGCTTTGCATAGCAGCGCAGCGTCACTTCCAGAATCGGGCAGGACAAGCGTTCAAATAGCTGCCGGGCGAGTTCCTGAAAAGCCGGGTCAGGCGTAGTGCCGAAATAACTCATCAAGGTTATTTCGTGGTTTTTGTCGGCGGTTTTAAAGGCGCCTTTTTCCAGTGTTTCCGACAGGTCATCAAGCTGGAGCCGGTAGAGCGCTTTTTTGCTCAGATCGCTTAATACCCGAACCGAAGGGATAACGTGGTGTCCTCTGGCTTCGGCCAGCAGTGAGCAATAATAACCATCAGAAAGATAACGGTAGCTGCTGCACAGATTGATAATGCGAACTCGCTGCTGAGCGTCACCCTGCTCGGTCGCAAGATAGTTTTCAAAGGTGATGACTTGATCGCTGGGATAATAAGGGCTCCAGTCGGAAAGATCATCAACAACCAGAAGAGTACGCGCCATAACAATAAGATCCTGTAGTAAGATAGGTCTTAATTCTGGAACCAGTCAGTTGTTTGCACAAGGGGTTTTTCTGGGTATTGAGAAATATTTCATGATTAACTTAACTGGGGCTATGCTAGAGAAAAATATCAGGTAACCGTCATGTCATATAGTCTTCCTCTCGCCGCCATCGATACCGCCGTTTTTCCCGGCAGCTATGCCGCCGGCCGGCAGCGCTGGCTGGCCCAAACAAATAAACTACCCAGTCATGCACGATGCCTGACTTATCCCTGCGACGGAACCGGGCCTGAAGGCGAAGAACTGTTTACCGATACCCTCTGGATCGGCCCGGAGGATGCGTCAAGGGTGCTGGTTTTGCTCGGAGGAACACACGGCATCGAGGGCTTTACCGGCAGTGCCGTACAGCTCGACCAGCTGAATCTGATTGCCGAAGGCGGTGTCGATATTCCGGCTAATACTGCGGTATTGATGGTTCATGCACTGACCCCGTGGGGCTATGCCTGGCAGCGGCGTTGCGATGCAAACGGCGTTGATCTTAATCGCAATATCGTCGATTTCTCTCAGCCGTTGCCCGAGAATAAAGACTATGAACAGCTCAAAGATAAATTCTATTTAGCGGATGCCGCACAACGGAAAGTCGCCATTGCCGAATTTGAGCGGCAGTATGGCCGTGTCGCGCTTGAAAAAGCCATCAGCGCCGGGCAATACTCCGATCCGTCCGGGCCGTTTTATGGCGGAGCGGCGCCCGCACACGGCAGGCAGGTCTCCGAAGACCTGATACGCCAATACAGTTTGCAACAGCGGGACTTGGCCGTCATCGATCTGCACACCGGCCTGGGCTCTTACGGCTATGGCGAAATCATTTGCGACCATCAGCCGGGCAGTGCAGGAACACGTGCAGCCCATCATTGGTATGGCGATTCGGTCGCATTGCCGTTTCTGGGCACGTCCAGCTCAGTGCCGAAAACCGGGTTACTGGATTATGCCTGGCATGCGATCATGAATGAGCGCAGTTGTTACATTACCCTGGAATTCGGCACTTTCAGCACCGATCAATTATTTGAAATATTACTGCGCGACCATCAACTCTGGGCGCAGTCCGATAACGAGCAAGCCCGTCAGGAACACAGTAAAACCATGCTCCGCCATTTTTGCCCCGACGATCGGGCATGGCGGGAAATGGTATTGTTCCGAGCCAGACAGGTTATTGCCCAAGGCTTGTGGGGGGTATCATCATGAGCATTGTCATTCGCCCGGCCCTGTTAACCGATCTTAATCAGCTGGTGGCGCTTGAGACACGCTGTTTCGACACTGATCAATTAAGCCGTCGCAGCTTGAAGCACTGGATAACCACAGAGCATCGCGCTTTGTTAGTTGCTGATATGGAAGGAATAATCGTCGGCTATATTCTTATTATTTACCATCCCGGCACCCGGTTGGCCAGAGTCTACTCGCTAGCCGTTGAGCCTCAGCATAGAGGCAAAGGCATCGCCAAACTGCTGATGGCGGCAGGCGAGCAGGCCGCTGGTGATGCCGGCAGACTGTATCTGCGCCTTGAAGTCAGCGTCGATAACACAGCGGCGATTAAGCTGTATGAATGGCTGGGCTATCAAAAATTCGGTATCTATCGCGATTATTATGAAGACCACAAAGATGCGTTGCGTTTCCAGAAACTGATCCGCCGTTATCACGGCAACTTCCAACACAAGTCTGTGCACTGGCTCAGGCAAACGACGCCGTTTACCTGCGGTCCCGCATCGTTAATGATGGCTATGCATGGTTTAAACAGGGCTTATCAACCTTCGGAGGAGGAAGAGATCAGCCTGTGGCGCGAAGCGACGACTATTTTTATGACCTCGGGACATGGCGGCTGTCATCCGATAGGTTTGGCGCTGGCGGCAAAGCGGCGGCAATTTGCAGTCGAAGTTTGGGTTAACCAGACCTCAACGCTATTTATAGACAGCGTACGTAGCGAGGCCAAAAAACGGGTCGTGGAGTTAGTCGATAACAGCTTCAAGCGCGAGGCGGAGCAACAAGACATCAAGATACATTACGCCAATATCAGCCAGAGCGACCTGATCGGAGCCTTTAAGGCCGGAGCGATACCGTTGATTCTGATCAGCACTTTTCAAATGGATAGGAAAAAGGCGCCGCATTGGGTGGTGATGAGCGGCTTCGACGATGACTGCCTGTATATGCATGACCCGGATCCCGAAGAAATACGCCAGAGCGAGCTCGATTGCCAATTTATTCCCATTGCCTTTGAGGATTTCGACCGAATGTCCAGTTTTGGGAAAAGCCGGCTCAGAACGGCGGTAATTATTTGGCCGAGACAAAACGCAGAACAATAAAATAGATTTGGTCTTAATTTTTCCAAAAATTATGCCATTGCGGCTTGTGTTATTTAATCGATTCAACGATAATAGCCATCCTTTAGCCAGCACGGCTAATGTTTTATGGTGATCGTGTCGGTCCTCCCGCAACGATACGCTGTGAACCCCGCCAGGCCCGGAAGGGAGCAACGGTAACAGCAGATTCGTGTGCCGGGATGTGGCTGGCATGGTCACCGCCCAAACATACTTACCTTTTCGAGCCTGCAATGAACTATCAGGTTCTCGCCAGAAAGTGGCGTCCCCATAATTTCACAGAAGTTGTCGGACAAGAGCATGTCGTCAAATCGTTAATGAACGCTTTGCAGCATGATCGGCTTCATCACGCCTATTTATTCACCGGAACGCGCGGCGTCGGCAAAACCACCATTGCCCGGATTTTAGCCAAAGCCATTAATTGTGAAAATCTCCAGGGTTTTAATCCTTGCGGCGAATGCAGCGTGTGCCGAGATTTGGACGAAGGACGTTTTCTGGATTTAATCGAGGTCGATGCGGCATCGCGCACCAAAGTCGAAGATACCCGCGATTTACTCGACAATGCGCAATACGCGCCCAATCAAGGCCGCTATAAAGTCTACCTGATTGACGAAGTGCACATGTTGTCCGGGCACAGCTTTAACGCCTTGCTGAAAACACTGGAAGAACCTCCGCCGCATGTAAAATTCCTGCTGGCGACTACCGATCCGCATAAAATCCCTGTCACCGTGCTGTCCCGCTGCCTGCAATTTAATCTCAAGCGTTTGCTGCCCGGCCAGATTTTTTCCCAGATGGAATTCATACTCCATCAAGAACACATCGAAGCCGAATCAGGCGCTTTAAAATTATTATCGCGCGCTGCGGATGGCAGCATGCGCGACGGCTTAAGCCTGCTCGACCAAGCCATTGTTTACGGCAACGGCAAAGTCGGCACGGAAGATGTCAACGCGATGCTGGGCACCGTGGCGCAGCAACCGGTTGACGATATTTTAACGGCACTTGCCGAAGGCGATGCCAAAGCCATACTCGATAAAATAAACGAGATCGCCAACTTAACGCCGGACTTTAGCGATGTACTGCAACAAATTTTGCAAGTCCTGCACCGCATCGCCTTAATTCAACAAATACCGACGGCGATCGACCATGATTTTGATGCGGACATGATTGCCGCGTTGGCCGCCAAGCTTACGCCCGAAGATGTCCAGCTTTATTATCAGATCGGTCTGGTAGGACAACGGGACCTGGATTTGGCACCCGACCCGCGCAGCGGTTTTGAGATGGTCATGTTGCGCATGCTGACTTTCAGGCCGGCCGGCATAGCGTCGGCACCGGTCAAGCAGGCCCAGGCTCGCCAGCCCGTTAACAAACCCCAAGCACAGCCAGCCCATAATCAAGCGCAGCCTGTTTATAATCCGACGACAACAGAGCAGAACCCCGTCACCGCTGAAAAAACCGCACAAGAAACTATTGCCGTTCAAGCACAGGATAGCACCTGGATGGAAATCGTTGCAGCAATGAAGATTAGCGGCTTAACTCGAGAACTGGCTCATAATTGCGTTTTGGAAAATATTGACGATACTGTCTGTACCTTGATATTAGATCCGGGGCATAAGCAATTGCGCAGCAGCCGCACCGAAGAAAATTTACAAAAGGCGTTACAGGCTTATCGCAAAGCACCGTTGAAGCTGGTGATCACCGCCGAGAAAACCACGATCGCCACGCCTGCCGTACAATTAACCAAGGCGCGCGAAGACAAACAGCGGGCGGCGGTTGATGCGATTAATTCAGATGAAAATGTTCAGGCTTTAAAAGAACACTTGGGCGCCAGAGTCATGCCCGGTACCATAGAGCCCACCTAACAAGCACCCGTTTAACGAAACAGGAGAAGCAAATGAAAAATGCACTCGGCAACATCATGCAGCAAGCCCAAAAAATGCAGGAAGACCTAAAGAAAGCACAGGAAGAGCTTAATGCGATGCAGGTCATGGGCGAAGCCGGCGGCGGTCTTGTGACTATCCTGATGACCGGCAAACGCGAAGCCAGAAAGGTCACCATTGATCCATCCCTGCTGGGCGAAGACAAGGATATGCTAGAAGACTTGGTGGCTGCGGCTATCAACGATGCGGTCAATAAAGTCGCGAAAATGAAAAAAGAGAAAATGGCAGATGTCACATCGGGACTGCCCTTGCCTCCCGGATTCCAACTGCCTTTCTAATATGCATAAAAAAGGCTTATTAGGGCAATTAATCCAGAATCTGTGCTGCTTGCCCGGCGTCGGTCCTAAAACTGCTCAGCGGATGGCGTTTCATCTGCTCCAGCGCGACCGCAGCGGTGCAAAAATGCTGGCCCAAACATTGCTAAGAGCAATTGAAGAAATAGGCCATTGCAGGCAATGCCGTACCTTGACCGAAGGCGATATTTGCGAAATCTGCGCCGATAAGTCAAGAGACGAGTCCGTTATCTGCATCGTGGAAAGCCCCTCTGATGTATGGATTGTCGACCAGGCAACCGTCTTTAAGGGGCGTTATTTTGTATTGCATGGCCGGTTATCGCCGCTGGACGGCATAGGCCCCGATGAACTCGGCCTGGATCAGCTTGAACAGCAGCTGGCAACAGGCCGCGTCAAGGAACTGATACTGGCGACCAATTCCACGGTTGAAGGCGAGGCTACCGCCTATTTCATCAGCGAGCTGGCCAGGAAGCACCACGTACAGGCGAGCCGGATCGCCCACGGCGTACCCATGGGCGGTGAGCTGGAGTTTACCGACAGCAGTACGTTATCGCATGCTTTTAATGGCCGCGTGGGAATGTAAAGGTTCCCTGTAATCTCAACCGGCTCTCTTGGCATTAAAATTCAACAAGTCGCCAACCAGGATTTAACCCCACCACTGGCAATCATATTTAATGAAGCGCCACTCGGTGAAAGACCGCGGACCCCATGAAGGCCGTTTCCCGCGCGTTGGGGTACACCGTTCCGTCAGGCGCTCAGTTGAGGCTTGGCGTAAAAAATATCGAAAGTGTGTGCGAGGAAACGGCATACGCCACCCTCTACTCTACTCTATCCTGATCTTTTTTGTGCTACCCTCCAGATAACGCTAATTATTCATATATTTTTCTATCTCTCGTTTGATGGCTTCGATAGAGAGCCTTACCAATGTGGGCGGAGTATTGGCAAAGGCATGCACAGCAAAAATGGGAACAGCCTCACTCTCGAAATCGGGTAAAACCGCTATCAAATTTTGCCTGTGTTTGTTTAAAACAAAGTCGGGAATTAATGCTAGACCACTCCCTGCTTTAGCCATAGCAATGACTGCGGGTAGCGAATTACATAACCGGTTGGCAGTGAAGGAGAGTTTAATCGGCTCTTTTGTTATTTTGTGTGAAAACACGTGCTGGATATGCACACCCTGCCAACTATTAGAAACGTAGTTAAACTCAGGATACTTGGCATCGTTGTTCGATAATAATCGAGAGGTAATATTGTGCTTTTTAATATAGCTAGGGGCGGCACATAAAACATCTTTAAAAGCCCCCAGCTTACGCTGCTTATAATCACAGGAAGGCATCTCGCCAACGCGAATCGCCAGATCAATTTTATCATCAATCAGATTCACACGGCGGTCATCGCTTATTAGCGTCGGCGTTATTCCTTCGTGACGTTTTACCAACTCTCCAATTGCCGGCGCAACAATAGGCTCCATTAGAGCATTTGGCGCACTTATTCGGATTGAGCCTAGAGCAAGTTGCTGTGCTTCTCTGGCATTCTCCCAGGCTTGCAGGGCGATTTCATTGACTTGCTTGCATTGCTTATAAAACAACTGTCCAGCTGGAGTTAGAACTTGCTGCCTTGTACTGCGGTTTAACAGCGATACACCTAATTCATGCTCAAGTGATTTGAGTTGTTGGCTAATAACAGACTTTGAAAGCCTTAATTCTATTGCTGCCGCACTGATGCCGCCAGCCTCAACGATGTGCGAAAAAACGACCATATGGCGCATATATTTAATCATTGTTGGTTCGCTTTTTTGGAACAGTGTATTCTGGAATTATATCTTTCTTTGTGTGGAAATACTAACTACCATTAGCCCCGATAATATCTGGTCATCTCCATTAAGAATGGCCTGTTTTAATAATAACAATAATTTAAAAAGGACATCTAAATGAGTGATAGAGTTAATTTTCCGGTATATTTCGAAAGAACGATGCTGACCGATGCGATACTCGAGAGCGTCGATATAACGCGGTATGCAGTTAAAGATGATCTCCCCGACAAAGACAAAATCGCCCTTAGCACTGATGCAGGGATGGCCTTCGTTGAAAAGGGAGTGACAAACTGGACGATTGATAATCAATCGAACAGTGGCATGAAACCTGATACCGAAGCCCCCGATATGATCACCGTGAAGGCAACCTGGTACAACGCCACAGAAGCGTTAAAAAACAATATCAAAGTTGTCGCAGGTAGTAACGGAAATGTCTTTGGCGCGATGGGAACGTTACTGGTACCTGACCACTTTAAAATCCCCACCGTTACCGCCACAAAAAAAAATGTCAGACATTATGGCCTGGAACTGATTGAAAATGGCAAGGAGCTGACGATCAGATCAGAACAGTGTGACATCGTAATGATGAAGTACGATTACACCAGCATCTACAAGAAAGACTTCCTTATGCAAAAATACGGCGGTGGCGGTATTTTTGTAGAGACTCATGAATTCCCTCATATCCATATTCCTTTATCAAAAGACTGTGGTGGATATATCGTTATTGGAAAGCAACTTTCTGAAACCGAATTCAATTTTACCGCTTTTAGAATTCCCTATGGCTACGCTCTATATACCCCATCGAATACCATACATGGCGATGGCACGCTTGTCGGTGAATATGGACTGACGGTGGCTGATTCAAGCATGATCAGTGCTGATACGGTGCTTGTTTACAATGAGAATACCAAAGAGATGGCTCATGGAGTTGTTCCTGACTGGAAGGGATAGGGAGACACAAACTCTCGAATACGATATGTTTTGGTAGCAAGACGGCTTGTTGAATTTAAGTGAATAGTATGGCTTTCATTATTCGGCGCGGACTTACGACAACAACTATTACAGTTTGTTTAGCGGCGGCAGTACCGAAAACCTAGTTATTAAATTTGACAAGTAAGCAAGTGATGGGCAGGTTACTCAGCATGTCTTATTGCCGAAACATTTAGTAAGTTTAGATTGATAATACCAAGAGTTGCTTCGACAGGTTCAAGACAAGGACCGTATACCTCGTAGCTGCCTCATGCCTTGTGGGCATAGCACTACGAACTACCGGTAAAAATAATAAGAACCTGAGCAGTAAAATATTTTGTCCTATTAGTCATTGATTTCAGCAGATAAGCGCAGACTACTATTGGTCGCTATATCAGGCGGAAATTGACAGCATCAAACGGGTTCCAACAGAGGGGAGTCGACATGTTTTGCTTAATTTTTTGTACCGATCAGGTAACCCATGTAAATGGGAGGAACTTGCCGTGATCCGCATTGCCATCTTTGATCACAATACCTATCCGCTCAACAACATCGTATCCAGTCTGCAACAAGCTGACTTTGCCACGACGGCCGAGCTTGACGGGGAGAACCTGAGTGCTTGGCTGGCAAAGCACGGGGTCGACATCCTGGCACTGCATTTGCCGAATGAAAATGAGCGGCCGAGAGTCACTGTCAGTAATACAAAACCCGAAATGCTTGGACGCAATGGACAAGCATGCTGGCAGCTCAATGCGTCACAATTGGAATTGATTACCCCTGATGGTAAACCAATCCCACTGTCACACAACGAATGCTGCATTTTGGGGGCCGCCGCCAATATGAATGGAAATATGGTCAGCCGCAAGATGCTCATTGAGGCCTTGGGCCAGGATTTCTGGTACTACGACGAACGCCGACTCGAATCGCTGATCAGTCGCCTGCGCCGCAAATTGGCCTCTTATGCGCCTGAGGGTTTCCCGATTCGGGGGGTGAAGGGACAGGGCTATTTGTTTAAGATTCAGTTGCAGACCTTTGAGGCTTGGCGTTAGTCAAGGGTAAGCCTCATTAATCGAGCATTTCTTGCTGACCCTGGCGCTGGCTGAGAAGATAAGCCAGATGATTATCGCATAGCATTTATGTTTGATTTCATAAACCCCATGGTTTTTGTTACAGGGGTATTTTGTTCGCGGCTTCTATCAGATAACAAATTATCAGGAACAGAGTCATGAGTTAGTATAGATTCTCTAATCAATAACTCAGCCCTAAGCTGTTCTTATCGTTATTTCTAACAAAAAAGAGAATGTCTATATGGACAAAAAGAATGACCAAGTTGTGAGCCTTCCCGGACTCGACAGCTTAGAAGGAGTTCAATACGCCGGGTACGCTTCAATCTATGGCAAGGAAAATCCAAAGCCTGAAGGAGCAAAGGATGAAGAGTTGTTCTACTGGTTCGTCGGTGCGTCGGATTATGAATATCGCCCGACGGTAATATGGACAAACGGCGGTCCCGGTTCCAGCAGTTTCTGGGGCTTTTTTTTGGAAAACGGTCCATACGAAATTAATGGAACCCAAGATAACCCTCAACTCAAGCCTCGTGAACATGCCTGGAATAACTTCGCCAATTACATGATATTTGAGCATCCGCTAAGTGTAACGCTGTCTTTCCAGGAACAGGATAGTGACCTGCCTCAGAATGTCGCCCAGGGAATTGATCAATATTACCAGGCGCTGGTGAACTTTATTGCCAAACATCCGGAAATCGCAAAAAACCCGATAATTCTTGCTGGAGAATCGTATGCCGGCACGTACCTGCCATTACTTTCAAAAGCAATACTCACTGGCAACAAGCATGAGGGCGGTACTCATCTAAACTTGCGAGCCACGATATTGCTAGATGCTTGGGTGAATCCCATGGTGCAGATGGCGACCGGTACGACCTATGCCTACAACCATGGCATGATTACCAAGGCGCAAAAGGAAGCATTGGATGAAAAATACCAACATAATTTTCCGGGTGTAAATGAGGCCATCCAGAAAATATGCGGGCTTTATATGGCCAATACTGCCGAACTGGCAGACCCGCCTTTCCAGCCTGTATTGGATTATCTGAATAGAGACGACGTGCGGGAGGCGATTCATGCAAAAAAAGGAACAAAATTAACCGAATCATGGTCGCTGCAAATTAGTAACAATTATGCTTTTGGCGTTAATGATTCGTACGCCGATATGGTTCTCGAATTGCTGAAAGAGGGCTTACAGATTATTGCAGTCTCGGGACTTAATGACGCAAAGGACTGTAACTTCCTAGGCGTTGAGGCTTGGTTGAATTTACTCGACGACCCTGTTGTGAACAATTTTAAAAAAGCGGGAACAACGCACTGGACATCTGAAGATTCCAAGCAGGTGCTCGGCTACATACAAAATGGCGGCATACTCAGCTGGGTAAAAGTCCTTAATGCCGGTCACCTTGCCGCCATGGATCAGCCAAAGTTAATTAACTTATTTCTGGAAATGTGTGAGTTACATTAAATGTAACAGAAGCTATTCAACAAATCATTCTTGAGAAAGAGGGCGGGGGCTCACCTGCCCTCTCCCATCAAGCCGCGCATGCCGTTTCCGGCACACGGCTCTCCGATACTCTTCACGCCAAAGCATGCGCCGAGCGCCAGCCTCTGCCGGGATTTTGTACACCCCATAGAAGCGGTACCGCTCTACATCAGAAAAACGGCCTTCACGGCCTTCGCCGACTTCTCGGTCCTTCACCTTGTGCGGCTTCATCAAGTTTTTACGCAGCCGTTGCTCCGTATGGGTCTTGACCTTTTCCATGACCTGATAATGGCAATAGTTTCCCCAGCCGTTCACTACCGTCATACCTTACTTGCATTACAGCCTGATATTTTGGTGTTTGATAACTCATGACCCTGAATTGCTCAAGCGCCGTTTCCTCATACTACCAAGATGTACGTCGAACGGAACTTTAACCTACTGCCGTTACTGAGGATGGTCAAGTTTTGCATGTGCTAAAAGCTTGACTGTGCACAATGTAAGATCCTATTTCGCAGGAGCAAGGATTGTTCTGGGTTGAAATACAGGCCTTGCAGACTTGATGATGGTCAGGCTTTGTCAGCATTTGTCAGCAATCAATCTCATGAATTGCATATTCTACCTTGGGCGACTGGGAGAAACCCTCTCTACTCTACCTCCCTCTTCTCCAGCTATATACCTCGTAAGCTGGAAGTAAATTCAATTATTTTATGGAAATTCATTATGACAACCCCAACCCAACCAAAAGCTTTCAATGCCGGCCCCGGATCATTCTCGCAACCCTCGACTTCCGGCAACCCTCCTTTTTGCATGACGAGTACAAGCTGGCTAACTCTTCAAACCTATTTAAATAATGTAGCGAGTTTACCCAATACGCTTACTGCACTCTCAACAAGTATGGGGTCAGGAGCTCCTGCGGATATGAGTGATTTTCAAAAACTCGTCACTTTGTATGGAAGCATGCAAACTCAGGGAACCGACTTTACACAAACGCTTTATCCGTCAATCGTAAGCCTGGCTTCCGACATTTACGAATATGCGCAAAACGTTCCCCAATATTATGCCGGGTTACAGGAACTGATAAACCAGTTAAACGTAACACCCGCGCCTACCGGTGCCGCATTAACAACCATCCAGAACAACATGGTAGGAGTGGTGAACCAGCTTGCAGAGAATATTGCACCTTATATAACCAAGGCATCAAGTATATCAACGCAGCTGAATTCTTTCGTTACAAACCTGGAAGGCGACCTGACGACTTTGGGCAGCAACAGCCCTGCACCGGGAACAGGCTATTATCAATATTATAACGATGAGTACGGCACCACCAGCGCAGCCGTGCAAAATTTAGTCTCGGAGATAGCAGCGCAAACGACCGCATTACATAAATTCCAGGCTGAATATAATCATGACGTAATAGTAGCGGCAACATCTCCGACATATGGCTGGATTTGGCCTTTTGGAACAATTGCCGCCGGAATTGTGGCCGGTATTTACGGGGCAAAGGCAACGGCGGCACTAAACGCAATGAATGCAGCAACTGCCAACATTCAGTCACTAAATGCCCAAGAGCAGGCAGACATGAACCTCATGAATGACCTTACCTCAGTAACAACAGCGATTGAAAACCTGAGCAATGAATTGAATGCTGCAATTAGCATATTGGAAGGTGTAGAAGGCAATTGGACTGCTATCTCATCCGACCTTACCAGTCTTTCCGATTATCTAACTAAGGATTTCCAAGGTAGCTTAGCCTTTCTTCTGCAAATCGATTTTAATACCGCAACAACCGATTGGGCGAACCTTGCAAAAGAGGCTAATGCTTATCGCACCAATGCGTTTATTACTGTTCAGGGATAGTCGCTTAAAAATTATTAGGGAAATTATATAGTGAACTAACGTCGATGCTTCCCATTGGTTTGTTGCTATTTATAAGAAGCAGCGGCTTGTTCACCGCCTAATTTCCCTTCGAGTCCCAACGCATTATTTGAAGGCAAAGCATCAACTTTCAAAAAAACATTTCAGAAATTAAAGCTAACCGAATCCACGAAGGTTTACAAAATGACAAACGATCCCAATCAAGGCGGCATCCCGCAACCCACCAGCCCTTCGCAAGGATGGGAACAGTTCTACAACACCCTGGCTACAGCCGGAAATGTCCCCAATGCAAGCATCACAAGCATTGCTGCGGAAAATGCTGTTTTTTACGGCAACTATCTCGACATCGGAGAGATTCAAAAACAAATTGCAACAAGTGGAATTACACCTGCCGTTACCACAATTTATACCGACATACTGAACGTCTCCGATTTGGCGGCATGGCAACTCACGGATAATACAGGTTTGGTTATTTACGCCAGGCTTATTGAGTTTCAAGCCGGGGCTTCATTTTACGTCAACTTGAATGCTTCCACGGCAACGGGTGTCGCAGATGTCATGGTATTTTCTTCAGCAACGAATGGAGAAATTCTTGTGAATACCGGCGACGGATCTTCTGGGAACCTGAGTATTTCCAGTGCCAATATTTCGCCGGGGATTGGCATTTCCTGCACGCAACAAGGCGGTCTTCAAAGCCGGACATTGACTCTTGCCGAAGGCTTCCCGGCGACCATGACCAGCGACCAGGAGAGCTATCTTTTCAACAGCTTTATTTTCGGAGCTTTATGTTACGACCAGAATCCTGAAATAGCCTTATCTATTCTTCTCTGGGTACAGGGTTGGGCAGGCGCTTCCAATAATCCGGATTTGTACCAGCTCTTTTTCCGCAGCACAAACCTTTCATCATTGCTCAGCTCACAAATTATCGCCAAAAAAAATAATACGACCTATGTCCCTTATCTTAGTTCGTCGGTGTATCAAAATTTGGCTACCGCAATGGGAGCTGAACTCGTCAATGACGAGACAAACTACATTCAACTGTTCACGACCGAAATAGTGACTCAGGGCCAGATCACCCAGGCAACCGCACTTGCAAAGAACAGCGCAAATCAAGTTACATATATCAAGCAATTGCTTACGCAAGCCGAGGCCAATTGTGTCAATACCAATAAGGCAGTCAATATAGCCCAATTAAATTTCCTCAATCAGCAGGATGTAGTGACTGTTGAGGGGAATAATTTGAAGTTGATCGGCATCCCGGCCTATAAACAGAAAGTAATTATCATGGCTGTTTTCGACATGGTCAAAGCCATCGTGGAGTTCGGCGTCGGCATTGCCGGCATGTTGACAGGGAATGAAGAAACCGCGCCGGCGGCGGCAGAAGGCGCGGCAACGGCGGTCGATGCGGCCAAAGCGGTTGAAACGGCTGTTACTGACGGTAAGGCGATCGTTGACGCGATGGAACAGTTGAAACAGCTGGTTGATGTGTTGCAAAAAGTTTATGAGCTATCGCAAGCCTTATATACAGCAGGCTCCGAAATAAACGGCGCAAACGGTCCAGCCGATCAATTTGCCGATGTACAAAAAATAAGTAACCAAATAGATAGCGCCGACGTAAACGGACTTGCCTCATGGTCTGTCTTTAAACTTCAGGCAGACAATAGCGTACAGCCGCTTATCGATAACGACATAGAATATGCTGCTTCGTATAAAGAAGCGTTAGATACGTTGGTAATTTACGGGCAAGCGCTATGCGCCGCGCAATTAGCGGCCATCAATGCAAGTCAGCAATATGCCGCATTAAGTTTCCAGTTGTATTATGCCGCTGAAAATGCAAAAAACATGGCCGCGGAAGTGGCAAACCTTAAGGCCGGGCAAGCGCCGATTTTGAAATTACAACAATTGTTTTTTCAAAAGTACCTCGACTCGAAAACCACGTTATTTACTATCCTGAAAAATTATCAAGCGACCTATTACTATTGGGCGCTCCAGCCCTCCAGCGTGAATCCGTCTTTAATTGACCTGGCAAACAAAATAACAGAGCCGTTAAATGATCTGACGCAAATGTCTTTTGATCAATATAACGCACTGATAAATTTTGGTCATGGCCCACAAACAATGGCGGCCGTGCAGGTTTCCATCAACAAGCCATCGGTGATCAAAAACCTGCAAAGCAGCGGTAAAGCCCAATGGTTCCTGCCATTGACCGAAAAAGAGTTCGCGAATTTTGACCGGGTGAGATTCTCAAGAATCAGGATTTGGCTTGATGGCAATGGCCTTTACGATATATCCCAAACTGCGGGACAAATCGTTGTTAATTTAGGCATAGAAACTTCCGGCAACTACTTGGACAAATTCAAAGGCCAGGAATTCCGGTTTAACAGCGCGCCGCTTCAATTGGATTTTGAATACACGGTATCAAGCAACTCTGCCAACGCGGTTCATGAATTTGCCAACAATCTTTATGCGGAAATCAATGTTGATGGCTCATCCGCCCCTGGTTTTGAAAATGATTATTTTGAGCCCACGCCTTTTAGTACATGGGGCATCACTCTGCCAAGTCCGGCACCTACCGGAATGGATTACTCAAAAATCACCAGCATCATCATGGAGTTCCAAGGCTCAGTTATCGACAATAACTTCAAGAAATAAAAAAGACCTTTGGCATGTCCCCGTAACTCGGTGACATGCCAGCAGCCACTGTCATAAACCGCACGTGATTAACCGAACAACAAATTTAAACCGAGAGAAAACAGAATGAACACAATATCTGTCAACATGGGGGCAGGAACCGCATCCGCCGCGTTCCTCATTCCATCAAGCGACTGGGCAATTATCAACTCGCGTGTATACCTGGTCTTGAACTATCGCGCATCAGGCCCGGTTCAGCAATCTGGGCAAGTGCCCGAATTCGCCCAATTAATGGATGTTTGCTCCACATGGAATGCGACGACTTTTAAAGCGCTGATCGATTTGGCCGCAAATATTGTCAACTATGGTGAGACTGTGGTTCCGGGCAAATACCAAGTTTTGCAAAATATTATTGATGGCATGAAGAACAACGTAATGGCAGAGCAAGACGCCATCACTTTTAAGCTGACTATCCAGGATTTGATGTCTTCTGTGGCGCAACTTCGAGCGGCGGCCGCTACAGTCGCTCAACAAGTTCAGAAATTCTCCGACGTTAATGAACAGGTAGATCAAGAAACGGCAGGCAATAGCAAATGGACTGTCATTGCCCCTACGCCTAGTAAAGTGGCAAATGCCGCAGAAAAAGTAAAAGGGACGTGGGACGCCATTTGCAACGACTTAGGGAACCTGCAAGAGAGCGTAAGCCGGTGCGTTGCCAATAACAATGTCTTCATTCTTGATCTTAATCTACAAGTAGCGATGGAAGACTGGGCGCAAACGGCAAACGAAGCACGCGCATTTATCGCCGATGCCCCCGCGCAACAGAAATATCTATCCGGCGGCTTCGGTTATGACGATCCGGCCCTGGTAGAAACACAATATTACCGCTTGTTTAATACTTATCTGGGAAATAATAGATTTTTGGACACCTACAACAACGAATCCAACCAACCTTTTATGAATAACGGGGAAAATACATCGGGTTCTTACTGGAAGTTCACACGGACAGGAGGTGGCTGGTATCAACTTACAAATCAATTTCTCGGCAGCTCAAGGTATCTGGACACCTACAGTAATGACAGCAATACGCCATTCATGGGCAACAGTCCTAATACCAGTGGCAGCTTTTGGAAACTGATACCTGTGGGAGATGGAGCATACCACCTGACCAACAGCTATCTCGGAGACAATAGGTTCTTAGACACCTACAGCAATGATAATAATGCTCCGTTCATGAACGACGGAACCAATACCACAGGATCGGCATGGAAACTCACAAATTGACGGCATCGTCTGACCGTCTCATAGCCGCTGCTTACAAACTTTGATTTAAGGAAAAAAATGAAACTTGCAGACGATTCAATCACCGCACTATTTACCATCCCGAAATCGGATTGGATGGTCATTAGCTACAGAGTAGGGGCAACAATTGTGGCCGATGATGCTAATGCTAGCGGGCCGATTTCTACCATACTTCCGGACTTTCCTCAGTTAATCCCCGTATGCCGGAATTGGAACTCAGTGATATTTCCTGGTTTATTAACCTACTCAGAACAACTAAAAACTTTCGCGGCGCAAACGGTACAAGAGCTCACTTCATTGAACAATACGCTGACTGCTTTAAACCCGGCGGCTCCATTGCCGAGTTCCGTTATCCAAAATGTAATAGACACTTTTAGTCAGATAAACTCATCAGCCTCAAATTTATATGACGCCATGTCCAACTTACAACCGGAGCTTAACAAGTTTTTCAACGAAAACGCCGTAATTAACAATGAGATTTCCTCATTCCAGGCCGCTGTCACGGAGTCAATAAAAACACTGGGTGAGAAAAGCCCAATGTTTCAATTTTTATTCATGCAGGTAGCGATAGATTTTGACAATACCGTCGACAAAGCTGCCGGCCTGGCGTACGGTGCATGGCAAGCGATTATCGCTGACCTGAATGACGTGATATCAGGGAAAATTAACATAACGATGCCATTCCTGTTGAGTTTGGATATCGGGGCTGCAATAAATTCCTGGGAAACAATCCAGACGGAAGCAGCCGCATTTGCAAGCATGGCCGCAGGAACAGTGCCGTATAGCTCTGGTTCGAAGTTCGCAAGCGTTAATCCATTTGCTGTATCAATGCCAATTTCCCCGCCATTCACTTTGGCCGGACTAAATTATATGTCGTATATAGCGCTTCAGACCGAGCATCCCAATAGTTAAAGTTAACAGTACCACCTTGGGTAGAAATAGGATCAGTGGGGCCCTAATTTATTTTTTAAGTTTCTTTACAGAAGATTGGCTGACTCTGTTCCAGAGGATAATGGGGGGCTCGGCCAGGTATGCGAACGCTTCAACTGGTGCGGCCATGCTTATTGCCAGATGACCACCCACTACCGTCTTGTGCTGGAAACGCCGGAAGGCACTCTCGCTCAGGGCCTGCGTCAGCCAACAGTGTTTACACACAATACGTCAACCGTAGGCACAAACTCATCGGGCATGTATTTCAGGGGCGAGACAAATTGTATTCATGCCCCTCATCCAGCCTTTTCCTTGAGGGAGAAGGAGTGTATATTCTCAAGCCAACAGTTTCGACCGGCTCGGTCTCCCACAAAAAAGTAAAAGAGTATGACTGATTGTATATTTTGCAAAATGGTTGCCGGTGTTATCAAACCGGATGTGGTTTTTGAAGACGAAAATGTTCTGGCTTTCAGGGACATCAGGCCCCAAGCTCCGGTACATATCCTGATTATCCCCAAACGCCATATTGCTACCGTGAATGACCTGGACGACCCCCTGCTAGCGGGCCAACTATTACAAACGGCAGCAAAGCTAGCTAAACAGGAGGGCATTGCTGAAGCTGGCTACAGAACCGTGTTTAACTGCAACAGGAAAGGCGGACAGGACGTTTACCATCTGCATTTGCATCTATTGGGCGGCCGGCAAATGATCTGGCCGCCGGGTTAAGTGCATAATAAGGTTAAGCAAATGAACTTCAAAGCGCAATTTATGCTCCTCATTGCCTTATGCTGCCCGTTTACAGCATTCGCTGTGGATGAAAACCCTGATCTTAAAGTTACTCCGCTCCTCAAGACGACCACCAGTTGGGACGGCAAACCCATCGTCTACCCCAAAGGGCAAAGCGAAGTCACCGCTCTGATCGTTGAGATTGCGCCGGAGGGCGAGACCGGCTGGCACGAACATCCGGTGCCTGCATTCGGCTACATCATGGAAGGTGAACTGGAACTAAAGCTGGCTACAGGCCAGGTTAAAATCCTCCATTCAGGCGACGTTTTGCCCGAGTCTGTAGGCGTACTTCACAATGGCCGCAACATAGGCGAAGAGCCGGTCAAGATTCTGGTATTTTATATGGGCGAAGTCGGCAGCAAACTCAGCGTTGCGCATCCGGAATTTGCTCCTTTGCCGCTGCCTGATCCGGAACAGTAATTCCTGAAGAATAGCTTCACATAAAAAAGCCCGGTAGGTTTCCACCTCCGGGCTTTTTTGTTTTTAGCGCTAACGCACTATTTTTTCATTCTTTTTTTGAACACTTCATCCAGTTTCTGATTGGTTTCCTGGTTGTACTGCTTGGAGTTATCAATCGGCTCCGGCTTGGGCGCTACAGGGGCAGGCGCGGCAACAACAGGTTGCGGAATTGGCGCTTGAACGACAGGCTCTTCTTCCAGGCTTTGATCTAACCGAAATACCGGCCCGAAAGTGGTGTCCACATCAAAATCATCCCAAATATACAAAGGATAAGCGATAGGCTGAGTAGGAAGGGGGATGGTAAGAAAATCGGCAATTCCCACTCCTATGCGTCCAGCCATGACAACCACACCTTTAAATGCCCCTCCGACAGCGCCATAAAAAACGTTGCTTTGATTGGTCGCGTTAATGATGTTTTTGGGAATCTCCAGCACGCTGGTGGTCAGATTGGCAAAGGCATTCAGTGCCTTGCCGCCAACCTTGCTGCCATAGCTGTTGCCATAGCTCCGTTGTTGGTATCCCGCCCCTTGCATAGAGGGTGTATAGCCCATGCCGCCATAGCCCTGTTGCTGCATCTCGGCCAGAGCCGTCGGCGCGTATGCCGTAAACAGACTGGCAAATAAAACAAAAGAACGACTGAATTTACGCATTTCAAATCCTGCTGGTATGTTAATAATCAACTCAGTATAGCAGAGCTACAATTATTTACTGATCCGCGCCTTGGCAAATGCGTTAGCCATTGCGCTTTGCGCTGGCGCTTGTTGCTTGGGCTTGTGCGCAGTCGGCTTTTGATTATTTCGTTCGGGCCTGATATCGTTCGCCTCGGGATTTGTTTTCATCGATAATGAAATTCGCTTGCGCTCGACATCGACCTCCAGCACCTTCACTTTGACCATATCGCCGGTTTTAACCGCATCCCGGGGGTCTTTGATAAAAGTGTCCGCCAAATGGGAGATATGCACCAAGCCGTCCTGATGTACGCCGATGTCAACAAACGCACCGAAGTTGGCGACGTTAGTCACTACGCCGTCCAGTCTCATGCCGACTTCAAGATCGGTGATTTTTTCGATGCCCGCCTTGAACTCGACGCTTTTAAATTCCGGACGTGGATCGCGGCCGGGCTTTTCCAGCTCCTGCAAGATGTCGGTTACCGTCGGCAAACCGAAATGCTCATTGGTGAAATTGGCAGGATTCAAACCGCGTAAAAACTGGCTTTGGCCGATCAGATCGCGGATGGATTTTCCGGTGCTGCCGATAATCGCTTCAACGACGGGATAAGCTTCAGGATGAACCGATGACGCATCCAGCGGATTGTCGCCGTTCATAATGCGCAGGAATCCCGCCGCCTGCTCATAAGCCTTATCGCCTAAGCGAGGCACTTTTTTCAACTGCTTGCGATTGGCAAAAGGGCCGTTTTCGTTGCGGAACGCGACGATATTTTCACTGATGCTGTCGGACAGACCGGAGACCTGTTTCAGCAGGGCTACCGAAGCGGTATTCACGTCAACACCGACCGCGTTTACGCAATCTTCGACTACGGTATCGAGCCCTTTGGCTAGCTGAACCTGATTCACATCGTGCTGGTACTGGCCGACGCCGATCGACTTGGGATCGATTTTGACCAACTCGGCCAGCGGATCCTGCAAACGTCTGGCGATAGACACCGCGCCGCGCAAAGACACGTCCAACTCAGGAAATTCTTTGGCCGCCAGTTCGGATGCCGAATAAACCGACGCGCCCGCTTCGGATACGGTGATCTTGGTAAACTTGAGTTCGCTGTGCCGTTTCATCACATCGGCCACCAACTGGTCGGTTTCCCTAGAACCCGTGCCGTTGCCTATGCTGACCAAATCAACCTTGTGCTTTTGGATCAGCTTCGCCAGCGTGTTTATCGCTCCGTCCCAGTCCTTTCGTGGCGGGTGCGGATAAATGGTATCTGTCGCCAGCAGCTTGCCGGTCGGATCAACAATCGCAACCTTAACGCCGGTGCGTATGCCGGGGTCCAGGCCCATCGTCGCTTTAGGACCGGCCGGTGCGGCCAGCAACAAGTCCCTCAAATTGCTGGCGAACACCCGGATCGCTTCCAGCTCGGCGGCTTCGCGCAGCCTGAGTTTTAAATCCAGGTCAATGCGCGTGTACAGCTTGATTTTCCAGGCAAACCGCGCAGTTTCAGCCAGCCAGGCGTCGGCCGGTTTTGAGGTATCGGTGATCTTGAGATGGCGGGCGACAAACTGCGCGCAAAGATCGTGCTCTTCTTTATCGTCAGCGCCGGGTTTAAGCGTCAGATTCAACAAGTCCTCATTACGTCCGCGAAACAACGCCAAAGCCCGGTGCGACGGGATTTTATTGATGGCTTCTTCGTAATCGAAATAATCCTTAAACTTTGCCGCCTCCTGTTCTTTACCGCTCGCAACCGTGGCGTGAACAATGCCTTTTTGCCAGATGCGTTCGCGCAGCTCGGCCAACAGTTCAGCATCTTCGGAAATGCGCTCCATAATGATCTGTCGTGCACCATCCAGAGCCGCAGCAGTATCCGGCACACCCTTTTCCGCATCGATATAAGCAGCAGCAGCCTGCTCAGGAATCAGGCTGCGATCATCCAGCAGCGCATCGGCAAGCGGCTCAAGTCCTGCCTCGCGGGCGATCTGCGCCTTGGTTCGGCGCTTGGGTTTGTAAGGCAGGTATAAATCTTCCAGCAGCGTTTTGGTGTCGGCATCTTTGATAGATTTTTCCAGCTCCGGCGTCAGCTTGCCTTGAGAAGCGATGCTGTCCAGAATGGTCTGGCGCCGCGCATTCAGCTCGCGCAAATAGCCCAACCGCTCTTCCAGCAATCTTAATTGAGTATCGTCCAGACCACCGGTTACTTCCTTCCGGTAGCGGGAAATAAACGGGACAGTCGCTCCCTCATCCAATAAGTCGACAGCGGCGCTGACTTGCTTGACGTTAACGGCTAATTCTTCGGCAATGCGTTGGATTACATCCATTTTTCAATTCTTGGGCAGTTAAAAGATAAGCCCATTTTAGCAGCTAGATAGAGAGATGGATAAAAGTCTTTCTGAAGCGCTTAACAAAACTTGCGTCCCTAACCGATCCGACCAATAAGCACAGGTATTTCTATAACAGCCATTCAAGTTGAAAACACAAACGTAGAGTACGCTGTGCG
Source organism: Methylobacter sp. (assembly GCA_036560465.1). Taxonomy (GTDB): domain Bacteria; phylum Pseudomonadota; class Gammaproteobacteria; order Methylococcales; family Methylomonadaceae; genus Methylobacter_A. The sequence goes on from DATBRD010000058.1 coordinate 33,360, forward strand.
TACCGTTCTTTCGATGGCGGCGTAGGCCTAATAAAGGTAGGCACTGCGTACCCTACAAATCCGAATACGGGCGGTCCCGCTCTTGACCGATTGTTAACGTGTTTTTTCCTTTACAGCGTTCTGTTCGGAGGCATCCGGCGCGTAAATCCGATACAGATCATAGGGCATCACAACCGTGTCAAACACGGCCGAGAAAGGCAGGTCCATAATAAGGAGTGTTGTTACCATGCCCTTAGCCCAAGCTGGGTCCGGGTTCTTGCCGCTGAATATCCCGCCGGTATCTTTTATGTCCCGCTGAATACCGGGATAGACCGTCCACTCTTTATCAGGGGTTTCGATCCTAGCGCGTATGCTCGAGCAACCCAACATGAAAAAAATGATGAAAACAACCGTTATCCATCTTCCAATCGCTGACTTCATAGATTTTTCCTAAGTAAACCAATGAGGGAGTGAGACAGGTTACTTTTTTACGATATTGATCGCGCCCGGCGGCGCAGTCAATATGGGAAGACACGTAGTACTATGCTTACAGAATCGCATCAATAGATGTCTACTGGAAAAACCGACAGTATGACAGAATGACTAATTTTTAGCCGTTTTAACAAAAACGTCAGTTAGGATAGGTACTTATACTTACAAGACATAGGTCAACCACAAGGTTATCCACAGTTTTTGTGGATAACCTACAGCATCCTCTAACACAAAAATAAGGCTGTAGATGTGCTGGCAACATGAGGCACATCGATCGCAATTGATGCGCTTCGTTTCTCGACGCATCCTATGACTCTGAAGCCGTTGCGGAAATTGGGCATCGGTCTACTTGGCTGGCAATGCTTATTTTAAAACTACGGCTGGACTTTAAACGTCTCAGTAAAAGTATTGCCCTTAGTGCACACATCCCTCTTAGTCGGCAATTCGCAGGAAGTATCGGTCACTTCGGCTTTTAACTCGCCCGCTTTGTCCGGCACGAAATAGAACCTGAAATTAGGGTCGGAACTGATTGCAATATCGGTTTTTGCGGTAAAGACCGGCTTGCCGTTAAACGTCACTTTAACGTCCTTAACAAAATGCGATTTTTTAACAAAGCGCGTTATTTGATCCATTTGCATGCCGGTAATATTCGGATGACTGATCATCAGCTGCACCAGATTCGGTTCGCCGATTTTTATTTCGTCTTCCAACCTGAATTTCATTTTCCCCAAACGGCTCATCGCTTCATCCAAATTGGCGCCGATCGGTGCAGAACAGCCGCCGCTGGCTTTGACGAATTTTTTCGTCATCGTCAGTTTGCCGTCGTTCATTTCGGCAATCGCGCGAATATTACTGTTGCTATTAACCCGTATCCGCATCGCCACGTCGGCTTTGCCGCTGTCCGGGGTAAAGTCGAAATCGCCGACGAACGGAAAAGGGTTGTTATCAACCAGCACCAGGATTCGCTTTATGTATTTTTCCTTGGTTTGCTTGATCTTGCTGACGATTTTAAACGGCACTAAGGCCGGGTCTTCCGCGCGTACAGGCGCTTCCAGCTCAATGACATCATTGGATTCTTCAATCGCTTGCTGAGCGAAATACTCAGGTTTCAAGACGCGATTCCAGATGTTTTCATCCTCTGCCGCAGTGGCAGCGGCAACCGGTAATAATGTTGCTAGCAAGATTACTGGCAATAAGTTTTTGTATTTCATGATACTTTCCAGTTTGGTTTTAATTGGCGGGCTTATGATGCTATTCCCATTCTAACTCGGCAAAAGCGGTGGTGACATTCTTGCGGTGATAGTCGTCGAACAAGGCCCAGTTATTTTTTTCGGAAGAACCGATGGTTTGCACGGCATCTTCCAAATGCCGGCCTTTTTTAATCGCGGCGCGAATCTCGGTCTGCAACAAGGTCAGGTAATGTTTTTCCGGCTGGATGCTTTGCGGCCAATCGGTCACTACATCGCCATGCCCCGGAATTACATAACGGAACGACTGTTTCTCCAGTTTTTCGATTTCCGAAAGCCAGCCTTTCAAGCTGCCATCCAACGTCGGCACGTGCTCGGTAAACAGCAAGTCCGACAGCCATAGGGTATTGCTTTTCTGGTCGTACACGCTCAAATCGTTATCGGTATGTGCAGCGGGATGGGCTTTCAGGACTAAGGTTCGTCCGCCCAAGTCCAGTTTCATGCTGTCTTTGACTTCGATATCAGGAGGGATTAAACCGGCAGCAGTCATTTTGACGCCTAATTGGTCCGTGGCTTTGTCCAGATAATACGTGCCGCGTGCGGCCATCGCCCTAGCTAATTTGTGGTGGCCGACGAATTTGACTCCGGCCGCTTTGAAAGCGCTGTTGCCGTTGATATGGTCGGGATGGACGTGAGTGTTGATCACGTAGCAAATCGGTGTTTTGGTGGTTTCGATAACGGCTTGTTTTAACGCCGCACCTTGCTCAGGATTGCCGCCGCTATCAATGACCGCGACGCATTTTTGCCCGACGATGAAACCCAGGTTGGCGATTTCGCCGTGATTTTGGCTGTCAGGAAACAAATGTTTGCCTAGATGCACGTACACGCCATCGGTAATTTCTTTAACTGGCAAAGCGGTGGCGGTAGCTTGGGCGGATACCATGCATAAAGCAAACAACAATAAAACTCTCATTAGTTTTCCTTATTAAATCTATTTGATGTGCCGATACTTTTCCAGACACAAAGTCAGGTAGATTTTAACTATTTTCGGAGTCTATTGATGAAAAATAATTATTGGGCAAATGAAGCCGATCGCACAGATTAAGGCGTTATTCTACGGCTTCGGTTCAACCTGGATATCTTTCAATAAATGGTCTTGTTCAGAGGCTTCTATCATTTTTCTGAAATTATTGATGGCATTCGTAAACGTCTGATCCTCATTGAAGCCCGGCAAATGGTTTTGCCCGCATTGTTCCAAAGCGTTAACCACATAAGAAATGGTCAGTTTATTAACATCGACCGCAGGCTGATAGACCTCATATTCATTCTGATCTTTAAACTTGATAATAATACGGCTTGCCATTAACTGTAATAACACTGAATGAACAACGGCTATTGGGATACCCAAATTTTGAGCTATTTGGGCAGCTGTCAGAGGATTATTTTTGGGAATGAAATTCTTAATGACTAAGTAAGTGATTTGCAATGCAATAATTTTTTTCAGCGAATAGCTCAAGTTGGAGAATTCACTATTAGGCTGATAGTTTTCATAATTTTGCAAAAAAAAAGCTATCTCACAACCGAACAAGACAATCATCCAACCGATCTGCTGCCAGGCGACAAATAACGGTAACGCTGCAAAGCTGCCGTAAATTGCGTTATAGGTTGATACGCCAATCTGCAAAGTTAAATAAGCCCATTGCACAGAAATATACATAATGGCGGTAGCAAAACCGGCAATGATGCCGGCCTTGTAATTGATTTTACAGTTAGGCATAAAAATAAACATGAAGGTAAACAGCCCCGTCATCAATATCAAAGGCATCAAACTCAGCGCCCTGATGACCAGCCATTCCCCAATCGTTGACAGATGAATAGCATTTATTAACCAGGTTAACTGAGTTTTAAGGAAAACTGTAATACTGTTGGAAGTTATTAATAGGATCGGAGCCAGCAGCATAAGAGATAAATAATCGCTGAATTTACGGCTTAATGATCTGCCTTGCTCGACTTTCCAGATATAGTTGAATGATTCTTCGATATTGCCAATAACCTTAATGACGGTCCAAAACAGGATAATGATACCGGTTCCCGCGACAACCTCTCCTTTAGTGCTTTCCAGCAGATTTTGCGCAAAGTCGATTAACTTCAATACCATCGTCTCCTGACTAGGTATTTTTTCAAGCAATTGCTCTCTCATCATTTTTTCAAGGCCGAAACCTTTAGCAATGCCAAACAGCATCGCGATGATAGGCACTATCGACAATATCGTGTAAAGCGTTAATGCAGATGCCCTGAGCGAACACAAATCACGAGAGAAGCCCTGAAAAGATAATATTAATACCTTTAACGATTTGACTATTTTCGCCCTAAATGGCGGAAGCTTATGCTCGTCTAATAGCCATATATCTTTTTTAAAAAAGTTGATTGTGTTGAGTTCCATAGGCTGAATTTTATGCGTTTGAGTTAACTTTAACAGGCAGGCTAGTTTAAACAGTATATGCTCTCTACTCGTTCGACCTCAGCAATCAGGACGGATACTGCAATATTCTGCCGCAGTTTTAGAAGCTATAAATAATTTTGAGCAAACAATGAGTATCAGTCTTTAGTGCAGCTTGTCCTCGAATGTTGATATTAAGTCATTCCTCTATCGATTAATCCTCAACTGACAACGATTCTTGAGGCTGTTTCAATAAATGAGTGTGTTACGACCGTTGCTAAAGACTGTCTTTAAACGCATGAGAAAAGCAGCGTAGAATCACATGCAAAATCTTGTAACGCATGAACGCGAGGCACTACCGATACGGGAAATTGATGCAGGGCGAAGTCGATACCGGTTTTGTCATTTGATACCGGGCGCAAAAATATCAGGAGTCTGTCGCTACGATGATGAACCACGCCATCGCCAGCTATTCCGGATTTTTGGTTGAATTAAAAATACGTTTGAGATTGTCTACAGCACTCCGCTGCCCACCATTGCAATATGGCAACGACTGGGACGACATCGCCAACGCCAGACGGGAAGTCATTGCCCCACAAACGGTTAGAACCGCGCTGAGCCAGGAATTCAACCGGACCATGCAGCTGTTTTTGCGCGCAAAACGGTATCCACTACATCATGACGGATGATTTATCTCTGGGTGAACACGGCATAATCAAGGCTGACCTGCTCAATAATGATCGCAATGACCATCACTATGATCCCGACCAATATTCCCGGTTGCTGGTTGAAGGGTTAACGGGAGGGCTCTGATGGTTTCGTCATTGCAGAGGTGATATCTCACTCTCCTCTCTATTCACTCAACGCTCGAAAAATACGGCGATAACGCTCACGCATGAATTGGACTTGCTCAGCATCGGGCGCTTTGACTCCATAGCGGGCATCCTCGAACTGGAGAGTGACTGCCTGCAATTCAAGACGTAGTGCCGGACGTACCAAGCTCATGCGACGTAAATATTCCTGCGTGTTGAGAGTTTCCGGGCGGGCTTCGCCGTACAGCGCGAACAGTCGTTCCACAGCACCGTAGAATTGCCGGACACCCTCGCGCCCGGAATGGTGACGCCCGAACACGACATAACGTAAATAATCAAAGCGGGTGCGCAGCCACATACTAGCCCTGACTTCCCGTAGCAGGAAGAAAAGACCGGTAACCAGAGCCAGCAGCATCAACGCCAACAGCGTGCCAAGTACCTTGTCGAGATTTTTTTGCAGCCATTTTTTAAACTCCTCCCACCAGTCATCCAAGGCTTGCAAAATGGGTGCGAGCTGCTGTTGCAGCGCTTCGGTGGCATCAGCCATGGTCATGATAGTGGCGGACTGCCAACGGGGCATTCCTTTGCGTTGAGCGGACTGCCGCATTTCCGCCGGGGTAGGCCATGGGCTGCGAGCCGGTTGCATGCCGCCGAAAGCGCCGCCCGAACCGTCTGCTCCCTCCCCTTCTGCCCCCGGCTTGCTGCCTTGTCGGCCTTGTTGCGGTTCGCCCTCGTGCGCCATACCTATGGCCGCAGGCAGGCCGTAGCTCGAGCTCAAGTGCATCCAGCTCGTCTGCGGGGTAACGGCATAAAATGCGGCTCCTATTATCAGGATGGACAGCGTCGCCGAAGCAATGGCCAGCGCCTGTCCTCCGAATATTTTTTGCTCCAGGCTAAGACTGCGAACTTCCTCCGCCCGACGGTTGATCTGCTCTGCCGCCAGCGTAAACACCACGGCGATCACAAACGGCACCAAATAAAACAACATGGTCCAGTCAGCCCGAAAATGGGAGGAAGCGAATATCGCCATCACCATTGCCACCAGCAAACCCAGGTATAACTGTCGGCGAGTAGTGACTACGCAATTGTAGGAGGCTTGCAAGAAGGCCAGCAAATAGATACCTGCCCGCGGCATTCCCCATATATACAAAAAGAAAGTTCCGAACAGAAACAAACCCAGCCCCATCACCGATTTCTGCCATGTACGGCCGCTCTCCGTGGCTTCGCCATGCTGACTCCAGCCGCGCCATAAGGTCACGCCGAACAACAATCCCCACAGAAGGGTCTCTGTAGCAAAGCCGCCGTAGCCAATGTCAAGGTAGGCATTGCAGCAGGCCGCCAGCAGTAGGCTGGCGAACAGTCCCAAGTACGCGGGCGTATAAGTGAGCGGCGGACTCATCAGGAATTAAAGAGGCGCATCAAATCGTCGCCGCGACGCACCGGCACTGCCTGCGCGCCCAAGTCCAGCAGGCCGGCAAACAACGTTGATTCAGTGAGCGCTGCCTCGCCGCCAGCTGCGTGGAAAGATGGTCGCTCGAAGCAAACCGCCAACAAATGTGCACCGCGTGAACGCAGCAAGGCCAACGATTGCAGTGTGTCTACTGCGCGCTCCGACGGTTCGGCGAGAAAAACCACCACGGTTTCCCCAATAAGACAATCGCCGGCTGCTTTATCCAGCATCACGCGATAAGGCGTATCGCCATCCGCATCGATGACCGCCAGCCGCTCCAAAATTTCACCAAAGTGAGCTTCGCCCTGCCCGGCATTTATATTGATACCCTGCTTGCCTTGTCCGGCCAGCCGTACCGGCATGCTGTTATCGCACGCAAGTCGCGCCAATGATGCGGCGATTTTCACCGCGTATTCCAGCGTTGCATGTTTGCCCTGCCCGACATTGGCGTCAGCCGCCAAGTCCAAAACCAGATACAAACAGGGAGAGGCCAGAGGCTCATATTCTTTCACCATCAATTGGCTGAGGCGGGCGCTGGTGGGCCAGTGTACGTGACGTGGATTATCGCCACGACGATAATCGCGCAAGCTCCGAAATTCGGCAGAACCCGCTCCGTTGGGCAGGAAATGCCCTCCTCTATGGATCAGGCTGGGTGATCCCTGCAAAGGCCATGCGGCAATCGGGAAAATTTCAGGATAAACGATCAGGGTGTTCAACTCCTCTCGCTTGCCGCGCCGGGCTTCAGAAAGCCCTAACGGAAAGCTGGTGGAAAGACCTACCGGCCCTAACTGGTACAGACCGCGTTTTTCACAAACCATACTCACTTGAAAACTGCGCCGGTTCCGGCTTGGGATATACCCGATCAGTCCCAGCGACACATTTTTCGGCGAACGTCCCTGGCCCGCGCCGACAAAAGGCAAACGATCCACCACCTCCACCATAAAACGAGGCAGCCAGCCGCGGTTTTCCACTGTCACATCCAGAGTGATAACCTTGCCTTCTGCCGCCTTGTCCGGGCCGCTACGTCGCACCGTCAGCCTGCTGACCAGCCAATGCGGCCAAGCGAAGCCAATCACCAGACTGGCGGACAGAACAGCGGCAACGCCCCAAATCAGCGGCTGACTCCGGTTCAGCGCCGAACAGTAGACCACCAAAGTTAGGCCTGCCAGCACCAGCGGCATGGCGATGCGCCGCCGTGGGACAACTACTACAGTACTCATACCGGCGGCGGCACCTGATCCAGCACTTCGGCCAAGACTTCTCGCGCCGTCCGGCCTTGAGCGGCAGCCTGGGGCCGCAGGATCAGGCGATGTTCCAATACCGGCCCGGCCATGGCCTTAATCGCGTCTGGCGTCACGTACGGTTGTTTACGTAGCAAGGCCAAGCCTTGGGCTGCGCGGATCAACGCTAAGGTGCCGCGCGGACTGGCACCCAAACGCAACTGCGGATGCTGACGGGTGGCCGCGCTGATGCGAGCCACGTACTGACCCACCAGCGGTTCCATATGCACAGCTCGTACCGCCTCTCTTGCCGCCAAAAGATCGGCTTCGTCGACCACTGCTTGCAAACGCTCGATGGGATGGGAATCAGCTTGGGCGTAGATCATGCGCGTCTCCTCCTCTACCGAGGGATAGCCCACACTCAGCCGCATGAAAAAGCGATCCAACTGGGCTTCGGGCAGCACGTAGGTGCCTGCCATCTCGATGGGATTTTGCGTCGCCAGCACCATGAACACTTTGGGCAAATCGTAAGTATGCACATCCACGCTGACGCGGAATTCTTCCATACATTCCAACAGGGCGGACTGGGCGCGAGGCGTAGCCCGATTAATCTCATCCACCAACAGGATATTGGTAAAAACCGGGCCGGGGCGAAACTCGAATTCAGAGCTTTTCTGATTGAACACCGGCACACCAGTCACATCTGAAGGCAGCAAATCCGGCGTGCACTGCAAACGCTTGCAATCCATCGCCACGGAACGGGCCAAAGCGCGAGCCAGCATGGTTTTACCAGTGCCGGGCACGTCTTCCAGCAGCACATGCCCTCTGCACAGCAACGAAATTACCGCCAATTCGATCACCGATCGCTTGCCGATTATGACCTTTTCGATGTTTTCGATTAGATTCTGGATAGTATTCATAAACTTCCACGTTATTAGAAAAAATTGCAAGTAACCTGACAATTATAAGATTAATGCTTTTTTAAAAACTGTTACCCACTTCCGCCGAGCCTGAATTTGACTATCTCATGCCATAACTTTAGACAACTCTTCCTGGCCGTAGGTATTTTATCGTGACTACACTTTGCGATTGTTTTCAGCAGCTTTCGCAGAAAAGACCGCTCCCTTTTGTACGGTATTTATATTCCGGTTACAGCTTCAACAAACTGCTTCTGGTAACAACCAAAAGTTCATGAAGGCGTAAAGATATAAACCTTGAATACTCGCCAACACTTTTAATCTGCGGCCATTACTCTTATGAACCAGAGGTTAATGGGCCGCCGATAAAATAGTCGACTTTAGCAGTACGAGCTCATATTTACTTTCGCAACCCCTGCGTAAGGCCATCAAAGTCAAGCCCATTTAATTGCACTGTCCGGGCAAACGATGAAGCCGTTTTACAATACCGCCAAGGCGCTTTCATAATCCGGTTCATTAACAAGTTCGCTGACCAGCTGCGTGTAAACCACTTTGTCATGCTCATCGATAATGACAACGGCTCTGGCTGTCAAACCGCGAAGAAAAGTATCGGTAATAGTTACACCGTAGTCATTAGCAAAACTGGAGCGGAAGGTTGACAAAGGAATGACATCTTTTAAACCCTCTGTTTCGCAAAAACGGCTTTGTGCAAAAGGCAAGTCGGCGGAAACGGCTAACACGACGGTATTGTCCAGATGCGCGGCTTTTTGGTTAAATTTGCGTGTTGACGCAGCACAGGTTGGTGTATCCAGGCTGGGGACGATATTCAGGACTTTTCTTTTTCCGGCGTAGGTCGCCAGCGTGACATCCACTAACTCACGGCTGGTCAGGGAAAATGCCGGTGCATCGCTGCCTACTGCGGGCAATTCGCCGGATGTGTTAAGGGGTTTGCCTTGAAATGTGATGGTCGCCATGATTGTTTCCTGTAGTGTTGGTTTAATAACAAACGATCCTTTTGCGAGGTCAAGTCGTAGGCCGGAATACCCATAGGGCACAAGTAAGCCGGTTTGAGCGATAGCGAAAACTGGCGTTTCCGGCAAACCTCACCATAGCCAGCCGGAAAAGCTTCCGCTCCTCGGCAACTGCTCCCTGCGTTGCTCTCGATCGCTGTTCCAGACGCGATTCTACCTCCCCCATCCATGGGTTCGTACCTCCTGCATCCATGCAGTCGTGCTCACGCTCCTTACCTACATAATCCACAGGGATGTGGTGAATGCAGATATTGCAGGAGCAAATATCTGTCCATGTAGGCAACGCTACCTCGCGCTACGCTTGGGTAGACTTATTCCGGCCTACGCTTTAATCTCTTTTCTTGCTCTTAACCCGCTTCATCAAGCGCTCTTTCTTTTTCACTTGCCACTCGGTCAGCTTGTTCTTTTTCCCATGGAATGGATTGGCCGGCGATTTGAACACCAAGCGTATCGGCGTTCCGACTAAATCCATTTTGTCGCGGTAGTAGTTCATTAAATACCGTTTGTAAGACTCCGGCAATGCGTCGGTTTGCACACCGTGAATCACTACGATTGGCGGATTTCTGCCGCCCTGATGCGCATATTTCAGCTTAATGCGACGGCCATTCACTATCGGGGGCTGATGTGCGGTGATAGCTTCTTTCAGGATACGGGTCAGCACCGGCGTAGACATGTCGAGCATTGCCGCTGCGTACAATTGCTGCACGACATCAAACATTTTGCCGACGCCACTGCCATGCAGCGCGGAAATCGGGTGCTTTTCGGCAAACTCAAGAAAGGACAGTTTGACGTCGAGTTGCCGGTAAATGGTTGCCTTTTGGTCGGCGCTGATGCCGTCCCATTTGTTCAACCCGATAATCAGGGCTCTTCCCGCTTCCAATACCAGGCCTAACAAATGCGCGTCCTGATCGGTAATGCCTTCCCGCGCGTCTATCAGGTAAATGACGACATTGGCTTTTTCAATTGCTTGCAGTGATTTAATGACGCTGAATTTTTCAATGGTCTCGGCTATTTTGGATCGTCTGCGCATTCCGGCAGTATCAATCAGCGTGAACTTCTTGCCGTTGCGTTCAAAAGGAATATAGATACTGTCGCGTGTGGTGCCTGGCTCATCAAACACGATGACCCGCTCTTCACCCAGCAGGCGGTTGACCAGCGTCGATTTGCCGACATTCGGCCTTCCGACCACTGCAATGCCGATGCCGCTGTGTTCTTCTTCGACTTCGCCTTTGCTTGGCGGCAACAGTTGGTTAACTTTTTCCAGTAACTCGGGTATGCCTCTGCCGTGGGAGGCGGCAATCTGCACAGGTTCGCCCAACGCCAGCGAATAAAAGTCCGACGCGGCAACGTTGGCGTCAATACCGTCGGTCTTGTTGGTAACCAATATGACCGGCTTATCCAGCTTTCTCAGGGTATCGGCGATAACCTTGTCGGAAGCGCTCAAGCCTTCACGCGCGTCCACCATGAAGAACACGACATCAGCCTCTTCCAAGGCGATCTGCACTTGTTTTCTGGCAAAGCTCTCTATGCCTTCGGCGTCATCGGCTATACCGCCGGTATCGACGACCAGACAAGGGCGATCGCCCAGTTTTACCCGGCCGTATTGCCGGTCGCGGGTTAATCCTGAAAAATCCGCAACCAAAGCATCGCGGCTGCGCGTTAAATAATTGAATAATGTGGACTTTCCAACATTAGGTCGCCCTACTAAGGCTATTACAGGTAACATATTTTTATCGGACTTTTAAAGCGGCAAGCGTGCCGTCTTTTGCATAAACATAAACGGTATTATCTACCACGATAGGCTTGGCATCGATTGCACTCTCAGTCACTTGTTCGCGACCCAGTTGCCTGCCATCGGTTGTCGACAACCAATGCACGTAGCCTTCTAAATCCCCTACCACGACATAATTTTCATAGGCGGCGGGGGCTGTTAATCTTCTTTGATGCAAATCCTTTTGCTTCCACAAGCCCGCACCGCTGCTCTGATCCAGCTGCATAACGTGACTTTGCGAGTCTGTCAGGTATAAATACCGGTAGTCATTGCTCAAGCCTGAATGCGACGAAATGGCTTCGTTGCGCCACAATATGTCACCGTTTGATTCCGAAATAGCCGCTATTCCGCCTTGATAACTGGCAATATAAATGACATCGTTAATCACGATGGGATCGACATCCAAATCAACCAGCCGTTCAATTTCAGAGCGCCCTTTCGGAATGGCAACAGTGGTTTCCCACACATATTTACCGTCAGCCAAGCGCAAAGCCATGAGTTTGCCGTTATCGTAACCGCCGATGACGTTGCCCCCGGCAATCACAGGCGATCCGGTCCCGCGTAGACTTAATGCCGGTACGCTGCGCTCGTAACTCCAGCGCTTGCCGCCGGTCTTTTCATCAAGAGCGATCACGGATCCATCCGTGGTGCGAACCACAACGATATTATCGGCAACAACAGGTACCGAAAGCACTTCGCTGGATACTGAGGTTTTCCACAATACCTTGCCGGTTTCAATATCCAGGGCAACGACATCGGCATCGCTGGAGCCCAGAATCACGGTACCGGCGCCAAGCCCCGGTCCCCCGGAAAAATGAACGTCGGTTTCAGTCTCCCAAATTAAATTTCCGGTAGTCAGGCTTCGGGCCTGCACCACGCCCTCTCGATCCGCCGCCAGTATTTTTCCGCTGCCGATGACCGGAATCAGTTTTAAGGATTTCTCGTCAGCACCTACCCCTACCGATTCCTTCCAGATGACTTCCAGCTTGATTTCGGGGGCATACTCAACCAGAGCGTTCGGGGGATCGGCATTATCTTCGCCGCCGCTAAAATAATCTTTAATGCCCGAAATAGATTCTCCTACCGTGTCAACAGCCGCACAGCCTGTTAATAAGGTGATAAAAATCAATAGAAGTGGTATCAAGCGCATTATTTTTGATTTTCCAGCTTTTCTTGGGCGGCTAGATCATCAATCTTGAACTGCAACAACGGTGACGGCTGTCCATTTCTCATCGCATTTTGATAAGACGTGCGCGCCTCATCCAATCGGTCCAAAGCCACATACAAATCACCAACCAGTTCGTCGTAATTGGCTGAATAGCTTGCCGCTGCTTTCGCGTCGACTTCGTTAATGACCTGCAAACCCTGCTCATATTCGCCGGTAGCCAGCATTAAGCGCACCAGTCTTATCTTGGCGATATTGCTCAACTGTTTATTTGGCTCTGCCGCAATAGTCTTCAAAATTTGCTTTGCAGCGGCTAAATCGCCTTGCTGAGTTTTTAACTTGGCTTCTAATAAGCCGCTGAATGCCGCATATTCTGTACCTTTAAACTGCTCTTGCATGCGCTCGGCCAACTTATCAGCGGACTCTGTTTTATTCTCGTCCAGCGCTTTCAGTAACTGATCATAAGTTGCAGAAGCTTGCGCCGCCTGGGCTTTCTTATGGTCTTGCCAGTAATTCCAACCCAGAATAATGACGATACCTACAACCAAACCTACGACGATAGCGGTTGAGTTTTCTTTCCACCATCTTTTTAAAGCTTCAACCTGTTCTTCTTCTGTATCGTAAATTTCCACGTGCTTTTCTCTTGTTAATGTTTAAAAGATTACAACTGCATTTGTAAAAACTTAATCGCCTGTGGCTGAGGCATATTCTGTTGCTCTTGCTCACTATTGCGTAGCGGCTTGATACTGACTTCGCCGCGATCGACTTCATCGTCTCCCAAAATGATCGCAAACTCGGCGCCGCTTTTGTCGGCCTTTTTAAACTGGCTTTTAAAACTACCACCTCCGCAATTCACCTGCAATTTCAAGCCGGGAATTTCATTCCTGATGGTTTCGGCAAAACGCATGCCTGCCTGCTCTGCTTTCTCGCCGACTCTGATCATGTAGACATCGACGGGGCTTGCGAGCTGCACATTATCCAAAGTTTCCATCAACGCCAACAAGCGCTCCATGCCCATCGCGAAACCGACCGCATGATTGGGCTTTCCGCCCAGCTGTTCTATCAGCCCATCATAACGCCCGCCTGCACATACCGTACCTTGCGAACCCAATTCGTCGGTAACCCATTCAAAAACAGTCTTACTGTAATAGTCCAGGCCGCGTACCAGCCGGGAATTGATTTCATAGCCTATGCCCAGATCATCCAGAATAGTGGTGATCGCGCTAAAATGTTGACGGCTCTCATCGCCGAGATAGTCCGTCAGTTCCGGTGCGTTAGCGACAACTTCCCGCATGGCCGGATTTTTGGTATCCAGAATCCGTAGCGGATTGGTCTCCAGCCGACGCAAGCTGTCTTCGTCCAATTGCTCCAGATGACCTTGAAAATAGCTGACCAGACTTTCCCGATAGACGATACGCTCGGCAATGGTGCCTAATGAATTGAGCTGCAGGCGAACCTTATCGCGGATGCCCAGTTTTTTCCATAACCGGTCCATAATCAAGATCAATTCTGCATCAATATCAGGACCGGCCATGCCGTAAGTTTCGACGCCTAGCTGAAAAAACTGGCGATATCGGCCTTTTTGCGGGCGCTCATGCCTGTACATCGACCCGTAATACCATAACCGGTGCACCTGATTGTGCAATAAGCCATGCTCCAGACAGGCCCTGAGGCAACCAGCCGTGCCTTCCGGACGCAAGGTCAGAGAATCGCCGTTCCGGTCGTCAAACGTGTACATTTCCTTTTCAACGATATCGGTCACTTCGCCGATAGAGCGCTTGAACAGTTCGGTTTTTTCGACGATCGGCAAGCGGATTTCACTGTAACCATAAGCGCCAAGTACGTCTCTGATATGTTGTTCCGCATACTGCCAAAGCGGGGTCTGTTCAGGAAGCACATCATGCATCCCGCGAATTGCCTGAATATTATTTGCCATATTTAAGTGAGGTTCTGTAGAGGTTAAAAATCTTTAACCGCTGAGATTTTCTTTGCTTCATTTGAAAGCGGAAACTTTTCCAGCAATAAATTTTTATATTCCCTGGCAAGCTCTCTATTGCCCAATGCCCGCTCAACCTGTGCCGCAATCCATAAAGTTTCAGGGGTATGTTCTGCAACGCTCAGGTAACGCTGCAAAAAGCCTTTTGCTGCCCAAAAATCGCTCTTTTCATAAGCGATTTTTTGCATTTCCGACAACGCTGGCGCATAGGCGTTATTAAGTTGCAATGCCTGCCTGAAATAATTCTCGGCTTGCGATTTTTGCCCCATGCTCAGTGAGCATCGTCCTGCATTGGTCAAGGCCAGCCATTGCCTATCGTTTAACGGATTTGCACTGGCCTTAGATAACAACTCCATGCCTCCTTCAAACTCTCCATGTTCACAGAGAAAACGGCCAAAATTATTTTGCACGCTCAAATCATCAGGTGTCAGACTCAGTGCAGTCTCATAATGGTCTTTGGCATTGTCGGCCTGATTCAATTTTTCATATAAAAAAGCCAGGGCATTGTGCGCCTGTGCATTGCTTGAATTATTTTTTAATGCCAGCAGCAAGTTCTCCTTAGCCAATTCCAGCTTATTCATGCTCAGATAGCGCACTCCCAACTGCAAATGCACATCATCGGAATCATTATTTTTGGTGCTGCCTGTTGAACTGCAAGCAACCAAAGTCGTCACGAATAGAACTAGCGCAAGTCGGTTAATCATTTTAATAATTCACGTTTAATAAATCATGCTGCACGTTCGGAACCTGACGGTTGAAGCTTTAAGTGCCTACGGCTTTTATCTTTAACTTGCCCTACCAGCTGACCGCAGGCGGCATCGATGTCTTCGCCGCGCGTCTTTCTAACCGTGGTGACTATGCCTGCGTCGTTTAACAGCGTTTTAAAACGGTTAATCGCTTCTTTACTGGAACAGCGATAGGCAGAATTAGGAAACGGGTTAAACGGTATTAAATTGATTTTTGACGGCACTGTTTTTAACAGCTTAATAAGCCCTCGCGCATCCTGCACCGAGTCATTAATGCCATCCAACATCACATATTCAAAAGTAACGGTGCGACGTGGCGCTATCTTTGCGTTATCCCGGCACGCTTCCATGAGCTCTTTCAATGGATATTTTTTATTGATTGGGACCAGCTCATCCCTTAATTCATCGGTCACTGCATGTAACGACACCGCAAGACTGACATCGCAGACCTGGGTTAACCGGTACATGGCCGGCACTACGCCCGAGGTACTGACGGTCACCCTGCGCTTGGAGAGCCCGAAGGCGAAGTCATCCATCATCAGGTTCATGGCCGCAACGACATTGTCAAAATTAAGCAGCGGTTCGCCCATGCCCATCATGACTACATTGGTAACTCTGTTGTCCGGGCCCAACCGCTTTTGCGCCGTAAACAACTGGCCGATGATTTCCGCCGTGGTCAAGTTACGGTTAAAGCCTTGCTGGGCAGTAGAACAGAAAGTGCAAGCCAACGCGCAGCCGATTTGCGATGAGACGCATAACGTGCCGCGTCCCTCTTCAGGAATAAAAACTGTTTCAATCCGGTTGCCGCAGCTGGTTTGCATGACCCATTTACATGTGCCGTCCGTTGCGACTTTTTCAAGCACAATTTCAGGCGTTGCTATGTAACAGTTTTCAGTTAAATAAGCGCGCAATGGTTTGCTCAAATTGGTCATCAGGTCGAAGTCTTCGACGCCTTCCTGATAAATCCATTTGAGCAGTTGTGTCGCCCGAAAAGGCTTTTCGCCTAGCTCGGCAAAAAAGGCCGCAAGGCCTTTTCTGTCGAAATCGAGCAAATTGATGGTCTTGGTTTTAACGGGTTCTTGCACAGATTTCATTGTCCGAGAAAAAGTAAGCAATTTCCCTTTGAGCGGTTTCGAGAGCGTCTGATCCGTGTACGGCATTTTCATCAATGCTGTTTGCAAAATCGGCGCGGATAGTGCCGGCAGCCGCTTCTTTAGGGTTAGTGGCACCCATAATTTCGCGATGCTTAAGAACCGCATTTTCACCTTCCAGCACTTGCATGATCACAGGACCTGAAATCATGAATGCAACCAAATCATTGAAGAACCCGCGTTCGCTGTGTTCTGCGTAAAAACCTTCGGCTTGCTCTTTGGTCAAATGCAGCATTTTTGCAGCAACGATTTTTAAACCGTTCTTTTCAAAACGACTGTAGATTTCACCAATTACATTTTTTGCTACAGCGTCAGGTTTAATGATTGAGAAAGTGCGTTCTATCGCCATGTTTTTAAAACTCCAAAATTATGAATAAATGTATAAGCGGCCAATTATACCTGATCAACCGCTGTATTTTGAAAATACCTTATCGGTTAAGGTCTGCCATCCAGTTCCGCACCTTCTTTTACCGGAATCATCAAATCTTCAGGACTGACACCCAATAGCAAAGCTACGGGACTGGCGATAAAAATAGAGGAATAAGTACCGAAAAATACGCCGAATAACAGCACAATGGAAAAATTATGAATCACTTCCCCACCCAGAAAGAACAAGGCGACCAACACAAGCAATACCGTCAATGAAGTCATGATGGTACGGCTTAAAGTCACATTGACCGAAATATTCATGATTTCTTCAGTCGATTTATTTCTTAATGCGCGGAAGTTTTCGCGGATACGGTCATAAACCACGATAGTATCGTTCAGGGAGTACCCGATCAGCGCAAGAACCGCCGCCAATACCGTCAAATCAAACTCCAGCCCTAAAATAGAGAACAATCCCAGCGTAACGATTACATCATGAAGTGTCGCAATGACGGAGCCTACAGAGAATTTCCACTCAAAACGCCAGGCAATGTAAATCAAAATACATATTGTTGAATACAAGAGAGCCAAGAAGCCGTCTTCAGCCAAATCGTCGCCGACTTGGGGCCCGACAAATTCTACGCGACGCACACTGGCAGGTTCTGCGGTATTTTTATTGATGGCTTCAAGCACTTTAGAACTTAATTCGACACTGCTAACCCCTTCTTGCGGCTTCAAGCGAATCAGGACATCTTTTGTGGTACCGAAATTCTGCACTGTGGCATCACTAAAACCTTCAGCATCCAAAGTGTTGCGCAGTACCGTCAAATCAGCTGCTTTTTGATACCCGACTTCAATCAAGGTACCGCCGGTAAAATCGATACCCATTTGCAAGCCGCGCACAGCCAGCGACCCTATCGAAACAAGCGTCAGCACAGCGGAAAATATCAAAGCTATATTCCGGTTACCTATAAAATTTATATTTTTTTTAAACATATTCAATCTTCTATGTAAAAGTCATGGTGGCCGGATTCAGCCAAAAGCGTGACATCCGGCATCTTACTAAATAGATAGTTTCTCAACCCGGCGGTTACCGTATATCCAGTTAATGACCATCCGCGTGCCGGTAATGGCCGTAAACATGGATGACAAAATCCCGATAATCAGCGTCACCGCAAAACCTTTAACAGAACCTGTGCCGTAAGCGAACAACACCACAGCGACTACAAGGTTGGTAAAGTGAGAGTCCAGAATAGTTGCAAAGGCTTTTTCATAACCGATAAATATAGCGGATTGCGGCGTATTGCCATTCCTAAGTTCTTCTTTAATCCGCTCGAAGATCAACACGTTAGCGTCAACCGACATACCCACGGTCAAAATAATCCCGGCAATACCCGGCAAAGTCAACGTTGCCTGCAACATCGACAAAATTGCCACCACAATCACCACGTTAAACGCCAGCGCCATATTGGCGATCATGCCGAATATTTTGTAATAAACCGCCATAAACAGCACAACCAGAGCGAAGCCCACCACAAAAGACAACATACCTTTATTAATATTGTCCTGACCTAAACTTGGCCCTACGGTGCGTTCTTCGACAATATCAACGGGAGCTGCTAGCGCGCCGGCCCTTAACAATAGTGACAGATTACGCGCTTCTTGAGGGCTATCTAAACCGGTCGTTTGGAACCGGTGGCTGAAAACGCCCTGGATGGTCGCCACATTGATGACTTTTTCAACCTTCTCTTTATGGCGGACTTTTTGACCGTCAACCACCTTGGTTTCAACTTTATATTCAATGAATACCACCGCCATCGGCTTGCCGACGTTAGCCTGGGTCAACTTACCCATTTTGGCTGCACCTACGCCATTCAGGGAAATATTGACCGAAGGTCTGCCGTCCTGGTCGACGCCGGAAGAGGAATCGACAATTTGGTCGCCGGTTACGATAACCCGACGGTCCAACAGGATTGGCGTACCGTTTCTTTCGTAATACAAACGGCTTCCGACCGGAACATGCCCTTCGACGGCTTTTTGCACATCGTGCTCGACATCAACCAGACGGTATTCCAGTGTAGCTGTTGTACCCAAAATCTCTTTGGCGCGAGTCGTATCCTGTACGCCCGGCAACTGAACCATGATGCGGTTTTCGCCTTGTTGTTGAATGACCGGTTCCGCAACGCCTAATTCATTGACGCGGTTACGTAAAGTAGTCATGTTTTGTGCAACAGCGAATTTCTTGATATCGCGCACTTCTTTTTCAGACAGTTTCAACCAGACTTGATCCTGTTCTTTGGGTTCGGTAATCTCTAATGCGCGAAAATCCTTACCCAGCAGCTTCATCAGCGCAGGCTTGTCATCCGCCGAATTCAGCTTAACCTTAATGAAGCCATTGTCTTTAGAAACGGATTGGTAGCGTAATTTTTCGTTTCTTAACGCCAAACGCACATCATCGTTGTAACGATCTTCAGCCTGCTTAACGGCCGCATCCATGTCTACTTCGAGCAGGAAATGCACCCCGCCACGCAAGTCCAGACCCAAATACATGGCTTCCGCGCCCAAGGATCGTAACCACGCAGGTGTGGTAGGAGCCAAGTTCAACGCGACGTTATAATCGTCACTCATTTTATCCCTGAGTAAGTCCGCCACTTTAAGCTGATCGTCAGCGCTGTTAAACCGGACCAAGATGCGACCGTCTTTAAACTCAAACGCCTTTATATTAAATCCGGCTTCTTTAATGGCTGACTCGATCTGGTTTGCCTGTTCCTGCGCCAATTTGGCATTGTGTGTCGATGACACCTGAACAGAAGGGTCGTCGCCATATAAATTAGGCAACGCATAAATAATCCCGACCGCAAAAACAATCAGGACCAATAGATTTTTCCAAAGTGGATAATGGTTTTGCATGTGTTATTCCAACAATTCAACTATGTCGTAGGATGGGTAGAGCATCGCAAAACCCATCCTACGACGCTCGTGAGTGATGGGTTTCACCTCGCTCCACCCATCCTACACGCGATGACATTAAACTTTAGTGACCTTTTTGGTGATCGCTTTGTAAGTTCCCTTCGGCATCATGGTCTCAATGCTATGACGCTGTACTTGAATAAAGGTATTGTCGCAGACTTCAAGCTTGACGAAATTTTCATCCAGATCAACAACCTTACCTAAAATGCCTCCCGAAGTGACCACTTCAGAACCTCTAGTCATTGCAGCGATCATTTCTTTCTTCTCTTTAGCTCGCTTGGATTGCGGACGCAAAAACAAGAAGTAAAAAAACACCAATATACCCAGTGGGAATATCATGCCTTCAATGCCAGGTGATTGGGCGGCGGGAGCAGCTGCGGCTACCGCATCAGAAATTAAAAAACTCATGGTTATCCTCGGGGGCTATTATTATAAAAATATTGTGATTAAAAAATTTAGCCATTATGCCACAGTCGGCATGGCTTTTCCTCGTTGTTGGTAAAATTGCTTGACAAAAATATCCAACTCTTGCCTTTCAATCGCATCGCGCAAATCCTGCATCAGGCTCAGGTAATAATATAAATTATGTATGGTATTGAGCCTTGAACCCAGCATTTCCTTGCATTTATCCAGATGCCGCAAATAGGCTCTTGAATAATTCCGGCAAGTGTAACAGCCGCAGGATTCATCCAGCGGACCGGTATCGAATTCATATTGGCTGTTCCTGATCTTCACCACTCCAAAAGTAGTGAAAAGATGGCCATTGCGGGCATTGCGGGTCGGCATCACGCAATCGAACATATCGATACCGCGCCTGACCGCCTCTACCAAATCTTCCGGCGTACCTACGCCCATTAAATAACGCGGTTTATCGGCCGGCATCTTGCTATGCACCACATCCAGCGTCGCCATCATTTCTTCCTTGGGTTCGCCGACCGACAAGCCGCCGATCGCATAACCGTCAAAACCAATATCCACCAAGCCGGCTATCGACTCTTGGCGCAGATGCTCATACATTCCGCCCTGCACAATGCCGAATAATGCCGACTCGTTGCCCTCATGAGCCGTCTTGCTGCGCGCCGCCCAACGCAACGACAAGCGCATCGAATCGGCCGCCTCATGAACTGTCGCAGGATACGGCGTGCATTCATCGAAAATCATCACAATGTCCGAACCCAAATCGCGCTGCACCTGCATCGATTCTTCCGGCCCCATAAAAATGGAACTGCCGTTGATTGGCGATTTAAAAGTCACGCCTTGTTCGGTGATTTTCCGTAACGCGCCCAAACTGAACACTTGAAAGCCGCCGGAGTCGGTCAATATCGGCTTATCCCAGCGCATGAAACCATGCAAGTCGCCGTGCGCCTTGACCACGTCCATCCCCGGACGCAGCATTAAATGAAACGTATTGCCCAGAATAATTTGCGCACCGATGCCGGTCAGCTCATCAGGCGTCAGTGATTTAACCGTCCCGTAAGTGCCGACCGGCATAAAAATGGGCGTCTCCACGATGCCGCGGGCAAACGTAAGCCGGCCACGCCGCGCATGACCGTCCGTATTGATTAATTTGAAGTCCATAGAAATTTGAGAACATTAGTAAGGCGGGGAATTATCCAGACTTTTTAAATCAATGTATATGTGAAGCGTTAAAACTTTGCTTCATCTCTTGATAATGGCGCGCACAAAGCGCCCGCAGAAAAAGCCGCCATGCATAAAAAAGGCTGGATATTATCCAGCCTTTTTCGTTTTAAAGCGATTAGTGCAACAAGCCCTGCAATAACCCGTTCAGCTTATGCACAAAAGCCGCCGGATCATCCAACTGCCCGCCTTCACTCAGGATGGCTTGGTCAAACAGGATATGGGTCAGGTCAGCAAAACGGGTGTCGTCTTGCTCTTCTTTCATGCGAGCCACCAACGGATGGGTCGGGTTAAGCTCGAAGATCGGCTTTCTGCCCATTCCCATACCCAAACCTTGCCCTGCATCTTTCATGATTCTTTCCATATTCAGGCTCATGCCGTAAACATCGGCAACCAGACAGGCAGGGGATTCGGTTAAACGATGGCTCAAGCGCACTTCGCTGACTTTATCGGCCAGCACGTCCTTGATCTGTTTGAGCACTGCCTCAAAATCCTTATTCACTTCTTCTTGAGCTTCTTTGTTCTCTTCGGCATCCGAAACACCCAAATCCAAATCGCCTTTGGCGACAGACTGTAAATGCTTGCCGTCGAATTCGTCCAGGTTGGACACCAGCCATTCATCGATACGGTCCGACAGCAATAAAACTTCAATGCCTTTCTTGCGGAAAATTTCCAAATGCGGACTGTTTTTTGCCGCCGAGAAACTGTCTGCGGTGACATAATAAATTTTATCCTGCCCTTCTTTCATGCGGCTGACATAAGCTTCCAGTGTCACATCCTGTTTATCGGTATCAGTATGTGTTGAAGCGAAGCGCAGCAATTTGGCGATGCGTTCTTTGTTGGCATGATCTTCAATTGGGCCTTCTTTGATAACCGGGCCGAATTGAGACCAGAACTTCTCGTATTTTTCCGGCTCAGTCTTGACCAGATCTTCCAGCATGCCCAGCACTTTCTTAACGGCGCCGGATTTGATGGTGCTGATTTGCTTGCTTTGTTGCAGGATTTCCCGCGATACGTTCAGCGGCAGGGAATTAGCGTCAATAATCCCTCTGATAAAACGCAGATAACGCGGCATCAACTGTTCGGCATCATCGGTAATAAACACTTTGCGAATGTACAGTTTTACGCCATGTTTAGCGTCTCTGTCCCACAGGTCGAACGGCGCATGCGAAGGTGCGTAAAGCAGCAAAGTATACTCATTGGAGCCTTCGACTTTGCTGTGCACATGGGTTAACGGGTCTTGGTAGTCGTGCCCTACATGCTTGTAAAATTCGTTATACGCTTCGTCGGAAATCTCCTGACGGGCTTTGGTCCATAAGGCGGAAGCCGAGTTAATGGTTTCTTCGACGATTTCCGCCGGTTTTTCTTCCTCACCTTCTTCGCCCTTAACCGCGGGGATTTCTTTGTCCATCACGATAGGCAAAGAAATGTGATCGGAGAATTTTCTGACGATAGAGCGGATACGATAGCCGTCCAGGAACTCGCTTTCATCCTCTTTCAAATGCAGCACAATCTCGGTTCCGCGCTTGGCTTTTTCTACGGATTCGAGGGTGTAATCGCCTTCCCCTGCCGATTCCCAACGCACGCCTTCGCTCTTGTCGGCGCCGGCTTTGCGGGTGGTTAAGGTCACTTTATCGGCAACGATAAATGCTGAGTAAAATCCTACGCCGAATTGGCCGATTAACTCGCTATCTTTAGCTTGGTCGCCGGTTAATGCTTGAAAAAATTGTTTAGTGCCTGATTTGGCAATGGTGCCGATATGCTCTTTCACTTCCGCACGGGTCATACCGATGCCATTATCGATAATGGTGATGGTGCGCTTGTCTTTGTCGTATTCCAGGCGGATTTTCAGCTCACTGTCGCCTTCATACAAACCGTCGTTGGACAGCGCCTCAAAGCGCAGCTTGTCCGCGGCATCCGACGCGTTAGAAATCAATTCGCGTAAAAATATTTCCTTGTTGCTATATAATGAATGAATCATTAAATGCAACAAATGCTTAACTTCAGTTTCAAAGCCTAAGGTTTCTTTTTTTGCTTCAACAGTCATTTTTTATTAATCCTGATCAATTATTAAGACTAACGCCGATATGAGGGCGCGTTGATTTTTTTTCAAGCCCAAACTGAACAGATGAAATATAAGATTAATTTTTTATGACAATAAAACTCGCGTCAAAAAAGATATTGGTCGTCGAAGATCAACCGATCATGCGCGAAACCCTCAAACACATACTGGGTTCATTTGGTGCCCGATTTATTGTTGAGGCGGAATCCGGCATCAACGCAATAACGGCGATGAGAATTGACCGGTTTGATATTGTGCTCTGCGATTACAATCTACTCAGAGGGAAAAACGGCCAGCAGGTTCTGGAAGAGGCCCGGCACCTTAAGTTGTTGCCGGTTAAAGCCATCTTTATCATGGTGACATGCGAACAGAGCCAGGAAATGGTACTCAGCGCCATCGACAACAAACCCGACGACTATCTGATTAAACCCTTTAACCAGCAGCAGCTCTTAAACCGCATTGAAAGATGCCATGCCCGCAAGACATACCTGGCCAGCATTGAAAATGAAATAGACAAAGGCAATCTTTATCAGGCCATACATAATTGCGAGCAACTGCTCCAGCAGGATGATAAAAAAATGCGCATGCAATTATTGAAACTGCATGCCGAACTAGCCATTAAGGTTGGCGATCTTAAGACGGCCGAGGCCATTTATCAGAATATCCTGGCAGAAAGAGAGCTTCCCTGGGCCAGATTGGGGCTGGGTATTGTAGCCTTTTTTCTTGGTTACCATGACCAAGCCATTAAGACTTTTCAGGAACTCATCGAACAATATCCGGTAATGCTGGAGGCTTATGACTGGCTGGTAAAAGCGTACGAATCCGCAGGTCATGATGAGCATGCTGTAACCTCTCTCAATTCAGCCGTTACGCTTTCACCTCTGTCCATTTTAAGGCAAAAAAAGCTGGCTGTACTGGCTGACAAAGCCCAAAACCTGGTTGTTGCAAAAAAAGCCTACGCGGCCGCCATTAAATTGGGCAAAAACTCCATACACGGCTCATCAGCCGACTATTCGGGCCTAGCCAATGTTCACTTGAAAAATAATGCCGCCAACGAGGCGCTAAAGATATTGTATGAGCTGAACCAGCAGTCTCAAAATGATCCCGAAGCAAAGCTCAGGGCTGCACTGCTGGAAAACGAGATCCACCAGACAAAAGGCAGCAAGGCACTGACCCAGCAAGCTTATGAAAAAATATTTAAGCTGAACGAACAATTTAACAAACATGCATCCAAAGAACTACGACTGGAGGTTGCAAGGGTTTTCTACCTGAATGGAAACGGCGAAATTTGCGATGAAATTCTTAATGATTTAATTAAAACCAATATTGATGACAAGCCTTTTATCAAAGACATTGTAACGATGTGCAATACCGTTATCGGCGAAAATCATGCAGAGACACTGATTCAGCGCATCAAAAAAGAACTGGTCGACATCAACAACAAAGGTGTCAGCCTGTTTCAGGAAGGCAATATTAAAGGAGCTCTCGCCGTTTTTGAAAAAGCCATTGCCAAAATGCCTGATAATCAAACGATCATTTTAAATATGATAAAAATCATTATTCATGACATTAAAACATCTAAATCCGGCCCGGATAAAATCATGAGCGCCCAGTCTTATATCAATAAAGCCATTCAAATCGGCATACCTCACCATCAAATCGGTAGCCTGCAAGCAGAGCTGGACGCCATTCAATGCCAAGACAATCAGTAACCCATCCAAATGTCTAATACTCAAATGCTCTCAATCGGTTTCCCCGCCATTCTGGCCTCTTCGGTACATGACATAAAGAATTCGTTGACGGCCCTTAGGGCGCTCCTCAGCCAACTGGAAAATGTCTACCAGGACCCGAAACCCACTGAGTTCAGGCAATTGGAATTTGAAACCAATCGCATGAACAATTGCCTCATGCAATTATTGACACTTTATAAAATTGAATCATCCCAATTTTGCCTGTCTATAGACGAGCAGAGCGCCGCTGACATATTGGAGGATGTTGTCGCTCAGCAATCGACCTTATTGTCCTTAAGCAACGTTCAACTTCTTACCGAATGCCATGATGATCTGTTTTGTTACTGCGACGGCACTCTGATCAGCAATGCTCTGTGTACGCTGGTCAACAATGCACAGCGCTATTGCCGGAGCAAAATCCTGCTCTCTGTAGCCCCGGAAGATGATTATATTGTTTTTTGCATTGAAGATGACGGCAATGGCTATCCGGAAAATTTGATATCATCCGATCATAAACAACTCCCTCAGATTGATCTGGCGAACGGCAATACAGGCCTGGGATTGTTTTTTACCGAAACCATTGCGCAACTACATGTCAAAGGCGACAAGCGGGGATTTATTGTGACCGACAATAATAGCCAATTTGGCGGAGCCAGATTTAAACTGTATTTGCCGTAAGCTTCCGCGTCTTGCCTACATCTTGCCGACGGAGGCAAACTTCAAGCAAATGGCCAGCAATGTTTCCCACGGATCTCCTTGCTGCTGGCCTTTGATCTGCCGATCCGCCTTTGCACTGAGCGTGAGAATACTATTCAGATCACTGTCGCCCAGCCTGTTCAGCGCATCACTGACCAACTGCTGGCGCTTGTCCCAAATTTGATTATTTTTAAACGCCAGCGCCTTATTTTGCCCCTGAGCCAGTGCCTGTTTAATCTTGACTAATACCCGGGCTTCCCGCGCCAGCGCCCATAACACCACAGGGGCCGCAACGCCTTCCGCCCGCAAGCCGGACAATATCTTAAAAATCCGACCTACTTTGGCCGCCAGTACGCTGTCCATCAGCTTAAACACATCGAATCTGGAACTATCAGCCACCACATCGAAAATCTGCTGATTGCTGAGCTGTCCCGGACCGTATAACACGTACAACTTTTCTATTTCCTGCGCAGCCGCCAACAGATTCCCTTCAATCCTGGAAGCCAATATCCTGATACCTTCCGCTTCAGCCTGTAGCCCTCGCCGCTGCATTCTTTGCTGCAACCAGCGAATCAGGTCTTGTCCCTCCAGCGGCCAGACCTGAATAACACAACCTACTTTATCCAAAGCCTGAAACCAGCGCGATTTTAAGGAGGCGCTTGCCATTTTTGCCGCAGTAATCAATAACAGCGTGTCTTCAGGTAAACGCTCGCAATAGTCGATTAAAGCTTTTGATCCCTCAGTACCCGGCGTACCGGTAGGCAGCCTTAAATCGATGATTTTTTTATCGGTAAAAATAGATAACGAACCCGCCGACTCCATCAATTCATTCCATGAAAATCCGGAGTCCGCAACAAGAACCTCGCGGCTATCATAGCCCGCTTTCCGTGCCGCCGCCCTGACCGCATCAGCCATCTCGCCCAGCTGCAACGGCTCGTCGCCGCTAATAAAATAAACGGGCGCAAGGTCCTTTTGTAACGCCGCCGCTAGCAGTTCGGGCTTGAGCCGCATGCTATTTCGCGCCTGCCTCTAATACGACCCTGGCGCGGTTAACGATGTTTTGCACGGCCTGTTGATACATTTCGTTGCGTATCACTGCTTCTTCTTGATCTTTGGCAATTATAAATTGCTGATCGTTGTAATACTCACGCCTGATTTCAACAGACTGCTGCGGCATCAACACGGCATCCGACGCATTGGCAAACTCATAGTCCAGGCGATAGGTTAGCTCAAACTCGTTAGACTTGCCTCTTGTGCTCAGCGATAACACGCGCTTATTAAACGCTTCATTAGCTATCTTGATAACAATGCCAGCATCCTTGCGGGAACTGGCAATCTGAGCTGAAGATGACGTCATGACCTGCTTGAATTGTTCAAGCAACGTTGCAGATCCGCCCTCTACATAGACATTTTTCATGTTTGCCGGCAATTCAAGAGCGCCTCGCAAATGATAGCCGCAAGCGCTCAATAACAAAGCCATAAAAAAGATGACCGCTTTTTTTATTAACACGCGTTCCCCTTAAACTACAATATTGACCAATTTCTTAGGCACTACGATCACCTTTTTGATCGGCTGATCTTCAATAAAACGCTTGATATGTTCATCGCTCAGCGCCATAGCCTCTATTTCTTCCTTGGATGCACTAACCGACACCGACATCTTGCTGCGCAATTTACCGTTAACCTGTAGCACCAGTTCCAAGGTGTCCTGCTCCAAAGCCGCTGCATCGACCTCAGGCCATGAAGCGCTGACTACAGCTTCTTGATGCCCCAGATCCAGCCACAATTGATGACAGATATGCGGCACGATCGGCGACAGCATCAGCACAATGGCTTCCAACGCTTCCTGCCGAACCGCCTTGCCGTTGTCGGAATCATCAACAAACTTGGATAAGGTGTTGATCAGCTCCATATTCGCGGCAATCACGGTATTGAAGGTATAGCGTCTACCAAAGTCGTCAGTCGCTTTCTGGATAGTCAGGTGCAGCTGACGGCGCACCGCCTGTTGCTCAGCGGTCAAAGTTTGTTTATCCAGCGGCACCGTAGAACCGCCAGCTTCGCAATGCATATAAGCCTGTTTCCACAGCCGCTTCAGGAACCTGAACGCGCCTTCTACGCCACTGTCTGACCATTCCAGCGATTGCTCCGGAGGCGCTGCAAACATGATAAACAGACGCACGGTATCGGCGCCGTATTGATCGATCAGGCCTTGTGGATCAACGGTGTTGCCTTTCGACTTGGACATTTTGCTGCCGTCTTTCAGCACCATGCCTTGAGTCAGCAGTTTTTTAAACGGCTCATCGCACACCAGTAAACCTTCATCGCGCATCAGCTTGGTGTAAAAGCGTGCATACAGCAAATGCAAGATAGCGTGTTCGATGCCGCCGATATAATGATCGACCGGCAGCCAGTATTTGGCGCTGTCATCGATCATGCTGTCCGGATTGTTACCGGCAAACCGCGCGAAATACCAGGACGATTCCATGAAAGTATCGAAGGTGTCGGTTTCCCGGCGCGCCGCTTTGCCGCATGACGGACACGTCGTATGGGAGAAAGTCGGATGAGCGACCAAAGGCGATTGCGAACCGTCCAGCACGACGTCTCTCGGCAGTTCCACCGGCAAGTCCTTTTCAGGCACAGCCACTGTGCCGCAATCGTCACAATAGATGACCGGAATCGGTGCGCCCCAGTAACGCTGACGGGAAACGCCCCAGTCGCGCAACCTGAAGTTGGTTTTGCGTTGGCCTTTTTGGTCTTTTTCCAGCGCTTCGGTAATAGCTGAAAAAGCCTGTTCTGAAGTCAAGCCGTCAAACTGGCCGGAATTTTTCAGCACGCCTTTTGCGGTGTAAGCTTGCTCTGAGCAATCCGCATCGCCGCCGTCTTTGGCAAAAATCACCTGCTTGATTGCGATGCCGTACTTAAGCGCAAACTCGTAATCGCGTTGGTCGTGCGCAGGAACGGACATCACCGCCCCGGTGCCGTAGCCCATCAACACAAAGTTAGCGATCCAGACCGGAACCTGTTCGCCGATGATTGGATGAAGTGCTTTGATGCCGGAATCAATACCGCGTTTTTCCATGGTTTCCATGGCCGCTTCCGAGGTTTCCATCATCTTGCAGTCATCGATAAATGCGCTGATTTCGGGATTGGTTTCAGCCGCTTTTAGCGCCAGCGGGTGTTCCGCCGACACAGCAAGATAGGTCACGCCCATCAGGGTGTCAGGACGCGTGGTATAGATGCGTAAAGGTTGGTCCGAACCCGGTACGGCAAAATCCATTTCCACGCCTTCGGAACGGCCTATCCAGTTAGCCTGCATGGTTTTAACTTGTTCCGGCCAGCCGTCCAATGTTTCCAGAGAAGCCAGCAATTCATCCGCATAGGCAGTGATTTTCAAAAACCACTGGGCGATTTCTTTACGTTCGACTTGAGTATCGCAACGCCAGCAGCAGCCGTCGATAACCTGCTCGTTAGCCAGCACGGTCATGTCATGCGGACACCAGTTGACCGGTGCGGTTTTTTTATAAACCAGGCCTTTTTCCAGCAGCTTAAGGAAAAACCATTGCTCCCACTTATAATAATGCGGATTGCAAGTGGCTAATTCGCGGCGCCAGTCATAGCCGAAGCCCAACCGCTTGAGTTGGTCGCGCATATAATCGATATTGCTGTAGGTCCAGTCGGCCGGGTGGACGCCGTGCTGCATCGCGGCATTTTCCGCCGGCAGTCCGAACGCGTCCCAACCCATAGGCTGCATGACATTTTTGCCCAACATGCGCTGATAGCGGCTGATGACGTCGCCAATGGTATAGTTACGGACATGCCCCATGTGCAGCTTGCCGCTGGGGTAAGGAAACATCGACAAACAATAATACTTATCTTGTGTAGGCGATTCCGACACATTAAATACGCCTGACTCGTCCCAGGCGGCCTGTACTTCTTGCTCAATTGCCAAAGGCTTATAATTTTCTTGCATCCTTCTCGTCTTTTACCAGTCAAAAGCGTTAGAATACCGTACAGTTGCTTAAATCTCAAAGCGCCATTTTCAGGAGTTGAACCCTATGAATAAAAACAAACTAGTCACCGCCTATACCGATTTTATGAAGCATCTCCATGAAACCATGGAAGATACGCTGCATTCGTTTGCCGAAGCACTGGAAATTTCAAAAGAAAAAACCAGACAAGACAGCAACTTGACAAATGAAGAATTGGACAAGGTTACAGAGTTTGTTAAACGCGACGTTGAACATGCGGCCCGCGGTTTGTCTGACGAGGAAGATAAGGAATCGCTGTCCGAGTGGTTTAAGTTCGATATTGAACTGATTGAAAACTTCGCGCTGGACGCTTTTTTAAGCGTTGCCGATAAAACCCGCCTGGAACTGGCAAAACTGGAAGAATTGGCAAAAGTACATACTTACCACAGCGGCGACATTACCGTGCCCGGCACGTTTATCTGCGATGACTGCGGCAAGGAAATTGCCTTTAAAACAGCCAGCGAAATTCCTGAATGCCCAAAGTGCCAAGGCAAAACATTTATCCGTATTTGATATTAGCGCCCCAAGCTTTATAATGCGACTTTCAACTATTTGATTTAACGGGGATAACATGCGCAGAGTCATTTTCAACCAGAAAGGCGGCGTCGGCAAATCTACTATTACGTGCAATTTAGCCGCCATCAGTGCTGTTGAAGGCAAGCGTACATTAGTCATCGATCTCGATGTTCAGGGCAATTCAACACAATACCTGCTCGGCAACAAAATCAGCGACAGCGATAAAACCATTGCTCACTTCTTTAAAGATACCCTGAGCTTGTCCCTGTTTGGCAGCGGCTCATCCGGATCCGGCCTTGAAAGCGCAATACATGAGACTCCGTTCCCGAATCTGTTTGTGATTCCATCGCACCCCGAACTTGAACCACTTCAAGGCCGTTTGGAATCGCGCATGAAAATCTTTAAGTTAAAAGAAGCGCTGGAAAAACTTGAGGGCTTTGATGAAATCTATATGGATACGCCGCCGATCCTGAATTTCTACAGCCAGTCAGCCTTAATCGCGGCCGACAAGTGCCTGATTCCTTTCGATTGCGATACCTTTGCCAGAGAAGCGCTGTATTCACTGATGCAGGTGGTGGCTGAGGTTAAAGCCGACCATAATCAAAACCTGGAAATTGAAGGCATCATCGTTAATCAATATCAAAAACAAGCCAATTTGCCGCGCCAATTCGTTGAAGAACTGATCGCCGAAGGCCTGCCGGTACTGGCTGCAATGATTTCGCCGTCAGTCAAGGTCAGGGAATCGCACTCAGAATCAAAACCACTGGTGCATTATGTTCCCAATCATAAACTGACCGACGAATATCGCGCATTGCATGCGGAGATTCATGGCAGTTAAGCTGTAGACGCATTCATCGTTCCCGCGCTCCGGCGTGGGAACGATGAATGCAGAGTAAGCGGAATAACTACTCATGAAAATTGCCGACTCCCGATCTCTAGGTTGGGAGCTGGCGTCTCCCGCGCAATCATACCCCTTACATTATGAACACCGTTAAACCCTGGCTACTACCCATACTGTCCGGCGTTCTGATCGGCACCAGTTACATCCCCTTTCCGCCCTGGGCGTCTTTATTCTGTTTCGTTCCATTATGGATTTTCTGGAACCGGCAAACCCGCCTAAAAAACGTTTTTCTTGGCGGCTTGATCACTTCATTCGTTTTCACGCTGATCGGCTTTAACTGGGTCACCTATCTGCTGCACGAGTTTGCCCATCTGGACTGGCCTGTAGCGGTCATCGGTATGGTGGTCTATGGGTTGATTGCCCACTTGTTTGTCCCGCTAGCCGGTGTGCTGTGGTTTTGGGGGCAACAAAAATTCAACTGGTCAAAGCGGCTTTCGTTGTGGCTGATGGCGCTGATCACCATTCTTTGCGAAGCCTACTCGCTGACCCTGTTCGACTGGAACTTCGGTTATTCCTGGTACGGCGCCAACATCCCCGTTTACCACTGGGCGGAAGTGATCGGTTTCAGCGGACTCAGTGCCGCAACCCTGCTGTGCAACCTGCCGCTTTATATTGCCTGGGAAAAGCGCAAGCAAAGCGATGGAAAAATCATTCTGGCAACTGTCGTTACCGGTTTTGTGCTGCTGAATGTCGGCGGCCTGTGGCTTAAAAACAGATTGCCGCAACCGGATGCGTCGTTTAAAACGTTGCTGATTCAGGCCTACATCGAAAACGCTGAAAAGCTGGCCGCAGAATTAGGCAAAGGCTATAGCAATGAAATCTTCAACCGCTACCTCACGCTGACCGATAATGCCCTGAAAGCCCATCAAGACGCCAGAATCGATTTCGCGATGTGGCCTGAAACCGCATTTCCGGCATTACTGGGTGAGCAGTTTAAATCCAACGACTACCCCGTAGCGCTGGCGCAGTTTCTCCATGAACGGCAACTGCCGCTGATTACCGGCGCCTATAGCGTCGATGAGTCATCACGCCTGATTACCAACTCTCTGTTTGTGTTGAATAAGGACGGCGAAATAGTACCGCCACATTACAGCAAATCGATCCTGCTGGCGTTTGGCGAATACATACCCGGTGAACAGTTTTTCCCTGAAATCCGCAACTGGCTGCCGCCCACCGGGCATTTCGCACGAGGGCACGGCCCGACCGAATTGCTGCATTGGAACGGCTATAAAATGGGCGCGCAAATATGCTACGAAAGCCTGTTCCCGCGATTTTCACGCTCGCTGGCTGAACTCGGCGCGCAATTCATTGTCAACGTCACCAATGATTCCTGGTACGGCGCATGGCAGGAACCTTACCAACACATGTACATGACCCTGGCTCGCGGCGTGGAATTTCGCCGTCCGGTATTACGCGTCACCAACACCGGCATATCCACAGTATCGCTGGCATCGGGAGAAATTCTTGAACGCTCGCCAATACATCAGACTTGGGCGAGCTTATACAAAGTGCCTTATCTAAAGAACCCGCCGGCTACTTTCTATCAAAACTGGTTTTGGCTGGTGCCGGGTTTGTTGTGGGGGGCATTGGTTTTGTTGTTAGGCATTGGGATTGTAAACCGGTTGAATACTGCTGACGACAAGTAGCCTGCCACTACAACCTATCCAGCGGGCTCACCACACCCTTGCCGCCTTTATTTAATACATGAGTGTAAATCATTGTCGTGGCGACATCGCTATGCCCCAGCAATTCCTGGACAGTACGAATGTCATAACCCGACTGCAAGATATGAGTCGCAAAGCTGTGCCGTAAAGTGTGCGGAGTTGTCGGCTTGGCAATACCTGCGGCTTGAGCGACCCGCTTGACATAACGCTGCACTTGCTTTTCTTCCACATGATGGCGTCGTTCTGAATTGCTGCGTGGATCGACAGAATAATTTTTGGCGGCGAACACATATTGCCAGCCCCATTCTTTTGAAGCCTTGGGATACTTGACCGCCAACGCATCCGGCAGCCATACATCCACTTTGCCCAGAACGGCATCCTGCTCATGCCAGACCCGGCGCAATGCCAACTGAACGCCCAACGGTTCTACCAGACTCTCCGGCAGCATGGTCACCCGGTCTTTGCCGCACTACCATCGCGCACAATAATTTCCCTGCGTTCCAGCTCAACATCTTTTACCCGCAACCGCACCGCTTCCATCAACCGCATACCGGTACCGTATAACAACCTGATAATCAGACCAATCGGCTCAGGCGCCGAGGCCACTTCATTCAGTAAAGCTTGTACTTCCTGTATTGTAAGTACCACAGGTAATCGCCGCGGTTTTTTTGAACGCTCAAAACTATCCAGCCACGGCAAACCGACTGCCAACACCTCGCGGTATAAAAACAAAATCGCCGACAGCGCCTGATTTTGGGTGGAACTGAACACATACCGTTGCGTAGCCAGATAAGCCAAAAATATCTCCACCTCAATTGGCCCATTTCCAAGGGATGGCGCTTTTGATGATACAAAATAAACTGCTTAATCCAGGCGATATAGGTTTTCTC
Source organism: Methylobacter sp. (assembly GCA_036560465.1). GTDB lineage: Bacteria > Pseudomonadota > Gammaproteobacteria > Methylococcales > Methylomonadaceae > Methylobacter_A. The sequence goes on from DATBRD010000058.1 coordinate 67,178, forward strand.
CGTACTCAAGCTGTAGTGTTTGAAACGAATCTTGTCGCGGACTTGGTCAAGTAATTTTTTGGGTTGCGTCGATGTCGTATTTGTTTGCATGACTTGTCGCCTTACCTTACAATCTAACCATTGAAAACAATAAGATAATTTTAATCTAGAATGATTATACGACAATTGATGTCGTATATATTACGTTAGAGCATATATGGAAAGAGTTAACGCGATAATGCTTTGGATTGCGCCAATATTGCTGCTTTGCTTGGCTACATTTATAACTGTTACGCACGATGAGTTCTTTTTCACGGGCACTGAAGCGAGACAAACAAAGTTAACTGTTCTCATTGACGGAATAGAGTCAGGAAAGATCGCGCCTAATGACGAGCAAATCGTGAGATACCCTTAAAGCATCGCGAGATTTAGAAGTGTCACGTAAGGTATACGATGCAGCAATTGCGAAGAGCTACGGAAAGCTCGCGGAACTTCTTTATATACTTGGGGTAGCACAACTTGTCATCCTCTTCGGGCATTTTCGCAAGAAAAAACCGTGTGAACGGAGTTTCATCAAGTGATATCTAACATGCTTCTTCAGAAGCAGGCCTTGGTTTCGTCGCAACTCGCCTACCCGTGCCTTATCTTGACATTATGAACAACCGGATTGAGTATCTTCGAACATCTGAAGCGCGAGCAAAACTGGCCGCCCGCTTTGGGCTCCCCTACGTTGACGACATGCAAGACTGGGAGTGGGAGTGGGCGTGGGAGGTCGCCGCGCCGGAGCGATTTGACGAGTTCCTCCGTGCCTACGATGCAGAAGACCTCTCGGCCGCCGAGCGCTTCTCTCTCATGGAGGTGCTTCTTCAGTGCGTCGAAGAATCGGAACCTCCGGCGCTGGCGGAGGCTCGCTGGGAAGAGATTGAACCGCACCTTGCGGGAAACCTGGAGCTTCACCGGCAGACCATCGAATACTGGTCCTGCAAGGGCGCTTCCGAGCCAGATGAGTGCTTCCGCATCACGCCCCGAGTTCGTCGCGTTTCAGCGCTCGCCTCGGGTGGCGAATGACGCCTCTCAAGAAGCTCATTTCAACCAACTGTTATAAAAAGCATTTTTAAACGCTTTCTGCCATAGGAGTTAACTGAAAGCCGATCTGCTCAGCACGTTTGGTTAAATTTTTAATGACTCGTTGGCGATATTTTTCTTCATA
>DATBRD010000059.1:0-54192 GCA_036560465.1 Methylobacter sp.
AACAAGCTGTGTTTGAATATATTGAGGTCTTTTACAACCGCGAGCGACTCCATTCCGCTAATGGCTATTTGTCGCCCGTTGACTATGAATTGCAGCTTAAGGCTGCTTAACCGTGTGTCCGAAAATGTGTTGACACATCAAATGGCTTGCATTAAGCATTAATACGCTTTTATTAAAAGCCCGTTTGGAATTTAAGAATATCGAAAAGTTTTGTTATGTAAGAGGGTTGGCTAAATGGCGAGATTTACTTGGTAGGTGATAACGCTTATTGTTTCAATGGCTTGTGCGATTTATCCTATAAATATTCGGGAATATAAAAAATTATTTTTAGGGTAAGCGATGTTTAATGTGCTGTCGTTTTTCACGCACGTCTGTTGTTAAAAACATGCTTATGTTATTATTGGCGGTTTTAACTACCAGGATTATTATAAATGGCAAAAGAAGATCAAATTGAAATGGAAGGGAAGGTGATTGATACTCTTCCTAACACCATGTTTCGCGTCGAACTGGAAAACGGTCATATTGTGACTGCACATATCTCAGGAAAAATGCGTAAGCATTACATCCGTATTCTTACTGGCGACAGTGTCAAAGTTGAAATGACCCCTTACGATTTAACCAAAGGTCGTATCACATTCCGTATGCGTTAATCCTGTTGATATAGGATTAACGCAAGTTCCTTGAATAGCTGGTAGGCTTCGGCCACCGTATTAAAAATTGGCTTCCGGAACAATCGACTTAGCGCTTTCTATAGCGAAGTGCAGCTCATTATCCTTCACGTAAATTCGCACATGTCCACCGTGCGCCAGATCGCCAAATAGTAAGTCATTAGCCAGAGGCTTTTTGATTTTCTCTTGAATGAGTCTCGCCATCGGTCTGGCTCCCATTTTTGGATCGCAGCCGTTTTCAGCCAGCCATAATCTGGCATCGGGGTCCAATGCCAGTGTTACATGCTTGTCTGCCAGCAGGGCTTCCAATTCAAAGATGAATTTATCAACCACATGCCCGACAATTGCTATATCCAACGGTTTGAATTGAATGATGGCGTCCAGACGGTTGCGAAATTCAGGCGAAAAGCCTTTTTCGATAACCTTCAAGCTATCGGTGGCGTGATCCTGATAAGTAAAGCCAATAGAGGCGCGACTGCCTTCTTCCGCTCCTGCATTGGTGGTCATTACCAGAATGATATTACGGAAGTCCGCCTTGCGGCCGTTATTGTCAGTCAATGTGCCGTGATCCATCACCTGTAATAACAAGTTAAATACATCAGGGTGGGCTTTTTCCAATTCGTCCAGCAATAATACTGCATGGGGGTGCTTGTTGACCTGTTCGGTTAATAGACCGCCCTGATCAAAGCCTACATAACCCGGAGGCGCACCTATCAGTCTGGAGACGGTATGCCGCTCCATGTATTCCGACATGTCAAAGCGAATCAGTTCCACGCCCAGCACTTTAGCCAATTGCCGCGTCACTTCGGTTTTGCCTACGCCGGTAGGGCCTGCAAAAAGGAATGACCCAATAGTTTTTTGTGTATCCCTAAGACCTGCGCGAGATAATTTTATGGCGGATGCCAGTGCCGAAATTGCTTCGTCTTGTCCAAAGACCAGCATTTTCAGATTCTTTTCCAGATTAGCCAGTTTGTCGATGTCATTGGTAGATACCGATTTTGCAGGCACTCTGGCTATTTTGGAGACTATCTCTTCTATTTCGGCAACGTCGATAAGCTGTTTGCGATCAGCCTCAGCGGTCATGCGTTGTTTTGCACCTGCTTCATCAATAACGTCAATCGCTTTATCGGGCAAATGCCGGTCGGTAATATAACGATCCGATAATTCCGCTGCCACGCTCAATGCCTCAGCAGAATATTTAACGTCATGGTGTTCTTCAAAGCGTGATTTAAGACCTTTCAGTATCAGGATGGTATCTTCAACAGAAGGCTCAAGAACATCAACTTTCTGGAATCTTCGCGCCAGGGCATGATCTTTTTCAAAAACCCCCCGATATTCCTGATAAGTAGTGGAGCCTATGCAGCGCAACTGGCCGGAAGCCAGCGCCGGCTTAATCAAATTGGATGCATCCATGACTCCGCCGGACGCTGAGCCGGCACCAATAATGGTATGGATTTCATCGATAAACAGGATTGAGTCAGGCTCCTTATTGAGCTGAGTCAATAGCGCTTTAAGCCGTTTCTCAAAGTCTCCGCGGTACTTGGTACCGGCAACCAAAGCGCCTAAATCCAGGGAGTAAATCACGCTATTCATTAGAACATCCGGAACTTGCTCTTCAACAATTCGCTTCGCCAAGCCCTCTGCGATAGCCGTTTTGCCAACGCCTGCTTCACCGACCAGCAAAGGATTGTTTTTGCGCCGACGGCATAGCGTCTGAATAGTGCGCTCAATTTCTTGCTCTCGGCCAATTAACGGGTCAATCCGGCCTTTTAGGGCTTCTTCATTCAGATTGGTGGTGTACTTATCCAGTGGGCTGCCAGCAGCTTCGGCATCTGGATTGCTTGATTCCGGTGCCCGGTTATTTGACGAGTCGTTTTCAGGATCTATTTTTGAAATGCCGTGAGCCAGATAATTGACCACATCCAGTCTTGAAATATCCTGTTTGTTTAAAAGATAAACCGCGTGGGAATCCTGTTCACTGAACAGGGCTACAAATAAATTGGCGCCGGAAACTTCCTTTTTATCAGATGCCTGTACGTGAAAAACAGCGCGTTGAAGCACTCGCTGAAACCCCAATGTAGGTTGGGTTTCCCGCTGGATACCCACCGGAATTAGCGATGTAGTTTCATCAATAAATTGCGTTAACTGGCCACGTAGTGCCTTAATGTCGCAACCGCACGCTATCAAAATCGGTTGCGCAGAAGCATTTTCGAGCAATGCCAGCAGCAAATGCTCAACCGTGATAAATTCATGTCGCTTATCATGTGCATTTTTAAATGCATTATTTAGCGTAATTTCAAGTTCTTTACTTAACATAAGCTCTCCAACCTAAACTTCTTCCATTGAGCACATCAACGGATGGTGGTGCTCTCGTGAATAGTCATTAACTATATATACTTTGGTTTCAGCAACATCTTTAGAGTACATTCCGCATACACCAACACCTTGCGTATGTACTTGTAGCATCACCTGTGTCGCCTTTTCTTCAGACATGGCGAAAAAATCCATCAAAATCTCAATTACAAAATCCATGGGCGTAAAATCATCGTTTAACAAGATCACCTTGTACAAAGGCGGTCTCTTCAGTTGTGGCTTGGCTTCCTGAGTAGCCAAGCCACCATCTCTATCTTTGTATGGATCAAAATCGGACATAATTGCAACAATAAAATATTTAGGTCTCTAACATAGTGCCAATCTTTGTGAATTTCAACACTTATATTTACATCAAAATAAACAAGATTTACAGAGGCGTTTAACACGCGCCTTCGTCTTCCTTCCTGTAGCTTTTTTTACCAGCATAATATCTGTAAATCTAGTAAAATATTCACTTTATATAGTTGGAATTCGGTAATGGTTTGGAAACCACACGTTACAGTTGCCGCAGTTATTGAACAAGATCAACGATTTTTAATCGTAGAAGAAGAAACCTGCAATGGACTTCAATTCAATCAGCCGGCCGGGCATCTTGAAGAAGGCGAGGATCTGATTACTGCAATCAAGCGTGAAGTACTGGAAGAAACCGCTTGGCAGTTTGAGCCGGAGCACATTGTTTCCATCCAACTTTGGCGAAAGAACCCTGATTTTCCCAGCTTTGTCAGAGTCTGTTTTTCCGGACGCTGCCATTCACACAATCCGGACCAACCATTGGATGACGGTATCGTCTCCGCTCATTGGTTAACACGCGATGAAATTGAAGCACAGCGCTACCGTTTGCGTAGTCCATTAGTGCTCATTAGCATAGACGAATATCTCAGCGGGCAACGCTACCCGTTATCCTTACTTAAATCATTTATCGATCTTGACCATGAGTAAAAAAGTAATCGTCGGCATGTCCGGCGGTGTCGATTCTTCTGTAACCGCTTTGCTGCTTTTGGAGCAAGGCCATCAAGTGACCGGTTTGTTTATGAAAAACTGGGAAGAAGACGATGGTACCGAGTATTGTACGGCGATGGAAGATCTCGCTGACGCCCAGCAGGTTTGCGATAAATTAGGCATCGAATTAAAAACAGTGAATTTTGCCGCCGAATACTGGGATGAGGTATTTGAAGTATTCCTGTCTGAATTTAAAGCAGGTCGCACCCCCAATCCTGATATCTTATGCAACAAGCATGTAAAATTCAAAGCCTTCCTGAATTACGCAATTGAAGATTTAGGCGCGGAATATATTGCCACCGGCCACTATGCTCAAGTAGCTGAGAAAGACGGCGAGTTCTTCTTGCTAAAAGGCCTGGATCCGAACAAAGAGCAAAGTTATTTTCTTTATACGTTGGGGCAGAAACAGTTGTCGCGTACCTTGTTTCCGATAGGCCACTTACATAAACCGGAAATCAGGGCCATGGCGGATAAAGCCGGTTTCGCCAACAGCCGCAAGAAAGACAGCACCGGCATCTGCTTTATCGGCGAGCGTAAATTCACCGAATTTTTGCAACGCTATCTGCCTACCCAGCCCGGTGAAATGCGCACTCCGGAAGGACAGTATATTGCTAAACATCACGGCTTGATGTATTACACCTTGGGGCAGCGCCAAGGCTTGGGCATAGGCGGTGTTAAAAATGCGCCGGATGAGCCGTGGTATGTGCTGGAAAAAGATTTGGAAAATAATGTGTTGATTGTTGGTCAGGGCCATGATCATCCGTTGATGCTGCATAACACCCTGGAAGCCAATCAGCTCGATTGGTGTAGCAATAAGCCGTTGACCCAACCGATACGCTGTAGCGCTAAAACCCGCTATCGCCAAGCAGATCAGCCATGCTATCTGGAACCGATAGGCAACGATCGATGCAAAGCTGTCTTTGATCAACCGCAAAGAGCGATTACGCCCGGCCAATCCGTCGTTTTTTACGATGGGGAAATATGCCTGGGTGGCGGCATTATTGAATCCAAAGCTTTAGTTCTTGCCTAAGCGAAGCTAACAAATAACAACATACATTAAACACTCGGACAACCTCATGACTAATTTTGCCCTGACTGCTATTTCTCCTATCGACGGCCGCTATGCCGATAAGGTGATTGCACTGCGACCTATTTTCAGCGAATACGGCTTGATCCGTTTTCGCGTGCTCGTTGAAGTGCGCTGGCTGCAAGCCTTGGCTAATCATCCCCTGATTGCCGAAGTCAGTCCATTCAGCGATACCGCAACACAACTGTTAAACAACATCGTCAGCAATTTTTCAGAAGCCGACGCGCAGCGCGTCAAAGACATCGAAAAAACGACTAATCACGATGTTAAAGCTGTTGAATATCTGCTGAAAGAAAAAATTTCCGGCTGCGCCGAGCTGGAAAAAGTCAGCGAATTCATTCACTTTGCCTGCACCTCGGAAGACATCAATAACTTGTCTTATGCGTTAATGCTTAAAGAAGGCCGTGAGGTCATCCTGGCACAAATCAGTGATTGCATTGCGGCGCTTAAGACTGTTGCCGTGGAAACAGCCGACCAGCCGATGTTATCACGTACCCACGGACAATCGGCCACACCGACCACCACCGGCAAAGAGTTCGCCAACGTCGCCGCGCGCATGTTGCGCCAGCAAGATCAACTGCAAGCCGTAGCCCTGCTAGGCAAAATAAATGGCGCTGTGGGCAATTATAATGCGCACTGTGTGGCTTACCCTGATGTGGATTGGGCGGAATTTGCGCAAAACTTTGTCGAATCTCTGGGACTGCAATTTAATCCCTACACCATCCAGATTGAACCGCACGATTATATTGCCGAGTATTTCCACGCCTTGTCCCGATTCAATACCATTTTGCTGGATTTCGACCGCGATATTTGGGGCTATATCTCCCTGGGATACTTCAAACAAAGAACTATAGCCGGTGAAGTCGGTTCATCGACGATGCCGCACAAAGTCAACCCGATTGATTTTGAAAACTCGGAAGGTAATTTGGGATTGGCCAATGCCATCTTCGGTTTTTTAGCTGAAAAATTGCCGGTGTCGCGCTGGCAGCGGGATTTAACCGATTCAACCGTGCTGAGAAATATCGGCGTCGGCATTGCTCACACCAGCATCGCCATCCAGGCCAGTTTAAAAGGCATTTCCAAATTGCAGATTAACGCTGAAGCGATTGAGGCCGATCTCAATGCCAACTGGGAAGTATTGGCAGAACCCATACAAACCGTGATGCGTCGTTACGGCATTGAAAAACCGTATGAAAAGTTAAAGGAACTGACCCGCGGCCAGCGCATTACCCCTGAGCAAATGCAGGCGTTTATTGAAAAGCTGGAAATTCCGGCAGAAGCCAAGGCGAGCTTGCTGGAGCTGACGCCGCGCAATTACATTGGTTATGCTGAAAAACTGGCCAAAGATATTTAGGCTTCCGTTAGAAAGCATCACTATGAGACAGCTTAAAACGCTTGCTCATAGTGATGTTGCAGCATCCAGTTATTGGCAAAGAATCTCACCTTCACCGCAGCCATAGCCCTGCTATTTTCTTGAGGCAGGCAATTCAGGAAGAACCATTCCGAAGTTTAAAAATATCCACTGAACAGCCCGCGGATAAAATGTTGTTGCTGTTTTTGCCTGTATTTATAAAGCCATTCATCGGGTCTTGAACAAGAAAACCTAGGGCGCATTCAGCGCGATTTTTCCAGCCGCCGTGCCCAACTCAAGTCTGTTCAACTCCCACTTCAAAACTTTTTCCTAAAGGAAGCTTGCTCACCTTACTTTATTGGTATCCTATTGGCTTAACGGGTGCTGAAACTAAGGAAAGTTACGATTTGTAGCTCGTATCTGTTGGTATTTCGCCTGATTTTTTAATGTATTTTCTTATGTTCATTTGATGAGTATTGCAAAATAGATTGCATAGGGTAAGAATATAATTGCTGATTCATAATAGTTTTTAAAAAGAAAAATAAATGATTCTGAAAACGTGGTATTGACAAGCGATATAAACAAATAATAATGAGGAGAGGATTATGAAAAAATTAGCATCCGTATGCGCAGGGTTACTACTTCTTTTAAGTACTTCTGTTTTCGCTGATGAGCATGCCAATTCAGCATTGGAACACGCCAAGTCAGCGGTTGTTCACGGTAAAGCCGGGCATACAGCATTGTTGATCCAGCAGGCAAAGGAAGCATTGGATGATGTGCTGGCGGCCTCCATTGTAGCCAAGGGTGTGGAAAAAAACCATTTAGAATCAGGTGCTAAAGAGCTGCAAGAAGCTATCGATCATGGAACGCAGGGGCATGTGGGCAGAGCTACTACACATGCTGAAGCCGCTGTAGGGCATCTCAAGGCCAGCAATAAATAATATCAATTCGGCTTAGGCCAAAGGGGCTGATAATTCTTCCCCTTTTCTTTAAGTAGTTGACTGTCACATAGCGTCGATACTCAATTGCTCTAAACAGGATGAAATTCATCCGTAATCGGGAAGAAGCTTTGACTGCCTTAAGTAATAAGGATTTTCTGGCAATTATTCCAGACTGATTGATATACTCGTTGCACATCAAAATTCGGCGGTTGGGCGGGAGCGGTTTTTGCTCTGAACTAAAACCGGGTTTTCAAGCGCAAAAGGTACTTCTATGCAAAAGAACCTATTACGACTGTATCCAGAATCCTACGAAAAATTCTCCGTTAAAGGCCTGTATCTTGCGCATCAATTGCACAAATTGGGTACAGCTGAATTTCCCTTTGTTTACGCTAACTTCCTGTCGAGTCTGGACGGGCGAATTGCAGTCGAGGATGCTGCGCAAGGCACGACTCATATTCCCAAGCATATAACAACCGCTTCCGACTTTGCCCTGTTCATGGAACTGCATGCGCAGGCGGACTGCATTATTACCCATGGCGGCTATATGCGAGCATTGGGTGAAGGACGCTTGGGCAACATATTGCAGGTTAACGACAAAGCACATTTGGATTGGCGTCGCAACAATGGCTTAAAACCACACCCCGACGTGATAATTGCCAGCGCCAGCCTGAATTTTCCGCCCCACAATAGTCTCCATGAATATGGTCAGTCTGTTTACATAGCCACTGGAAAAAATGCCGATCCGGATCGTGTCCGTTATTGGCGGGACTTGGGCTATTCCATATTCTTTGCCGGTGACGATCATAATGTGCATGGCGCGCCCTTGGTTCATGCACTAAGCGGACTGGGATACAAATCTATTTACCTGGTTGCCGGACCGCAAATGCTGGACACTGTCATTAGGGAAAAGCAGTTATCAAGGTTATACCTGAGCATGACCCATCAGTTAATAGGCGGTAAAGATTTCCGTACCTTACTAACCGGGGATATGTTGGGACCGGAAGGCAACCTGATGCTTGAAGCACTGTACTACGAACAGGACGCGCCGCCCGGATCAGGGCAGTTCTTCATGCAATTCGGCCCCGGAGCGATCCACTAGCAACGGCACTTAAAGTTGATGTTTTAAGGGGGAGCACATGAACCAATGGGTCTGCACAACCTGCGGTTATAACATGATCGGCGATCCTCCAGATGTCTGCCCTTTTTGCGGAGCCCATCGCGATAAGTTTCTCAGTTGGGAAGAAGCCGAAACCACCTATCGTGTCACCGCCACTCCAATCAATGATAGCGTTACCCAACTGGTCTCAGTGCCCAAACTGGGATTGGAACATGCAGCCTATCGGATCGAAACGGAACATGAGGCCGTATGGATCGATTGCCCATCCGCATTTAACCGCACGCTGGAACCGGTGCGTAGAATATTCTTTACTCACCCGCATTTTATGGGGGCATCGAATCAATACCGCGAGCTCTGGAATGCAAAAGTCTACCTGCATGCCTTGGATGCGGAAAATCCTCTGATCAAATCATTCCCGATCGATGAACGCTTCAACGATGACTTTGCGGTTGCTGAGCTGGCAGCGTATCACATAGGCGGCCACACGCCGGGCTATACGATTTATATTTATCAGGACGTGTTATTCATCTGCGATTACGCATTCCCGCCCGGCCCGAAAATGCGCTTAAATCCATTCGGTCCGAAAACCGAAACTTTACAAAGAGCCGAGCGGATATTGACCATCATCAACCGTAGCCCATTAAAAACCGTCTGTGGCTATAACTACGTCTGCGATTTCAAAGACTGGCTGCCTGATTTTGAACGGGCTGTTAAATCCTTTAACGACTAACGGAGTCGGACCATGAAAGTTCTTACCGTCACCGATATTCAGGAACTGATACGGATCGTCGGCCTGAAAAATTTCTTCCAGCGCACTATTTCGGCTTTAGAGCAAGACCTAGAGCGCTGGCACCAGTTTCTTTTGTCGCCGCGCCATGGAACTTATTACCGGGACGGAGTCATTGAATTGATGCCGTGCTCAGACGAGCAACTATATGCATTCAAATATGTTAACGGCTATCCCGGTAATCCGCTTAAAGGCAAACTCAGCGTTATCGCGATGGGCGCTTTAAGCGATGCGACTAACGGTTACCCGCTAATACTCAGCGAAATGACTTTATTAACTGCGTTCAGGACAGCGGCGGCCGGTGTTCTGGGTGCAAAATACCTGGCTCGTGAAAATTCAAAATCGTTAGCTATCATTGGCACCGGGGCGCAGGCGGAATTTCAGGTGTTGGCATTCGCCGGCTTTTTCCAATTGGAAGAAGTCCGTTTTTTTGATATCGATCGAATGGCAATGGCTAAATTCTCAGAAAACCTGGCCGGGCAAAAGCTCAGATTAACGGCTTGCGATAACACAATTGAGGCCGTACGCGGTGCCGATATTGTCATAACAGCAACAGCCGCCAAAAAACGGCAGTCCCTGTTTAGATTTGAAGATATTGCACCGGGCGCATACATATATGCCATGGGCGGCGATAGTCCGGGCAAAACCGAGTTACCCGCAGAGCTGCTGGAACAAGTCAAACTGGTGGTCGAATATAAACTGCAAAGTTTGCTGGAAGGAGAGGTGCAGCAATGCGAAGCCGATATTGTCTATGCCGAGCTATGGCAACTGGTCTGCAAGCATAAGCCCGGAAGACAGAATGATCAGGAGGTTACCCTGTTCGATTCGGTCGGTTTTGCGTTGGAAGACTACTCAATACTTCGGGTGGTCTATGACTTGGCAGAAAAACATCAATTGGGTGAAGAGTTAGAGTTAATACCCGAACTTGAAAACCCTAAAAACTTGTTTGGTTTATTGCGTTTTTAGAAGCAGTTCATCCGTGTCGGCAAGCTCAGTGAGCTCTTTGCTGGGTAATATTACCTATTGCTTCGCGCTGCCGATTTTTCTAGTCTGTCGATAATCAAGTTTTACACAGATTCAAAATGGAGAATATCGATGACTGATGACCTGACTCGTAAAACCTGTGAAGTTTGCAGAATTGGCGCGCCGTTGGCTACTCAGGAGGAAATTGACGAATATATGCCGCAATTAAAGGGCTGGGAGATTGTTGAAATAGACGGCATCAAGCGCTTACAAAAGACCTTCAAGTTCAATGACTTTGAAGATACCTTGGCGTTTACCAATAAAATCGGCGCGCTATGCGAGCAGGAAAACCACCATCCGTCCATTTTAACGGAATGGGGCAGGGTGACCGTAACCTGGTGGTCTCACAAAATCAAAGGTTTGCATGAGAATGATTTTATTATGGCGGCCAAGACCGACGCCTTGCTATGACCGTTGACCGTAGAACGCCTCAACTATCTCTTTCATCAGGCGCACGGTTTTATTTTCAGCGTCATTTTCAGGATTGAATTCGCTGATTTCCAGGCCGCATATTTTCGGATGGCGGTTAATAAGCGAAAGCGCTTCGAGCAGTTCTCCGGCTTTAATGCCGCCTTGAACAGGCGTTTCCACGCCGGGAGCATCGTTAGGATCGATAAAATCCAAATCGAGACTGATGCCGATAACCTCGCAAGACTGGCTGAGCTCATCGATGGCTTTTATTAACACTTGGTTTAAGCCATTAAACTGGTCGGCAAAAACAATCTCCACCCCTGCTTGTTTCAATAGTTCGTATTCTTCATTTTCAAAGCTCCGGACGCCCAGCAGAATGAAGTTTTCCGGCTTGATAAAGCTCTGGCCGGGATACATCGTCGCCAGTTTTTTATCCGCTTTTCCGAGCAACGCAGACACCGGCATGCCATGAATATTGCCGGATGGCGACGTGGCAAAGGTGTGCGCATCCATGTGCGCATCCAGCCAGACCAAGCCGAATTTATCCGGCTCCTGTACCCCGTTTATCACGCCGCCCCAAGTTCCCAGAGCACAGGAATGGTCGCCGCCGATGACTAGAAAAGTTTGATGTTGTTCGGTCCAGTGTTGGCTAAAGCGGCTGATCGATTGATTAAGCCGGGATAATTTTTCCTCCTTTGATCCGTGATTTTCAGGATAAACCATATGCCACTGGAGTTGCAGGCGCTGTTGCTCAGGTTGTTGCTTGGCAAATTCATCGTGCAGCATTTCTGCCGCATAGCCACATGAACGCATCGGCCCACCCAAGCACGATGCCACGCCTAGAGTTTGTAATATAGCCATAATGGGAAATGTAAGTTCTGAGGTTTCTGAAAGTCATTATCCATGGTGAAATCAATTCAGCAAGGTACTTTTGGCGGTAGATTCACCGTTAACATCTCGCTCAAGGTCACCCTGTTGTAAGCAATAGTACGGATAGATATAAAGTCAAAAAAATCAATAATAACCACTAAAGCAGTGGAAATCTAATTTAGCTCAACATAAATTGCATCAACTCGGATTGCTCATTACGCAGCACATGCCCAGATTAAGTAGAGGAAAAGGGTAGCGTCCCCTTTTTCGTACCTTACTCCTAAACAAAGTCGAAGAAACGTTGAATTTTGCTATAGAAGAAAATTTTAAAATGACGGACGAAGAATTTTTACAATCATGAAAAGCTATTTACGTGGCACCGATAGCGCCGTAAGGCCGAATGGCGACAGCGTATTATGCCGTATGGAGCCCAATTATTCGGTGCATCGCACAGGCGGCTCTTTTTCAATCATTGTCGATTTCCAATGAGGATAGCGCACCGGCTTTTTGGGGCCTTTCTGTTATCGGCCATCGCTTGGGTAGCGCACGCCAAGGCAAACGAGCCCGATGCCGAACGAATCGCCCATTCCATTCACGTCGTCCAGTTGGAACTTGAAGGGGCGATTGGTCCGGCAAGCAGCGACTATATTGCTCGTTCGCTGGATTATGCGGCCGAGACTAAAGCCTCCCTGATCATCCTGCGCATGGACACGCCCGGCGGACTGGATACGGCCATGCGCGAGATCATTAAAAAGATCATCGCATCGCCGGTTCCCGTCGCAGTCTATGTCGCCCCCGGCGGTGCTCGTGCAGCCAGTGCCGGAACTTACATCCTGTATGCCAGCCATGTTGCGGCGATGGCGCCCGGCACCAATCTCGGGGCGGCTACCCCAGTGAGCATCCCTATGCCCGGTAGCCTCGACGAGGAACCATCGAAAGCCAAAGGCAAAGCTGAAAATGGCCACCCTGAAAATGCCTCTGTCATGGAACGGAAGATAACCAACGATGCCTCCGCTTATATCCGAGGATTGGCCAATCTGAGGGGCCGCAACGCGGAATGGGCGGAAAAGGCAGTCAGGGAATCGGTCAGTCTGTCCGCGGAAGAGGCATTGGCGTTGCACGTCATCGATTTTCTGGCCGCCGACGTCGACGACCTGCTGAAAAAAGCCGACGGTCGTTCAGTGAATGTTTTGGGCCAGATGATAAAACTCAATCTCGCAGGCGCCCGGATCGAATCAGTCGAACCGGGCTGGCGTAATCGGCTGTTGTCAGCCATCGCGAATCCTAATGTCGCTTACGTGTTGATGTTGCTCGGAATCTATGGATTGATCCTGGAGTTTTATCATCCCGGTACCGTTGCGCCCGGCACCATCGGCGCAATTTGCCTGTTGCTGGCGCTCTATGCTTTTCAGGCATTGTCGGTCAACTACACCGGCTTGGCTCTGATCCTGCTGGGTCTTGGACTGATGACTGCCGAAGCCTTCGCGCCGAGTTTCGGGATACTTGGCATCGGAGGCATGACCGCGTTTGTGTTCGGTTCAATCATTCTTATCGATACCGGGATTACAGGGCCGGAAGTGAATCCGGCCGTGATTGCGGCTTTTGCCATCAGTAGCGCCGTGTTATGCATCGTGGTCACGCGGCTGTTGCTTAGGGTGCGTAACAAGCCGGTGGTTGCAGGACGCGAGCAACTGATCGGCAGCGTAGGAACCGCCATGGAAGACTTTGCCGTCGAAGGGAGAGTCTGGATTCACAGCGAAGCATGGTCGGCGCATGCCGAACAGCCCGTGCATCATGGGCAGAAGGTCAAGGTAACCGCCGTTAAAGGCCTAACCCTGACCGTCGCCCCATTTCAAAACGATAAAGGAGACTAAGCCATGGTAACAAATCTGTTCGGCATACTCTTGGTAGTGCTGATCGCTCTGCTGGTCAGCGGTATCCGAATCATGCGTGAATATGAGCGGGCGGTGGTATTTCTATTGGGCCGGTTCTACCAAGTCAAAGGCCCTGGTTTGATCTTCATCATCCCGATTGTTCAGCAAATGGTGAAGGTGGATTTGCGTACCATCGTTATGAAGGTTCCTACCCAAGACGTTATTTCGCGGGACAATGTATCGGTCAAAGTCAGTGCGATCGTCTTTTTTCGAGTGATCGAGCCGGAGAAGGCGGTGATTCAGGTTGAGCAGTATTACGAGGCGACCAGCCAGATGGCACAAACAACGCTGCGCTCGGTGCTGGGACAGCACGAGCTGGACGAAATGCTGGCGGCGCGGGACAAGCTCAATGCCGACATCCAAACCATTCTGGATCAGCAGACCGAATCCTGGGGAATCAAGGTTTCCAATGTAGAGATCAAACAGATGGATTTGAATGAGACCATGATCCGGGCCATCGCTCGGCAGGCCGAAGCCGAGCGGGAACGCCGCGCCAAGGTGATTCATGCTGAAGGTGAATTACAGGCATCTCAGAGATTGGTAGAGGCCGCGCAGACGCTCGCGCAGTCGCCAAACGCCATTCAATTACGTTACCTGCAAACGCTTACGGAGATTGCCGGAGACAAATCCAATACCATCGTTTTTCCATTGCCGATGGAACTGCTTGAATCATTAAGTGTTGGCGCTAAACGGTAATAAACGAAAACAGAAGCTGGCAAATTTATCGCAAAAGACACTGACTTTCGGCGCAACTCCAGCCGCATTACGCTGGCGTTGGCAAAAGGAAACGCCCTCACTACACGGTTATACTTTGAACATCCATCTGCCGGAGCCACTATGTCAACAGAAGCGGCTATAACCATTCAGCAACTGAGCAAAGGCTATCAGGAGTCCGGGCAGCGGCATGAGATTTTCAAGGACTTGAATCTGCAAGTGAGCCTCGGCGAGTTTATTGTTTTGCTAGGTCGCAGCGGCTCCGGTAAGTCGACTTTTTTAAATCTGGTCAGCGGCATCGATCAACCGGATAGCGGCGAAATTGTCATTAACGGCATTCAACTAACCGGACTTTCCGAACATGACCGTACCTTGTTTCGTAGGCATCATATCGGTTTTGTGTTCCAGGCTTATAATCTGATTTCTACATTGACGGTTGGTGAAAACCTGCTGTTGCCTCTGGAGCTGATCAAGCGCACGAGCCGTCAGGAGCGGAATAATGTTGCGAAATTGTTGGATCAGCTCGATCTCGCCGATCGTTTTGACACTTATCCCGATCGCCTATCCGGCGGAGAACAGCAACGGGTCGCGATTGCCCGCGCGCTGATTCATGATCCAGATGTCATTCTTGCCGATGAGCCGACCGGCAATCTGGATCTGGATACCGGGCAACAGGTGCTGGAGCTGTTCGACACTCTTGTCACAAAAGCAGGCAAGACCCTGATCATGGTGACCCATAGCCCTGAGGTGCTCGGTAAAGCCGACCGGGTTTTCTCGATCCGCAACAAGTCGCTGGTTATCGCCAGGGAGGGTGTGTATGCCGCAGGCTTGTAGGGAACAAGCGCGGCAATCGCCAAGGAGGGTATGTATGCCGCAAGCCTGTAGGGAACCGGTGCAGCGGATGAGGGCTAGCCGATGAGCTCTGTTCTGAATCGCGCCAGCAGTAATTTTTTATGGCGGCACCCCTGGCAACTGGCGCTGGCGATTGTGGGCATCGCGCTGGGCGTAGCGGTGGTGATTTCTATCGATCTGTCGATGGAAAGCTCGCTCAATGCTTTTGATCAGGCAGGCAAGGCATTTTCCGGGGTGGCAACCCACAGGATTATTGCCGGCGATGGCGGTCTTGATGAAAAACTGTATCGACGGCTCAGAGTCGATGATGGCATACAAAAACTATCGCCCGTAGTGAGCGCTTATGTTTTTTTGTCAAAACAAGCTGATGCCGGTTTCAACCTGGTTGGGATCGACCCGTTCATTGAAAAATCGTTTCAATCGATCTGGCAAACCCGGCAAAATAAAAACACAAGCGCCGATTTGTTAACCCGTTTGATCACCGAGCCGAATACCGCGCTGATCAGTGAGCAAACTGCATCGCGTTTGGGTCTGAATATCGAGGATGATTTAACTATCGACACCGATCATGGCGAACGCCAGTTAAAAATCATCGGGTTATTATCGCCAAACAATGCGGTATCCGAGCAGGTTTTGTCCCGGCTGATTATTACCGATATCGCCACGGCTCAGGAGGTATTGGAAATGTTTGGGCGGCTCAGTTCCATCGAAGTGCTGATCGATAAAAACCAGCCTGACGCCGCAACTACTTCGGCAGACACACCCTCCCTGGTGATTGCCAAGCCGGTTCCTGACCGGCTTTTGGCAGACACTCCATCCCTGGAAATTGCCGCACCTGTTCCCGACAGGTCTGCGGCATACACTCCATCCCTGGAGATAATACGCAAAGCTCTGCCGGGGAATGCCTTGCTAGTCGAGGCAGAAAGCCAATCACAAGCCATGCGGGAAATGACCAGGGCATTCTCGATCAATTTAAAAGCATTGGGATTGCTTTCGCTGCTGGTGGGCATGTTCCTGATCTATAACACGATGACTTTTCTGGTTATGCAGCGTCGGGGCTTGATCGGCAGTTTGCGTTCAATCGGCGTAACCCGAAGACAGATCTTTAAATTGATTATCGGCGAAGCTTTGTTATTGGCGACCATCGGCACCCTGATCGGCATCGTGCTGGGCCTTGCTCTCGGACAGGGACTGTTGTATCTGATTTCGGGAACCATCAACGCCATTTATTTCCGTATCGATGCGGCCTCATTAATGATCACGCCTTTACAATTAGGCAAGGGTGCCTTGTTAGGCATTACTGCGACAGTGCTAGCGGTTTTGCCGCCTGCCTTTGAAGCGACGCGCATATCGCCGGTAACGGTATTGGTCCGGTCGCAACTGGAATCGGGCATACGCCGGTTAATCAAAGCCGCGAATCTGATTAGCGGGATATTTATACTTGGCGGAATGGCGCTGGCGTTATTGTCCGGCAAAAGCATCGCCTTGGGTTTGGCGAGCATTTTCCTGCTGCTGTTTGGATTTGCGATGATGACTCCCGCCTTGACGCTGATGTTTATGAAGCTGATCGAACATGTTTTCGGGCGGCTTTCAGGCATTTTAGTTCGCTTGCCGGCACGCATGGTTTCCGCTGAAATCAGCAGAACAGGCGTCGCCATCGCCGCGTTAATGATTGCCGTTTCCGCGACGATAGGCATGGATTTGATGATAAGCAGCTTTCGCCAGACGGTTGCGGACTGGGTGCAAACCAGTCTCCGGGCCGACCTTTATGTGTCATTGCCGGGTGAGAAGATGCCGGGTACCAGGGCAGAGGAGGATCAGCGCTTAAAGGCAAAGCTGGCTGAACTTCAAGGCGTAAAAATGCTCAGCAGTGTATTGCATACCAACACTGCAATCGCCAGGGATGGTGTATATGCCGAAGCAGGCGCGGCGGCGGAAAATGACTTTACTAAAGTAGCGGTGTTCGAGCTGAATGAAAAATCCAGGCAGGGCTTCATTTTTAAACATAAGACGGATAACACACTTTGGGACCGGTTTGAGCAGCAACAGACGGTCATCGTCACCGAACCTTATGCTTATCACCATGGCGTCAAAATCGGCGATAAAATTCGGTTGCAGACCGATCAGGGCAATGAGCCTTTTGAAGTGCTAGGCATTTATGCAGATTACAGCGGCGACCAGGGACACTTGGCCATGAGCCGCCGGAATTATCGGCATTATTGGCCGGATTTGGGATATTCCGGTATCGGCGTTTATGCCAAGGATGGCGTCGACTTGCAACACCTGGAAAATCAGATCAATAAACTCCTGACAGGGCAGCAGTCGGTTCAATCAGATCAGGCGATTTATAAAGCTTCAATGGCGATGTTTGAACAGACCTTTACGATTACTGAAACATTGCGCTGGCTGTCAGCTGCTATCGCTTTTGTCGGCGTGTTCAGCGCATTGATGGCGTTACAATTCGAGCGGACCCGGCAACTGGGCATTTTGCGGGCCATAGGCGTCACTTCCGGGCAACTGGCTGTGCTGATTACCGGTGAAACCGCATTGATGGGACTGGTTGCCGGCCTCATTGCCATTCCTGTCGGTTATATCGTCGCCTATATGTTGATTTTTGTGATTTACCAGCGCTCATTCGGCTGGACGATGGCGTTTCATTTTCATTCCGGGGTGATTTATCAGGGGCTGGCTTTGGCAGTGATTGCCGCAATGCTTGCCGGCATTTTGCCCGCGCTGAAAATGTCGCAAACTAAACCCGCAGAGGCGTTGCGGTCAGAATGATGGGTCAGCGAATTTTTCCTGGTTTAATCATACTGCTGGTTATCCCGGCGGTGATTGTTTTATGGCGGCCATCAATGTTTCCGTTCGACACCGAACCTGTTGTAGATCAACCGCTCAGCAAAGCAGCCACGCCAAGAGTCAGCTCTTTTAGCGATCTGTTATCCCAAGGCGATGCAGATTTTGCCCGGGCCTTAAAACCTCAAAAGTTTTCATTTCCATTCGATCACGGTGCGCACAACTTATACCGGACTGAATGGTGGTATTTCACCGGCAATCTGGAAAATCCCGATGGTCGGAAATTCGGCTATGAACTGACTTTTTTCCGCTTTGCGCTGTCGGCAAAGCCCCAGTCATCCCGGTCTGTCTGGCGGAATAACCAACTGTATATGGCCCATTTGACGCTGACTGATGTCAAAGAAAACAGGTTTTACACGGATGAACGATTTAGCCGGGCGGGCAATGAGCTTGCCGGTGCAGCCGATAACAAATATCACGTTTGGCTGTATGACTGGTCGGCAACGGCACAGGGCGAGTCAGATTTTCCGCTACGCTTACGGGCTAAAAGCGATCAATTTGCCATTGATCTGCTGTTAAACACGCAAAAAAGCCCGGTTTTACAGGGAGAACAGGGCTTAAGCCGGAAAAGCGCCGAACCCGGCAATGCCTCCTATTATTACTCCTATACCCGATTGTCGACGCAGGGCACTCTGAGCATAGCTGGCATTAATCATTCAGTAAGCGGTAATAGCTGGATGGACCGGGAGTGGAGCACCAGTTCCCTGTCAAAAGAGCAAATCGGCTGGGATTGGTTTGCGTTGCAGTTTTCCGATAACAGCGAATTAATGTTTTATCAATTAAGGCGCAAAGACGGTCAACAGGACAGCAATAGCGCCGGCTCATTCGTTTTGGCAGACAGTACGAAAGTGCCGCTGAAAATACAGGATGTCACGATAAAAGTTCTCGATACCTGGCGCAGTCCTCATTCAAGGATTAGTTATCCGTCGCAGTGGCGGTTATCCGTGCCCAGCCGGAAACTTGAAATCGATATCGTCCCGTTAATAAATGATCAGGAACTCAATGTCAGTTTCCGGTATTGGGAAGGTGCGGTCCGCGTTGACGGAACCAAAAACGGTAAAACGGTTTCAGGGCAGGGCTATGTTGAATTGACCGGGTATGAGTGATCCAGCCCGATTATTCTAAACTCGGCAGTCCAATCACGAAGAACACGAAGTTCACGAAGAATTTCGAAAGCTTATCACAAGAATCCCGCTTACTTTTTCGGTGGACGGTAGTTTGGCGCTTATCCAGGTTAATTCGTTGATTCTTCTCCGTGTTCTTCGTGACCTCTGTGGTTAAATGCTTTTTCTAGGATTATATTTGAAACCGTCCGGCTGAGCCTGTCGAAGCCCTCTGTCCTATCGACAGGCTCAACAAATCAATGGGGTCAAATCGATTGATTGCTACGGTGAGCATATCGACCCGTATGCCGCTTAACTTGTTTTGTACATCTGTAATTTTCGTCATCACTCTCACTGATTGGAGGCAATAAATATGAATCAGGATAAAGCCAAAATTAATGTATATTACGACGGCGCCTGTCCCAGATGCGTCAAAGACAGGGCGACTTATGAAAAACTTGCCGGTAAAACCGGTGCCGATGTCTGCTGGATCGACATCACCGGCCGGGAACAGCAACTGCGCCAAATCGGCATAGACCCGCACAAGGCGCTGACCGAGCTACATGTACAGGATGAAAATCAGCAGATTCATTCCGAGATGGATGCGTATATCCTGCTGATGAGCAAAGTGCCTGTGCTCAAGCCTCTGGCTTGGCTGATCGGCTTGCCGCTGATTCGCCCGTTGCTTGCCAGAATCTATCACTGGCAGGTTAATCGACGCCTGCACCGTAGCGGACGGCTATGAAATAATGAATCCACTAAAAGCATTGTCCACGAAAATCACAAAAGACACGAAAATCCCCCAAACGACTTTTCGTGCTTTTCGTGTCTTTCGTGGACTTTATTTTTTATACGGATCAGATTTTTGATGGGATGTGCTTTCTCGGGAATCACCTTAATCCACCAGTTTTTTCAATACCGTGCGAAGAATACCCCCGTCCCGATAATATTGAATTTCTATCGGCGTATCGATGCGGCTTAAGGCTTTAAAGGCCGTAACGGTTCCGTCAGGCGCAGTTGCTGAAACATTAACTTCCTGTTGCGGTACCATTGCATCGGAAATATCGATAGCAAATGTCTCCGTCCCGGTTAAGTTCAGGCTTTTAGCCGATTCGCCGTTGATAAATTGCAATGGCAAAATGCCCATGCCGATCAGGTTGCTGCGGTGGATTCTTTCGTAACTCTCGGCGATGACCGCTTTTACGCCCTGCATAAACGGTCCCTTCGCCGCCCAGTCGCGGGACGAGCCGGAGCCGTATTCCTTGCCTGCAAGAATACACAGTGGGATGTCGGCTTCCTTATATTTCATCGCGGCATCGAAAAACGTCATCCGGTCGCCGGTCGGATGATAAAGCGTAACGTTGCCTTCAATGCCGGGCACCAGCTGGTTGCGGATGCGGATGTTGGCAAAAGTGCCGCGAGTCATGACCTGATCGTTACCCCGGCGCGAACCGTAACTGTTCCAGTCTTTTTGTTCTATGCCTTTCTCTAAAAGATATAATGCGGCAGGGGAGCTGGGGGCGATTTGGCCGGCCGGTGAAATATGATCGGTGGTCACGGAATCGCCGAACAGGGCCAGTACTTTCATGCCGGTAAGCGCATGTATCTGCTGGCGGCCTGTCGTTAATCCATCGAAAAACGGCGGTTTTCTGATATAGGTCGAATTTTCGTCCCATGCATATAGCTCGGTCCCGGTTACTTCAATTTCCTGCCATGCCTGGGTACCGGTGAAAACATCCGCATAACGCTCCCGGAACATCTCCGGCGTTACAAACTGCCTGATGACTTCGGCCACTTCCCAGGGCGCAGGCCAGATGTCTTTCAGGTAAACCGGCTGGCCGTTCTGATCTTCGCCCAGCGGTTCACGGGTAATGTCCAGCGCCGTCGATCCTGCCAGCGCATAGGCGACGACCAGCGGCGGAGAGGCAAGATAATTGGTCTTGGTCAACGGATGCACGCGGCCTTCGAAGTTCCTGTTGCCGGACAGTACGGCCGACACGACCAAGTCGTTTTCCCGTATTGTTTTTTCAACGGCGTCATCCAGCGGGCCGGAGTTGCCGATACAGGTGGTGCAGCCATAGCCGACCAGATAGAAGCCCAGCTGTTCCAAAAAGCCCAGCAGTCCTGATTTTGTAAGATACTCTGTTACCACCAGTGAACCGGGAGCCAGCGAGGTTTTTACATATTTTTTAACTTTTAATCCCCGTTCTACCGCTTTTTTGGCAACCAGGCCTGCTGCGAGCATCACCGATGGATTGCTGGTATTGGTACAGGAGGTGATCGCTGCGATAACGACTGCCCCGTGGGTGATTTTTTCGTGAACGTCATTCTTCGATGCAATGCCGCTACGGTTCAGATCCTGCTCGGATAGCCCCATGCCTTTGTTGCCAAACGGTGCGGTCAGCATTTGCCGGTATGTCGGACCTACTTGGCTGAGCGAGATGCGGTCTTGGGGACGCTTGGGGCCAGCCAGCGAGGGTTCGATGGTACCGAGATCGACTTCCATGAATTGGGTAAATTCGGGGTCCGACGTCTCGTCGGTGCGGAATAAGCCCTGTTCTTTCGCGTAGCGTTCGGTCAGGTCGATCAAGTCATCTGGGCGCCCGGTAAAACGCATATAGCTGAGGGTCTCGTCGTCGATAGGGAAAAAACTGACCGTCGAACCTTGCTCCGGCGCCATATTGCTGAGCGTCGCCCGGTCTGGAATGCTCAAGTTGGTCAGCCCTGAGCCGTAAAACTCAACGAATTTACCGACCACGCCGAAGCCACGGCAAAGCTCGGTGATGCGCAGCACCAGATCGGTTGCGGTCACGCCCGGAGGCAGCATGCCAGTCAGTTTAATGCCGACCACATCGGGAACCAGCATGTAGATGGGTTGGTCCAGCATCACCGCTTCGGCCTCAATGCCGCCGACGCCCCAGCCGAGCACGCCCAGGCCGTTAATCATCGGCGTATGCGAATCAGTGCCGACGCAACTGTCGGGATAGCAGACGTTCTTGTCCTTGTTATGAAACACAACCGGCGCTAGATATTCGAGATTAACCTGATGCACGATGCCGGTAGAAGGCGGCACCACGCGGAGATTTCGAAAGGCCGATTTTCCCCATTTAAGAAACTCATAGCGTTCGGCGTTTCGCTCAAATTCGATTGTCTCGTTTAACAGCATGGCATTGGCCTTGCCGTAATAATCCACCTGCACCGAGTGGTCAATGACCAGATCGCAGGGAATCAAGGGATTGATTTTTTTCGGATCGCCGCCCAGCTGCTTCATCGCATCCCGCATCGCGGCCAGATCCACCAGAGCCGGAACGCCGGTAAAATCCTGCAATATCACCCGGGCCGGTTTGTAAGGTATTTCATAGCGCGCGCCTTGCGTTTGCCAGTTGGCGACGCTCAAAACATGATCCTGGGTAATCACCTCGTCGTCGCAGTTGCGCAATAACGATTCAAGCAGGATTTTTATCGTGTGCGGCAGCCTTGAGATACTGGCAGATCCCGTGATCTCAAGTTGGGGCAGGGAATAATACGAAACCGAGCCAAAGCTGTCAGCTTTCAGTTGTTGATACGCACCAAATGGATCGTGGTTAATCATGATAGAAAACCTCCCTGATGGGCTCGACAAAGATTATCAACTTAAGTAGCTTTTACTGTATCAATTATTGCGTCAAGGATTTTGATGTTATCTTGAGGTAATCGAAAGCTTATTTTTTCGTTTGTAGCTTCATGCGAATGAAATGCCGATTTCACCTGATGCCAGGCAAGAAGTTTTCTATTCAAACCGGGGGAAAACCGTTATAGTCAAACCCTGTTCATTCTGACTCAGGAGGGTATCGTGACTAACATCGGAATCGACAATAATCCAGAGCTTACGGCGCTAAATAAAACTCTGCGGCTACAACTGGATAAGCTATGAAAACGAACTCAGGAGATACCCGCACCGAAACCGACTCCTTCGGCCCCATACAAGTCCCTGCCGACAAATACTGGGGCGCGCAAACCCAGCGCTCCCTGATCAACTTCAAAATCGGCGATGAACGCATGCCCCGGCCTTTAATCCGTGCGTTGGGGATTGTCAAATATTGCGCTGCACTAACGAACATCGCGCTGAATAACATTGATGAAAAAATCGGCCATGCGATAGCGGATGCGGCTTTAGAAGTTATCGACGGTAACCTGGACGACAACTTTCCTTTGGTCGTCTGGCAGACCGGCTCCGGCACCCAGTCCAACATGAACGTCAACGAGGTGATTGCCAATCTGGCTATCGAACGCCTGGGCGGCGCTATGGGAACTAAAACGCCGGTTCACCCGAACGATCATTGCAACCGCAGCCAGTCTTCAAATGACGCCTTTCCGACGGCCATGCATATCGCGACGGTCGAGCAGTTGCACCACTTATTAATTCCTTCGCTCCAGCACTTGTACCGTACGCTTTGGGATAAATCCCAGGCGTGGAGCAGCATAATCAAGACCGGACGAACACACTTGCAGGATGCAACCCCGCTGACCCTAGGGCAAGAGTTCTCCGGTTATGCCGCTCAGGTGCAGCTGGGCATCGACCGGATCAACGACAGTCTCAAACGGCTGTATCCTTTGGCGCAAGGCGGTACAGCGGTGGGCACCGGCCTGAATTCCAAACCGGGTTTTGCCGACAGGTTTGCCGAAGAGGTTGCGAAGTTCACCGGTTTTCCTTTTGTTTCTGCGGCCAATAAATTCGAAGCGCTGGCCGCGCATGACGCGATGGTGGAAATTTCCGGCGTGATGAATACGATTGCAGTCAGCCTGAATAAAATCGCCAACGATATTCGGCTATTGGGTTCCGGGCCGCGCTGCGGCATCGGTGAACTGGCACTGCCTGAAAACGAGCCCGGCTCATCAATCATGCCGGGCAAGGTGAATCCGACCCAATGCGAAGCGATGACCATGGTGTGCGCACAAGTCATGGGAAATCATGCCACCGTTACTTTTGCCGGAGCGCAAGGGCATTTGGAGCTCAATGTGTTCAAGCCGGTCATTATTTATAACGTGCTCCAGTCGATCCGCCTGCTCGGCGATGCGGCGGTCAGTTTTACCGATCATTGCGTTGCCGGCATCGAGCCGAATGTGGACCGTATTGCCGAGTTGATGGAAAACTCATTGATGCTGGTGACCGCTCTAGCTCCGCGCATTGGTTATGACAATGCGGCCAAAATTGCCAAACTGGCGTTCAAGAACCGCAGCACGTTGCGGGAAGAGGCAATATCCGGCGGGTTTGTGACTGCAGAGGAGTTCGACAGGCTTATTCGTCCGGAAGAAATGATTGTTCCAAAGTAAATACAACAGGGAATTTTAGGTGCTTTAATAAATTGATTGAGGAGATAAACCATGCATGTAACATACGAACTGGCCGAACAGGCAATGGCTGCGGCAATTGTCGAGTCAAAAAAAATCGGTACGCAGATGTGTATCGCGGTAGTGGATTCCGGCGCTGACTTAAAGGCGTTCGTGAGAATGGACAATGCCTGGGTCGGCAGCGTGGATATTGCCATCAAGAAAGCCAAGACGGCTTGTTTCTTCGCTATGAATACGGGGCAAATCGGTAAGCTCTCGCAACCGGGCGGGCCGCTTTACGGGATTGAACATTCCAACGACGGGCTGATCACTTTTCCCGGAGGCGTTCCTATCGTTGACAAGGATGGCGTTTTGATCGGCGCTGTCGGGGTTAGCGGCAGCTCGGTGGAAAACGATCATCAAGTTGCCAAAGCCGGGGCTGAAGCAATCGGCGTTTCCGATTTGCCCGAACACCCGTGGCGAACTTGAGGTTAGGATCATTTTTAGGTTATATCGTTCCCACGCAGAGCGTGGGAACGATATATTCCTTTAGTTAAATTCAGGTCATCCTCATCATGGTTTTTCACACCACATGAGAATGGCCCTTTGTTGTTATTCAAAAAGACACGCGCTTAAATCAGGCGTTTTAGCCTGTTTTGACATTTTTGCATCATGGATCAATTGGAAAGCTTTATTGAAATCCGCGTTGGTAAAAGTGCTCGCCAAATAACAGCAGAAACAATAAACGTGTGAATAATCCTCGGTGTTGCCCGATGTGCAATTATTGATTTTCTCGGACAAGACACGCAGGACGGAAAGAATTAATCCGTCATAACGCCATGTGATAGGGCATTCGGTAACATCATCCCCTCGCATAGCGACAGCTCCCAAAGCATAATAGGCAAGATCGCCCAGTCCGGCCAATATTTGCTCCATATCGCCCGCTTTAATCGCTTTAAATACCGCGCTGCCTCCATCCATGAGCAGCGCATGATTCATAACAATATCCAAATCGTGTAACTGCTGACTCGCTCCATGTTCAGCTTGTGGAAATGAAAAGGTGTCGTTAAATTCTCTAACTAACTTTAAGTGCTTATTCATGGTTTTTATCCTCTCGACTGATGCCGAACTAATGTAATAACCAGATCACAAACTAAAGCTTCTTTCAGCGCTATCTATTCAAGCGCTATTTTTCCCTCAATGCAATGGTTGACGCCAAGAGCGGGTACATCCAGAGTCATTTTAACGTCTATGGCCTCGGAACCTTTAATTTTACCGGTTTCAACGGCTTTGAGCACGGCATGTTCGAACTCGCGTTGTGAGGTGATGCCGAATTGTTTGAGATATTTTCTGATTTCCAAATTTAATATGTCTTCATTCATTTTAGCCTCCTGAGGCAAAGTAGATTCCATCAGCCAGGAGCAATGGAATTTGTTTTGGATGAAAAACTATTGTTGTTAATCATAAAAGCGTCTTTTGAACTGTATCATGTCCTGATGTTACGTACACTGCTAAAAATAATTATTTTTCTGGCTGCTAAAAAGGAATTGTTGCCAGCCAAAAGACAGCCAATACGGTAACGATGCGGATAGAAAAATAGCGATATGCACCAGCAGATCGGCCGTAATAATTCGCTCGGTGAGGTTTTTGGGGAGCTAAAGCACTTGTTAAGCGGGGTTAAAAGATCTGCATCCGGTTATTGCAGATAGTGATCAAAATTATCCAACAGGGCATTCAGGGCATTGTCGCTCTCGGTATTAACTGTTATTACGCTGGATTGTTCTTGATCTACCAGTGACTGTGCCGATTTCTGCTGGTGTTGCAGCACAGCTACAGTTGCTTCCGATGCATCGTCTTGCCGTTGCTTGATGCGCCTGTATAGCTCCTGATCGGAAGCTTGAAAAGTAATGATACGGAATGGCACGCCGCAGTCGGCCGCAAGCTGCCGAAACGGGGCGCGCTGTTCGATTTTAAGAAAAGTCGCGTCAATAATCACTGGAAAACCGGCATCAAGCACTGCTTTGGCAAGTTCCTTAAGATACTGATAAGTTTTTAAGCTGGCTTCCTGGGTATAAAGCCCTTTGTCGATATCGCTGTCGGTTTGCATTAATGCCCGATAGCCGAACAGACGTTTACGTTCTACATCGGAACGTATCTGGAACGCCCCAATCTTTTCGGCGAGTTGGGCGGCGAAAGTCGACTTGCCGGAGCCTGAATAGCCATGAGTAATGATTAGAGCGGTTTGGCGGCGCAGGGTAAAACGCTCGGCCAGATCGGCAAAAACTGTGTACTCAGAAAGCGCTTGCTTGGCAGCGGCTTGGTCATGCCGTTGCTGCGCCATGCGCAATAACGACACTTTAGCCCGGACCAGCGCGCGATAAACCAGGTAATAGCGCAGCAACGTAAGGCCTTGATAATCGCCTGTATATTGTAAATAGCGATTAAGAAAGCGGTAAGCAAAGCGGTCATAGCCAAAATGCAGCAGGTCGATAAACAAAAAAGCCACTTCGCTAATCACGTCAATCCAGCGCAGCAGCGAGTTGAATTCGATGCAGTCAAACAGGGTCACCTTGCCGTTGATGAGCGTCATGTTGCTCAAATGCAGGTCGCCGTGGCATTCGCGCACATAGCCTTGGTGCTTTCGTAGCTGCATTATCTCGGCTAGCCTACGCCATTCGCTGTCACCCCATTGCTGAATCCGCTGTAGCTGCTGTTTTTGCGCATCATCAACCAATAAAGGCCTGATATGGTCAAAGTTCTCGATAAACCAATGGTTAATATTTGCGCTATCGCCATACGGAGAATTTTCATCCGTCTGCTCAATGGCTTCATGAAAGTCGGCAACAATACCGGCAAGTTGATTGATTTGATCTGTGTCCAGCTGGCCGTTCCGGGCGTGTTCGCTTAGCAGCTGCCCGGAAGGAAATTGAACCATTTTGACAGCATATTCGATTGCTGTGGCGGTACCGCTTATTTGGGGATGCTCCGGTGTTCCGGTTATCGGTACGACCTCCAGATACAGGTCGGCGGCCAGGCGTCTGTTGAGCCTTAATTCTTCAATGCAGCAAAAGTGGCGTTTTTCCAATGTGGAAAAATCCAGAAAACCGAAATTAACCGGTTTTTTGATTTTGTAGGCGTACTGGCCAGTCAGCAGCACCCAGGAAATATGGGTTTCAATAATTCGGCAGGCATTAGCTTCAGATAACGCCTTAATTAGGGTGAGGCTTGAATCCAGCGCTGTTGTATTGCCCATATTTGCACCCTCCGACCGACGCCAATGATGCGGCAGATGTTATTACGTTCATGGCATTGGGCGCAATGCGGGAGGGCAGGGCCGTGCTTATGCCGGACTCTAGCCTACTGTTTTTATTGCCAATGTTAAAATAAAATCGGCTTCTATATCGAGCTCTTTTGCGTCTTTAATGGCTTGCCGAACGTCCTCATTGGCTCGCCACGCAAAAGGGGTCATCTGCAACAGGTCGATCCTTTGCTGGGGATTCGGGGCGATTTTATAGCTGATGCGTTGCGTATCTATGCGCTCGAAGCCCTGCGGTAGATCGTTTTCCAAAGCATGTTCTTTCACCTCGGCATAGATAAACTCTTTTAACTGCCATAGATGTCTTGGGCCTGGAGTCACTGTCAGTAAGAGTCCTGACGGTTTCAGAATGCGCCCCAGTTCATGTTCGTTTGACGGGGCAAATACCCTCAACACAAAATCGAAATACTCGGCCGCATAAGGCAATCGGTTGCTGCTTGCGACTATAAACCGGGCATTGGCTTGTTTTTTGGCAGCAGCGGCTATTGCAAATTTGGCAATGTCGACGCCGTGCAGCATCATCGCGTTTGAGCAATAGGCTTCTATTTTCCGGCTGTAATAGCCTTCGCCGCAACCCAGGTCAAGCAGATGCTTAGGCTGGTGTGCATTGATTATTATCGCCACGGCTTTGGCCATCGGTTCATAATAGCCGGCTTCCAAAAACTCGCGTCGGGCCTGCATCATTTGCTTGTTATCGCCCGGCTCAGCGGAATGTTTGAACTGCACCGGTAACAGATTCAGATAACCTTCCTTTGCAAGATCAAAGCGATGGTTATTTTCGCAAACGTAGCTTTTTTGGTTTAACTGTAGCGAGGCCGCGCACAGCGGGCATAAATAACACGAAAGTGGCTGTTTAGGTTGATGCATGCAGACAGGGGCTTTACCCGGCTAGGCCGCGTAAGAATTTTAGATGGGTTGATCGGTGGTTTAAGTGAAAGACAGGATTAACTTAAGTTGATCCTGTCTCAATTAAAAGTCTGATCTAATGATTAGAGTGACTTAAAGATGCTTAATGCTTTGTTTAATTCAGCAACAGCTTTTTCTTCATCTGCGCTTTTACCAATGATTTGCGCTTTAATCAGGCTGTCAACGCCCTGCTTTACAGTCGCTTCGTTGCCTGTGATTCCTTCAGCAGCGGTACGTGCTGCTTTTTCATGAATATAAGCGGCATTAAAATCGTGTTTGCCGATTTCAGCTATAGCTGCTTCGATATGTCCGATAACTTCAGTGGCTTTTGCATCTTCAGCGAAAGCAATGTTACTTGCGCCGAAAGAGATAGCCATAATTAAAGTAAGTACTGCTTTTTTGATTAAATTCATCATAAACTCCAGGAAGTGTTTTATTGTGATTCCCAGACCTTGTCTGAAAATAAAGATTGGAAAGGCAATCGCTTTCCGGGCGCTATGATATACGAATAATTGCCCCCTTATATAGCCAATTTCGACTTAAAAATATATTCCAAAGCAAAATAGTAGGATTATTTAGCTTTATATTTCTCAGGCTATTGTTTTTATTAGGTAATATAATTTAGCGGGTAAAAGGAAAATAAAGAGGCTGTTTGGCATATTTAGCAGGCATTTTTTAATTTTTCGAAAAAAGGCGTGGCATAATTTTGATGAAGCTTGCCTGGCAGGCTGGATGTGTCTCAATGGCTATCAGGGTCGAAGAAGCGTCGGAGCTTTCGTTTGACGGCCAGGGAAACGAATTGGGATAGCTGAAGGTGCTGAAGAAGTATTGTTCCTGTGATTGATCGGGGAACAGCCGGGTTACTGGTCTAAGTCAAGTTGAGCGAATACAGAGCGTATCCGCTCAACCTGACTGAATAGAATTAACTATGCGCTAACCTGGGCAATCCAGTCTTGCAGGTTGTAATAGTTGGTAATGCGGGCCACTTTGCTGTCGCGGATTTCAAAAAAAGCGCCGGCAGGCAGGCGGTATTTTTGACCTTTAGCGGGTGGCAAGCCTTCGTCGGTTTTCAGGTATTCGCCCAATACGACGAACTCGGCAGCGGCGCGTTTGCCGTCCGCTGTCGCCATGATGACCATATCGACCAGTTCTTCTTTATAGCTGTCGTTCATGCCGCCCATAAATTTTTTGAACGCTTCCTTGCCGGTTTCGCGTCTGCCCTGGTTGATGTCGTGAATGACATCGTCGGTCAGCAGGTTCAGGAAAGTATCCATGTCGCCGCTGTTAAACGCGGCATAGTATTGCTCTACAAGTTTAATGCTGTCTTGTTGGTTCATAGTAATTCCGTGGTTAATAAGTTAAATAATTTACTGATTGATTAATCTTTTTCCCAACTATCCCGCAAGGTCACGGTGCGGTTAAACACCAGCTTGCCATTAACGCTGTCTATGGCGTCAAAGCAGAAATAGCCGGTGCGCTCAAACTGGTAACGGCTTTCCGGTTGCGGATTAGCCAGGCTGGCTTCCACGCGGCAGCCGGTCAGGACTTCCAATGAATCGGGGTTTATCACGTCAAGAAAGTTAGGTTCATTGTCAGGGCTGGGCACGGTAAATAAGCGGTTATACAGGCGCAGTTCCGCCGGTTGCGAGTGCTGCTCGGAAACCCAGTGGATCACGCCTTTGACTTTACGGCCTTCGGGATTTTTGCCCAGTGTGTCCGGATCGTAGCTGCACCGCAGCTCGGTGATGTTGCCATCGCTATCCTTGATGATTTCGTTGCATCGGATAACGTAAGAGCCGCGCAAACGTACTTCGCCGTCCTCGACCAGACGCTTGAATTTCGGCGGCGGTACTTCGGCAAAGTCATCCTGCTCGATCAGAATGACTTTGGAAAACGGCACGATGCGTTTGCCCAGCTCGGGTTTTTGCGGATGATTGCTGACTTCCAACTGCTCGGTTTGGTCTTCAGGATAATTTTCGATAACCACGCGCAGCGGCTGTAAAACGGCCATGGCCCTGAGCGCATTCTCGTTTAAATCTTCGCGGATGCAGTATTCCAGTACCCCCATTTCTATCCATGAGTTTTGCTTGGTCAGACCGATGCGCTCGCAAAAATCGCGTATCGATTTGGGCGTAAAGCCTGCTCTTCGTAAACCGGCGATGGTCGGCATGCGTGGGTCGTCCCATCCGTTGACGTGTTTTTCTGTGACCAATTGGTTGAGTTTGCGTTTGCTGACGATGGTGTATTCGAGCTGCAAGCGGGCAAATTCGATCTGTTGCGGATGAGCCGGTGTTTTGACTTGATCCAGCACCCAGTCGTAAAGCGGACGGTGATCTTCAAACTCCAGCGTGCACAGTGAATGAGTAATGCCTTCCAGCGCATCGGAAATGCAGTGGGTATAGTCGTACATCGGATAGATGCACCACTCGTCGCCGGTGCGTTGATGATGCACGCGGCGGATTCGATACAGTGCCGGGTCGCGCATGTTGATATTGGGCGAGGCCATGTCGATTTTGGCGCGCAATACATATTGGCCGTCGGCAAATTCACCGGCGCGCATGCGTTTAAACAAATCCAGGTTTTCTGCAATCGAACGGCTACGGTCGGGGCTCTCACGGCCGGGCTGGGTCAATGTGCCGCGGTATTCGCGGATTTGTTCGGCGGACAGGCTGTCGACATAGGCTTGGCCTTGTTCGATCAGTTGCACGGCATAGTTATAAAGTTGTTCGAAATAGTCCGATGCGTGGCGTAACTCGGACCATTCAAAGCCTAGCCACTGTACGTCGCGCTTGATCGCTTCCACATATTCGTCGCTTTCTTTTTCCGGATTGGTGTCGTCAAAACGCAAATTGCATCTGCCGTTGTTTTCGGCGGCGATACCAAAGTTCAGGCAGATCGATTTTGCATGACCGATATGCAGGTAGCCGTTGGGTTCCGGGGGAAAGCGAGTGACAACGTTACCATTGTTTTTGTTGTCTTTAAGATCATTGGCAATGATCTGGCGGATAAAGTTTGACGCAGGTTGGTTATCGTTTGTGGACATTGTATAAATTGGATGCGTTATTGAAGGAAATTCGGGTCAAAAGTTGTAATTATACATTGAATGAATACTGTGGAGCTATTCTTCAACCAGCGTTTCTATCCGGTAAAACCCGTCGCCATTATTGCCCAAAACATCGGCCAGCCAAGGCAAAATCTGCTTCATGTCAGCCGCTAAAGTCCACGGCGGATTAATCACGATCATGCCGCTGGCAGTCATGCCGTGCTCGTCGCTGTCCGTATGGATGCCCAGCTCAAATAACTGCACATTTTTGATGCCGCTGGCTTGGATGGCGCGCTCCAGTTCCTGGTTACGATTGCGGTCAATTACCGGGTACCAGAGTGCGTAAGTGCCTGTAGAAAAGCGTTTGTGCATGGCGATCAGTGTTTCAACAACCTGCCGGTAGTCGCTTTTTATTTCGTAAGAAGGATCAACCAGCACCAGTCCCCGGCGCTCGAAAGGCGGCAACAGCTTTAAGCAGCTTTTTAAGCCGTCGGCATGAAATACGGTGATGCGTTTGTCTTTGTCGGCTACTGCATTTAACAGCTTTATCTCGGTGTTATGCAGTTCAAATAAGCACAGGCGATCTTTGTCCCGCAGCAGCTGTTTGGTGATCAAAGGTGAACCGGGATAACGGGTTAATTTACCAGAACTGTTAAAGCGCTTGATAAGGCTGACATAGTGGGCAACGCATTCAGGTAGGTCATTGCGCTGCCATAACTTGGCGATGCCGTTATCAAACTCCCGGTTTTTTAATGCGTACTCACCGTCGAGCTCGTATTTTCCCGGACCTGCATGGGTATCGATACAGCAGAAAGGCTTGTCTTTTTTTCTCAGGTATTCAAGGCCTTGTATAAGGATGATATGTTTTAAAACGTCGGCAAAATTGCCGGCATGAAAGGAGTGTCGATAGCTGAGCATTAGGTGTTAGTTGTTTTAGAGTATTTTATCGAATATCGTCATGCCTATTTCAAAAGCAATCAGCCAGATGATGATCCATTCCAGGATCATTGAATGCCGGTGTTTTTGCTCGTCTGCCAGCATTTCAAACAGTTCATGGATGGTTTCCAGCTTTTTTGACAATACCCCGGTTCGCTGGGCTATTTCCAGATATTTTGCGGTGATCCCGTAAAAGGCCTCATATTCCGGATATTCCCAAAAGAAATCAGGCGTATCCAGCAAGTCGTAATTCAAGATAATATCGCTTTTGGTTAAAAACAGTTGTCCGCGAATTTTTGCGATTTTATTACGGCTTAACTTGATTGTTCCGTTTTCCGCTAGTGATTTTGGAATATAGCTGGTGTTATTGATGGTTGTGATGGCATTGGTTTCAAAAGAGGCCAGCTTAATCGATTGGGCCATGCCTTGCGATAATGCGAAGATCAAAATGGGGTCCGAAGATTCGATTTCAATGTGATCTTCGATAATTCGTGTGCTTGGGCAATCGAGAGCAAAAGTGAAGTTGTCTTCTTCCGGGGAAGGCAGCGGATTTTCTGCGTGATCCAGCAACAATTGATGCAGCTTAGCCTGTTGTTCCAGGCCGACATTCCAGTGCACAACAGCGCCATAAGCAAAAACAATCGACCACGACTGGCCATCCTCAATCAGCAATGCGCCTTTAATAATTCTTATCAGTGTGGCGTCTGATAGCAGTTTTGCCAACGCGTTAATATCAAAACTCTGTGCCAGACAATAAGCTACGCAATTTCTAATGGACTGATTTTCAGACATAAAGTGCTCTCAAAAGTTAGTGCGCAATGTGGCGCTGGATATTGAAAGGCTTTGATTCCGGCCCTCTCAATCGGTGTGCCAACAGCGCACTGCTGGAACAGGCGCCTGTCAGTAAAACCGAAATCAGCTTTTATTGCTCTGCAATTTTTACCAGCCAGCCGTTTTCGCCGCTGCATCCTGGCCTTTTAGAATTGTTAACCTTGACGTTGATTCTGGCGGTCGTATTGACCAATTCGGTCGGCAGGTTGCCTTTGACGATAAAAAAAGATTCCTTGTCTTCGGTAGTCACTTTAACAGGGATGGTTTTTACCGTGACGTTAATCTGCTCGGCTTTTTCGACGTTGGATACATTTAAGGAAAACGCCGAACCGGGTGCGACGGTTTCCATATTGGCAGGTACGAATTTGGACATTTGCGGTTTCATGCAAGTGGTTTCGCTGCCGCCACCTCCGCCGCTCATGCCGGCGCCGTGTCCGCTATGATGCTCCGAGGCATAGCTAGAGCCGAGGTTAAAGCAAGAAGCCATAAAAACAATGGCGAGTAATCTGGATGTTTTCATCGGTTTACCTTTCAAATTATTATTTTATCTAGGCCTGTTCGAGGCCAACTCTCTTCGTTACAGGGCTGGAAAGTTTGCGGGCATTATATTCATAAATCAGGCCAGTTCATAAAACATTGGAATAGTCTTGTTCCAACTGCCGGAAATTCATCGACGACATGAAGCGGCTGAAACTCATCCAAGATGAAAGTCCCATCAGGTCTTTGAACTGCGGTGGCAGAAAGCGTGGCGCTATTACCGTGCCTTCTTCAACCAGATCGACCAATACTTTCATATCTTCGATCATGGTTTTGCCGCAAAACAGCAACGGAATACGGTCCGGTTTGCCCTTATTGACCGCCAGGCGCATGAAGTTGTAGGTCAGCACAAAGCCTTTGATGTAGGTCAGGTCTTTGGTAAACGGCATGCCGTCAGAGCTGCTGCCCCTGAATACCCGGCTGCTGAGCGTATAGCTTTCTTCCTTGTCCAAGCCCTTATCTCTAAAGAAGTTAAATATATCTATAAAGTCCGCGCCTTCTTCGGCCAGCGTTATCGCGCGCACCCGATTAATCAGGCGCATTAGACGGTTGGGCGTGGAACTGAAGGTTAAAATTTCCATCAATACCGCCAATCCTTCCTGTGTAATGGTCGCTGACGGCGGCCCTTTGCCGAGAAAGGTACAGTAGGGCTGAGCCAGACCGTTTAGAGTAGTGCCCAGATGGACCCAAATTTCGTGAACCTCAAGCACACGTAGATCGCGCATATTGAACAGTGCATCGGCGCGAAGCTTAATGTAGTCTGTACCGGCGGCAGCATCGGCGACAATACCGTCGCTAAGCATCGCGCGCAGGCCGTCGCCCGGAAATACAGCCTCTATTTTTTCGTTAAGGATGGCTACCGCATCTTTGGCATTAATGGTTTTGGGTTCTTCGACCAGAAAATCCAGTTTCAGCAGTTGCGACAGGGTTCCTTCCATCATGCTGCCCAGGTCGGCAATGGTCGGGTCGCCGACATGAAAAACGTCTTGGGACGAGCCGTATAATTCCTGGGAAATATTGGAAAATGTCGGCTTTCCTCTGGCCTCCAGCATACGCACTACGTCGAGGTATTCCCGGCAAATTCGGCGCATGATGACGCTCAGCGGGTTCAGTTGACCGAGCTTGCGCATTAAATCGCGCTCAATCTGGTAGAACTCGTGCTTCTTTTCGTTAGGATCAAAACCCAGCGGGCGTTTTTGATAATAATCCGGCGTGACTAAGGGCGATTTTTTGCAGTTGCCATCAAAAAAAGCCTGCTTGATATGATCATCCCATTTGATCGCGTCGAGTATGCGGATCGGCTGTTGAGCCTTAACGATCCGATCCGACAGCGACTTGACTTCGGTCAGGTAAGCGGAGGGTTTAACGGCTTTTTTGCGCATATATATCGTCCATAAGCTGTGCAGTAATAAATGTGGAGCGGTTAGCCGTAGCAGCAGCGAAACCATGACCAGTATATCAATAGATTGACAAAGCCCAACGGAATTCCAAACCGGGCAAACTCAAAAAAGCCGAGGGTAGCTTCGTGCTTTTCGGCATGCTGAATAATAATCACATTGCTGGCAGCGCCCAAAATCAGCAGGTTGCCGGCGATAGTGCTGCCGGCTGCCAAAGCCATCAGCGCTTCCGGGCCGGGATTGGCCAGCATCGGCAAATACAACGCTACCAGCGGCACATTGGAAATCAATTGGCTGAGCGAGGCGCTGATCAACATGATAGCCGGAATG
Organism: Methylobacter sp.; assembly: GCA_036560465.1. Taxonomy (GTDB): domain Bacteria; phylum Pseudomonadota; class Gammaproteobacteria; order Methylococcales; family Methylomonadaceae; genus Methylobacter_A. The sequence continues at coordinate 35,693 of DATBRD010000059.1, forward strand.
GTGGTCAGGTCTATGCGCAGTTCGCTGACCAGGCGCTGCATGATGCCGGTTTGCCATACACTGGACGTTAACACAAACATGGCCGCAAAAAACAGCAAGGTTGACCAGTCCAGACTTTTTAACAAGTTTAGCCGGGCAGGGCTGAACAAAATCGGCGGTAGAGCGGCGATAAGGGCGATGTGGCTTAATTTAAGCTGCACCGGGCTGTGTATGGCAGACAGAATGATGTTAAGCGTTATTAGTCCGAGCAACAAAAACAACGAGACGCAAGCCAGTTTGGCCAGTTTTTCATCCAATAGTTTGACCGGGTTATGGGTTAGCGGCATAGCGGTGACGAATTGTTGCCGGTAAACCAGGCGTAAAGCCAGGTAAGTGACAATCAAATTAATCAGCGTCGGGATGGCGAGCGCGCTAAAAAATGTCAAAAAAGGTGCGGACAATCCGCCTTGGCTGGCAATCAGGAAATTCTGCGGATTGCCGATGGGACTCATCACGCTGCCGATGGTAATGGCGTAAGCCAAGGATAATAGCAGCAGCGTGCCGTTAATGTTGTGCTCACGGGCCAGGCGCAGCACCAGTGGCGTGCCGATGATGGCGAGCGTATCGTTCATCAGCAGGGCAGAGCTCAAGGCTGCGCCGAACAATATGCCGCAGACCAGCTGCGGTACTGATGTCAGCCGGTTAAATAAATGGTAGGCGATTGCATACAAATAGCCGCTTGTGACCAACGCCTGACCGACGACAAACATGCCGAACAGAAACAGCATGACGTTAAGATCAATAGCTTTTAGTGCGTCGAGCCCGCTAATCTGGCCGGTAGCCAGCACCACCAGTGCGCCGATGGTCATCGATTGCCAGATTTTGATATTAAAATGGCCGATTTTGCGCACAGCGATCAATACAAATACCGCAGCTAGTGCCAGTGCTGATATGTTCATTTTGTTCCTGATAATGAATGGTTTTGTAGATTGTCTTTAATATTCATTATCTTACATGAGCGGTGCTGAAAAGGTATTTTTTTGTGTCGGATATTTGACGTAATTTAAGCCTGATTTAAGATTGAAAAATGAAAATAAAGCAATCTGTATAAATACGTATTTTAAGCATGAACAAGAGCGTAACCGACCATGAATGAAAGCGACATTATTTCATCAAGACGAAAGTTTCTGAAAAATATGGCTTATGGCACCTTGCTGATGGCTGGAGGGGTCGGAGTTGCAAACGCTAAAGTTAAACACATAGCTTCACACACAATACTTTCCTCGCGCTCGACTAAGCATAGTTCACGTATCCATGACACGCTGCATCCGCACATGGCTTCGCACAGGCCTTCATACAGCTCTACACCTACGATGCGTACCTCAAGCCTGTTCAACCGGAACTCGCCTTCACACAAGATGCTGGCTTTCCATAACACCCATACCGGTGATCAGTTAAATCTGACTTATTTTGAGGAAGGCCGTTATATCACCGACGCGCTTCAGGAAATCAATCATCTGTTTCGTGATTATCATGACGGTTCCGTCCATCCCATTGATCCGGCCTTACTGGATCAGTTGTATGATTTAAAACATACTCTCGAAGTCAGAAAACCTTTCCATATCGTCTCCGGTTACCGATCACCGGCTACCAATGCCGATTTACGTAGACACAGCGACGGCGTCGCCAAAAATAGCCTGCACATGGAGGGTAGGGCGATTGATATCCGCATTGAAGGCGTGGATACCAGAAGGATTAGAAATGCAGCGTTGGCCATGAACCGCGGCGGCGTCGGTTACTATAGAAGATCCGATTTTGTGCATTTGGATACCGGTGACGTAAGAAGCTGGGTCGGATAGGCCTTGTCTGGAAGACGTGAACGGCGGAATATAATCCGCGTCAACTAAAGCATAAAAATTAAGAAGTTCAATAATTTCGTTCCCTCGTTAGTTTCTCCTGCCCGTTTTGGCTCTTAAGGCGGAAGCTCTCCATGCTGTTGAATCAAGCAGCAAACATAAAGACTCTCTATCGTTCCTGGGTTGCTATTGCACGTCATTCATGAAAATGATAGTTGTGCCGGCAATCAACACGTCTTTGTAACAAATACGGGCTTATTTGATTGCCTTGGCCGCGGCTTCCGGTGCTGTCGAATTGCTGCTGATAAAAAGCGATTGGTCAGATAGGTCATCCGGTTTGCTTAGGGCTTCCAGCAATACCGCATCATGACCATAAATATCTAGATAAAATTCTAAATTATCAAATTGGTCGAAAAAAGCCGTGGTATAAAAAAACAAGACCGGTATCGGTTTTTTCAATATGACCCGTTGCATTTTTGGAGTGCTCATAGCCAGTTGTATGGTCTCAGGGTTCCAGTTATCCTGATCCTTAAGCGCAAACTCGGCCAGTTTTTGAGGGTTTTCAACCCGCACACAGCCATGGCTGAAATCTCTTCTTGATTTGCTAAACAAGGCATTTGCCGGTGTGTCATGCAAATACACATCCTCCTTATTAGGGAAAATAAATTTCACTCTGCCCAAGGCGTTCTTTCCCCCAGGACGCTGCCTGATTCTTAATTTGCCTTCTTTTAGCAAATTCATGGTTTCTAAGTTAAGGCCGGTAGGTTTTGCGCCGTCTCGAAACACAGAAACCATCTCCATGTTTTCCTTTTCAAGGTAATTTCCGTTTTGAATTAACTTGGGTAATATTTCATTTTTGATGATGCTATAAGGCACATTCCAGTAAGGCATGAAATCGATAAAGTGCATTTCCGCCATCAACACAGGGGTTTGAGTTTTCAGCGCATTGCCGACCACGACCTTCATATTAATGATATTGGCATCTGGCTGATCAATCGCATCAAGTGCCCATAATTGGAAGGCCGGGATATTAACAATAACGGATGCGCCGCCATTGAACTCAGGCAACCAGCGCAGCCTTTCCATAGCCAATTCGATTTGTGTTACGCGTTGGCTTAAATGCACGCTGAGTACGGCCGCAGAGCCCTTTCCGATTTGACCATCAGCGGTAAGTCCATGCCGTTTTTGAAACCGCTTGACTCCGGCAGCGATAGCGTCAGTGTATAGCGAGGATTTTTCTGCACTGCCAGTCGCTTTGTCATCGGGCAAATCGCCTATTGTGATTAAAAACCGGCGTAGTTCGGCAATTTGCGGATGGGATTCCCCTGGGCGCAAGGTTTTTTCTATGCTCAGTTTAAAAGGCGGCACGGTTGCGGCAAGCTCGCGGTAATGAGCCAATGCCTGTTTTAATTTTTGATATTGTTTAAACTTAGGTTCAACAGACTGCGGCAATTCAGCCAGAGTGTTTTGCGTCAGACTGTTTTTAATCAATAACGGTAGATCAATCAGCTTTTTTTCTCTTAACTTTAAGTTGAAGTTTATGCCTTGCGGATTAACCCGGCCATAATGTAAGTCATGCAGGAAGCGTAGCAATGAAATACTGAGCGCCGTATCGTATAGTGCTAATTCTTTGTATGCATCCGGCTTGAGCTTTAAGGCGGGCTGTAGTTTTTGCCGCAGCGTTTCAGTATCGTAATTTTTAGATTTTAAGCCGTGGTCAGCCGCATGCGCCAACAGATTAAGTGCATCGGTGATGTTTTTTTCCGCATTAGCAGTGCCAAGCCACAACAACTGGTGGTTTGACTGCTTATACAGTGACTCAAGGTCTTCGGTGCGATTGGGGAAATTGGACAGCATCAAATAAGGATGTTGTTTGGACGTAATGATAGCGGTAATTTCTTGAGTTATGCCGGGTTCCTGATTGACGATTTCTTCGGCAAACAGCGCCTGCATGGGCAAACCCACGAAAAGAAATATCAACAGTCGGGGCATGTAATGTCTTATGATCTTTTTCAATTTATTTCTTCGCGGAATGTGCGTGATATTAAGTTTTGCAGATGGGTCATTACGAACTTTATTTAATACGATAATCAGTCTTTTTGATGTATATCATAATAATATATGATTTTAACACCAACTACATCATTCGAGGAAATTTGACGATTGCATGGGCAAATCCTTGCTTTTGTATGGATATAATAAATAGATAATGCAGGAGTGGTATGGCGATGTGCAGAGATGGCCCATCATTTATTGAGTTTCACTCAGATATAAGGAAGTCTATGGCAAACCTTACTTTTTTAGGCGCAACAGGCCAGGTTACCGGCTCTTGTTATCTACTGGAAACCGACTCCAGCCGCATATTGCTTGATTGCGGAATGTTTCAGGGGTCGAAAGAAACAGAAAAACAAAATGAAGCCGATTTTCCGTTTGATCCGACCGGTATCGATGCCGTGGTGTTGTCGCATGCCCATCTGGATCACTGCGGGCGATTGCCGAAACTGGTCAACGACGGTTTCAAAGGCCCGGTGTACCTGACCAATGCCAGTTTCCCGCTGGTGGAATTGATGCTGATGGACGCCGCCCATTTGCAATTGCGCGACACCGAATGGGAAAATAAACGTCGAGAACGTGCCGGCAAGCCGCTGCTCGAACCTCTATATACAGAGGCGGATGTCAAAGCATTACTATCGCTACGCCGACCGATAGACTATGGCGTGGAAACTAAAATACTTCCCGATCTGAGTGTTTCTTTTCACGAAGCGGGGCATATACTCGGTTCAGCGATCGTGCGCTTGTGTATTACCGATAAAGACAAAACCAAGACGCTGGTTTTTTCCGGTGATTTGGGCAATCCGCATTCGCCGTTAATGCGTGATCCAGCTGTTTTAACCGAAGCGGATGTCTTATTGCTTGAATCCACTTACGGCGACCGTGACCATAAACCGTTGGAAAATACCCTGGATGAATTGCGTGAAACCTTGGCGGAAGCGGCAGAAAGCGGCGGTAATGTGATTATTCCGGCTTTTGCCGTGGGCAGAACTCAGGATCTGATTTACTGGCTGGGTAAAATTCAGCGTCAGGGGGGATTGCCGCAGCAGCAAGTTTACCTTGATAGCCCGATGGCGATCAGCGCCAGCAATATTTATGCTGAAAACACCCATTTATTCAATGTTGATGATCCAGAATTTGCCGAAATTGCTTCCCTCGGCTGGCAGGCCTGGCTTCCGGAGTTGATCTATTCACAGACGGCCGAAGAATCGATGGCCGTCAACCGCATTGCCGGCGGCGTCATTATTATTGCCGGCAGCGGCATGTGTAACGGCGGGCGCATTCGTCATCACCTTAAATACAACCTATGGCGGCGCAATGCGCATATCATCATCGCAGGCTTTCAGGCTGAAGGCACTTTGGGCCGGGCTATCGTTGACGGTAAAAAGTCGTATTTAAAAATTCTGGGCGCTGAAGTCAATGTAGCCGCCAAGGTACACACATTGGGCGCGTTAAGCGCTCATGCAGATCAAAGCCAGTTATTGCAGTGGGCTGATCATTTTAAAGAACCCAAGCCGAGACTTTACCTGATCCATGGCGAGAAATCGGCCTTGCTATCATTGCAGACCTGCTTCAAGCGCACCGGGTGGAAGGCGGATATTCCTCGGGTAGGGGAGAAAATTACCCTTTAAATGCTATAAGGAACATGGCGGTCCAGCGTGAGCTAAAATACATAGATGAAAACAAACTAATATTTTAAATCGAGATAGCCCGGACATAAAAAGTCCGGCATCTCTTCAATTAATTTCTACCTGAAAGAGCCCAATATGGCCGGAGCAAGTCTTTTAGCTTTACTTGATGATATCGCCTCAGTCCTGGACGATGTGGCACTGATGACCAAGATTGCAGCGAAGAAAACTACCGGCGTTTTGGGCGATGATTTGGCGCTGAATGCCGAGCAGGTGTCCGGCATTAGCCCGGATCGGGAATTGCCGGTAGTGTGGGCGGTAGCGAAAGGCTCGCTGAAAAACAAAATGATTTTAGTGCCGACGGCGCTGTCGATCAGCTGGGTTGCGCCGTGGTTGATCATGCCGTTGCTGATGCTGGGCGGCGTTTATTTGTGCCTCGAAGGCTTTGAAAAACTGGCGCACCCGCTGCTCCACTCTCATGCAGAAGATGAAGTCCATCATGCCGAACGGATCATGGCAGTAGCCAATCCCGAGATTGACTTGGCGGCGTTTGAGCGGGACAAGATCAAGGGCGCCGTTCGTACCGACTTTGTGCTGTCGGCAGAAATTATCGTCATCACGCTAGGTGCAGTAACCGCTGCAGCTTTTGCGACTAAAGTAGCGGTGGTTTCCGTTATCGCGCTGATTATGACGATAGGCGTATACGGCCTGGTGGCGATTATTGTAAAGCTGGATGATGCGGGACTTTACCTGAGTCAAAAGCCGGGCGCCGGCTTATTGGCGAAAATACAGCATAAACTTGGGCGAATCTGTTTGCATGGCGCGCCGTATCTGATGAAGTCGCTGACTATTATCGGCACTGCGGCGATGTTTATGGTGGGCGGCGGGATTATCATGCACGGCATTCCGGTGGCACACCATTTCATCGAGCAGCTTGCGCAAAGCGCCAGCGCCATACCTGCCTTCGGCGCTTCGTTGGAAATGCTGGCTTCCTCGCTGCTCAATGCGCTGGCAGGTGTGGTTTCCGGTGCGCTTGCGTTGGCCGGTGTGACGGTAGCTGGACGTATTTACAATCATTTCAGATAGCAGCGCCTTAAGCCGGAATATGCAGGCCGAAGGGGGCACTAACTACTCTACGGCAACAGTTCTAAGCGCATAAGTTAGTGCCTGGAATACAAAATCCTGATGGACTATGTTAGGTTATTCAGGACCCTTACGCTGGCCGTTGGATAAAGCGGTTCAATTACGGGTCATATTTTGTAACTTCCGAGTTCTAATCATCAAAGCAGGATTTTTATGTGCAAAAGAAAAATAACAATCGGCGCATTCGCCCTATTGGCCGCCACACAGATTGCTAATGCGGACGAGCCGTCATCTGCGGGGTATCAGTCATTTCCCAGCGGTTACGGATATATGCAGGAAAATGAGGCTTTGGCCAAGGCGGTTAAACAGGGCGATCATAAAGTCGTCCGTCAACACGGCTGGAAGCTTTGGGCGGGCATCATGCAACCGGCGCAAGGCCTGGATTGGCCTGTTTGGTATACCTGGCCCAACACCAAGGCCGCTTTTGCCGATCCTGGCAAAAGCGGCTTGTTGGGAGCGGAGGCGACCGAGCTTGTGTCCAAACCCATGATCAAGCACAACCAGGAACACGTGGCTCCCGTCAACGAAAGCAAAGTGCCGGTCTATCCGATCCCGGAAGCCGTTATAAAAGCCTACCCCAATGCCACCAGCAAATGCGGCAAGGGTAACATTTGCGACGGAAGCCACGTGCTGTTTAATGGCGACATCATGATCCCGACCGAGTCGCTGAGTCAGGAAGCGATGGATTGGATTCGCAACTCCAAGCAGCCGCTATATAAGCAAGCCACTTTGAACAAGGTCTACGAAGAAAAAGTGCATATGCTGGAGGCGCCGCAACGTCACATTGTAACTAAGCATATGTACTGGCCGGTCAAGGCCACCGGCCTGTCGGCCATCCCCGTCTGGCATGACGATTTCAAAAACGATTACACTGGCTACGCCGGCTACGAAAACTGGAAAAACCTGGTTGCGGTGGATCCCAGCGGCAAACAGGTAGGCACTACCCAGAAGGTTGCATACCGCTACGGCGTATTGCTGCCGGGCGGTACCATGCCGATGGAGCCCGCGATAGCGCAAGCCAAGGTACATGGCCTGGATGAATTTTATTATCATAAAGTGACTAAAGCCGATTGGGACAGTTTCGATGAAGCCGATAAAGCCATCATCAACGCTTCCAGCTACTGGGCTTATAACCAGTCATTCGGACCTGGCGATTATCTGGTAACCGTCGCCATGCATGTCAACACCAAGGAAATTCCAAGCTGGGCGCTGCAAAGCGTTTGGTGGACAGACCAGCCGGATACTGCTCCATACGCTGCCGATCGCCCCAAACTGCCGCAGGCCAAAGGTCCTTGGGATCATTATCTGCTGGTGGACTCCTATGGCATTTCGGAAAAGCCGAACGGCGACCAGCCGGTCGCGATGAACCCCTACATCGAGTTGGTGATTCATCCCGTCGCCACCAATTGTAACAACTGCCATGTGCGCGCCGGTTGGCCAACTGGCAATAATGCAGGGCAAGCGAGCTATCAAAACCCGGATTGTCCGCAGTTGCTTGCAACGTTGACTCCGGACAGCATGTGCTTGAAGAAGTTGACCCTGACCGACTTCCAGTGGACGATACCGGACCGCGCCGTTAAATAGCGCTTGCACGAAACAGTCCAGGTGCTTGCCGGGCAGACGGCATTCGCAAAAGTGAGGGCAGCTCGAATTAACGCGCTGCCCTCACATCTTCACTTTCGATGGAAGTTAATCCAACGGAAGAAATCAAGCTTGGGCTTATCTTTTAATAATTACGACATTAGGTCAAAAACTTTACTGAACGGAGAAAGTGCACGATGAAAAAACAGCTTACAACCCTTCTGGTTCGTCCGGCAGCCCGTGGCGGGAAATACCTCGGCCCCGATGCGGCCAACGCGAACCATCAAAGCGCCCTTGTGTTTCTGTTGAATCCGGTAACGGAAGCACTTGTCGCCTACGGAATTGCCGACGCTTCAAACCCGCTGAGTGCCGGGCCGCTGGACTTAATGAGTCCCGTAAGCCGGAGTGCGCCTTTTGCGACCGATGACAACACGGTCCAGGTACAGTTAAGCGTCGAAATTTCAGAGCCGACCGATCTCAGGGTGCTGGTGTACGGTCCTTTGAGCCATCCCGATCAGGCGCAGATAGCGCAAGCCGATATTACGGTCCTGCCGGGCGTGAATATCGGGACTAGCCCACAGTTTCCCGAAGGCTTGGTGATTGAAGTGCCGGGATTGTGCATCAGCAATGTGACAGCCGATTGGCACGGTTCCAAGGTAAGCTGTTTTGCCAAAGTGACGATGATGTGCGGTTGCCCAATCCGCAATGGGGCGGTCAACCCTGGCTGGTTTTGGCCGGACAGCGATTTTTCCGTGCAGTTGGTAACCTACATGAAAAGCAAGGCGGTGCATTACTACCGGCTGGCGTTTGACAACACTCCCGGATTAGTCAGTTCATTCTCAGGGCAGTGGCCTACTCAGGCGTCGCAGAACGACTCGGTAGAGCAGGCTTGGCTATACGTTTCTGAACCCAAGTTGGGCAATCAGGGCAAATACAGGATTTCCCCGGCATTTACCCAGTCACCGCTACGGCTACCGCAGGACGTACAAAAAGTAATTCTGGAGTTGAGGGATAAGTAATGCATAGTACGACAGAACTAAAAATGTGCTTGAATCATGAAACAGCTCATCCGATGGCCTATAGTGTTGAGCGTAGCCGAAGAGTCGGAACGAATAGTTAAGGCTTAGTTAATGTGGTTGAGCTTAAATAAGGGATTTTGAACTTAGCGGGTGGCTAAAAACCGCGCTTTTAATCACACTCTTCCCAAGCTTCCAGCTTCGGAACCTATAAAAACAGTTTACAATATCGCTGTATATTCATTCCTCGCTGTACTATTAATCTATGAAAATCATTAATTTTCTTACCACTCAATCGAAGATTTATTCCCTGTTGTTTTTATTTCTTGTCATTTCCCTGGGCTCAACAGGAACATGGGCTAAAGATGCTGCGCCGGATGCCGGGCAAAAAAGCGCAGCATTTGAAATCAATAAAGACACGCTTAAAGCCAAAATCGGGGCTATTAATACTCGGGAAGGAATTGATGAGGCGACGAAATCCAAGTTGTTGTCTATTTATCAGGCCGCGGTAGATAACTTGGCCAATGTCGAGAAGTTTAAGGCGCAGGCGACCGACTTTAAGGAAGCTGTCAAGCAGGCGCCTGAGCAAACCAAAAAGCTGCAAAAGGAAATTGAACAAAGTTTGCTGAAAGTATCCAAGCAAAAACTGGAGGATTTTAACCAGATACCGGTTGAGGAACTTGAGCAGCGGCTTATTCTTGAAAAAGGGAAGATCAGCAATCTCGATGAGCAGATAAAGAAGCTTGAAAGCGAATTGGCTGTGCAAAATAGCCGTCCACAGATGATCCGTGAGGAAACGGTAGAGGCGCAGCAAGATATGGAAGCGGCGCAGAAAAAACTGCAAGCCCCGATCGGCAAAGCGGATACGAAATTGGAATTCGAAGCCAGGCAAGCGCAACTGAAAACGCTGATTGACTCGCGTAATGCCGAGCTAAAAATGCTGGATGCTGAAGCCATTAGTAACCCGGCCAGAGTGGAATTGCTTAAATCCCAGTTTCAGTTATTGGATATACAAAAATCGGCATTAAATCCCATTGTTACTGCCATCGAAAACCTTACTTTGGAATTGCGGCAGCAGGAAGCGAAGCAAATGCAGGATGCGCTCAGCCAAGCGGAAAAAGCGAGTTCCGGCAAGCATCCTCTTATACAGGAAAGCACACGGGAAAATATTCAATATAGCCGAGACTTGCAGGACATCACGGCTAAAATTGAACAATATACAGAGCAAAAAACCAAGGTCGAGGCGCAAGCCAGTGAAATTGAAACCGATTTTAAAAGCGCCGAAAAGAAAATCAGTCTGGCGGGCTTAAGTCCGGCGTTGGGCAAAATCCTGCGTGAGCAGCGGCGTAATTTATCGACACAGGATGAGTTTACGCAGCAGTCCCAGAACATTCAGAATGAAACCGCGGTAACCAGCCTTGCGCAATTCAAGGTTGATGACAAACTGAAACCGCTTGTGGATGTTGATGCCGTATTAAACGACATGATGAAACAACAGGTCGATCAAGCCTTGCCTGCGGATCAACGCATGATGATACAGGCTGAGTTACGGGTGTTGCTGAATAGCCAAAAAGAGTTACTCAACAAGTTGTCCGTCGCTTATATAACGTATCTGCGCACATTGGGCGACTTTGATTTCGCCAGACAACAGATGAGCACTCAGGCCGGTAAATTTGCTACCTATCTGGACGAGCGTTTGTTATGGGTGCCCAGTTCCGAGCCGATTAACTTGGGTTATATAGCCGACTTGTATCACTCTACGCAATGGCTGTTGTCGCCGTTTAACTGGATGGCTCTGGTTAAGGATACTGTTACGCTGATCTTTCACCATCTGTTTTTGAGCTTTATCGGGATACTGTGTTTGGTCGGCCTGCATTTGAGCAGAAAATGGGTAAAGTTGCAGTTAGCGGCTATCTCAGACAAAACGGACAGTTTTTATTACACCTTAAAATCGTTGGCCTACAACTTAATATTGGTGTTACCGCTGCCGTTAATTCTGCATTTCTTAGGCTGGTTTTTGAGCAGCGGCATTCATGCCGTCGATTTCACTAAAGCCGTTGGCGAGGGTTTGAAAGGCGCAGCAATGCCTTTGTTTTTCCTCCAATTGTTTTATCGCCTGTTTGCAGCCGAGGGTCTTGCGCGTAGACATTTTCAATGGAAAAAAAGCACCGTCAGTCTTTTACGCGCCCAGGTTGCCTGGATGCGTTTTATTGTGGTGCCGGGCGTGTTTATTATCAGCAGCACCAGTGCATCGAAATTCTCGGCGAATAGCGATAGCATCGGCCGCCTTGCGTTGATCATCATCATGATTGTATTGGCTGTGTTTGCGGCCCGGGTGTTGAAACCGTCTAGCGGCTTGCTTTATGACTATATCAACAAAAATTCTAACGGCTGGATAACCAGGCTGCGCTATGCCTGGTACGCGGCAGCCATTAGCATACCCTTGGTGATCATCGGTTTTGCTGTCGCAGGCTATTATTTGAGCGCATTGGAATTGCAGCAAAAGCTCATTCTGACGCTACGGCTGATTTTTTTGGCGGTTATCATTCATGCCTTGGTATTCCGTTGGTTAACCCTGGTTAACCGGCAATTAGCGATCACCAATGCCAGGCAGAAACGCAAAGCTGCGGCGGTGCCTGAAAAGCATTTGGCAGGAGCGGAAGACCCGGTGTTGCCGATTGATGAGCAACAAATCGATATTCCTAAAATTAATGCCCAAACCATCAAGTTGCTGAATGTCGTTATCGGCTTTACGCTGGCGATCGGTTTCTGGATGATTTGGAAAAACATTTTGCCCGCTTTCTCATTTCTGGATCGTATTGTGCTCTGGCAGCATCTGGTTAAAGTCGACAATCAGGACAGCTATCAACCGATCACCATGACCAATCTCCTGCTGGCTGGTCTCTATGCTTTTATTGCGGTGGTCGCGGTAAGGAATTTTTCCGGCGTGATGGAATTGCTGGTTTTCAGACGTTTGTCGATAGAGGCTGGCGGCCGTTATGCCGTCAATCAGCTGGCTAAATACATTTTGTTTTCTATAGGCTTTATTAGCGTTGCAAACGAGCTGGGCGGCAGCTGGTCGCAGGTGCAGTGGCTCGTGGCAGCACTCAGTGTCGGGTTGGGTTTCGGTTTGCAGGAAATCTTCGCCAATATGGTATCAGGCATTATCCTGCTGTTTGAACGCCCGATACGGGTCGGCGATACCGTCACCATCGGCCTTGTCACCGGCAAGGTCAGCCGTATCCAGATGCGCGCCACCACGCTGATAGACATGGATCAGAAAGACCTGATTGTGCCGAACAAAACCTTTATCACCAGCCAGTTGATCAACTGGACTTTAAGCGACCCAATAACCCGTGTAGTGGTTCCGGTCGGTATCGCTTACGGTTCCGATATTGAGCTGGCGCATAAAGTCATGATGGATACGGTAAAAACTACGCCTCTGGTGCTTGCAGAGCCCGAACCTAGCGTATTGTTGATCGGTTTTGGCGAGAGCTCATTGAATTTTTCCATTCGCGTCTATGTCAGTGAACTGTCAAATCGCTTGCCGGTTACGAATGATTTACATATTCGGCTTGAAAAAGCCTTGCGTGAGCATAAGATAAGCATTCCTTCTCCAGAGCGGGACATTAATGTTCTTGCTGTCTCGGTTGGACACGACAAAGTAAATCGGGAAGCGTAATAAATTACCGGTAGGTAAATAAAGTTGCCTACCGGTTTTTTGATTTGTAATGTTGTTTATGGTGCTATGATTCGGCAACAGGATCGTTTTTAACTATTGAACATACTCAATGAAAACACTATGAATTTGAATCTGGAAAAAATAAACGGTTGCACCGTCCTTTTTATCAAGGATGAAAGGATAGATGCGCATAATTCAGGAGAATTAAAAGAAGCTGTTTTGCATCTGATAGAACAAGGTGAAATCAATATTATTGTCCAACTCGAGCATGTGCGGTTTATTGATAGCTCCGGTTTAGGCGCTTTGTTGTCAGGCTATAAAAATGCAGCGGCCAAGTCAGGTAAACTGGCTTTAGCCAACATGCAGCAACAGGTGTTATCAATGTTTGAGCTAACCCGCTTAAACAGGGTATTTGATATTTATGCTGATTTAAATGAGGCTTTTGACAGCGAGGCCTAGAGGTTTTGTATGTGTAACTCGATTATTCAGATAGAGGTGACTATTCCGACACAGACCAAATATCTGGAATTGATCGGAAGTATCGGTGAGCATATAGCGAGAGAACTGGACGACTTTTCCGGTGATCGGGAGGCGTTGGCTTATAATTTAAATCTAGTGTTAACGGAAGCGACCATTAATGCCATCAAACACGGAACACTGACAAGCCCGGATGATACCGTCAGGATAACCATCAATATTCAGGAAAACGAACTGAACATAAAAGTGTATGATCACGGGCAGGGATTCAACTTGGAATCGGTACCGTTACCAGATCTCGATAATCCCAAAGAAGGCGGCTTGGGTATATTTTTTATCCGTACCTTGATGGACTCGGTAACCTATACCCGGCAGGGTGATTACAATGTTCTAGAAATCGTAAAATACCTAGGCTGATAATAATCATATGATTTTTCATTATCCGAAATTAAATCGATTAAATACGGAAGCTGGTAAATAGGCAATTTAGAGTCGTTGGGGTAGTGGTTTTTAGGAGGTATCTGTTATTAATGAGAAGTTATAGGCATGTTGTAAATCATTAATTAAGGATAAGCAATTGAACAGACTCACCAAAACCTGGCCGATTGCCTTGAAGCGTATAGCTGAAAGAGCTTTGGGCGAACAAGCCGGTCATCAATTGTGGCAAAAATATCAGTCAGCGTTTTCGGCCGAATATCGGGCGCTGGTTTCGCCGCGGTATGCATTAAAAGATATACTGCACCTTGAGTTCATTTTGGCCTCAAACAATCAAAGTTCCCTCTCGTTACCTACGTGCTATAAGCAACACATCAGCCTACTTAACCCCAGCAAGAGAGTCAGCCAGTACCGGCTGCATTTTTACAGCCGGCAACAGCGCTATCTGGACGAATATATCCCGGTTCTGGAAAACATGCATTTAAGGGTAATAGATCAGGTGCAGTTTTCGGTGATGGTTGATGGCGTCACTCTGTTCATTAAAAGCTTCACCATTAAGGCAAAAAGTCAGGGTGTCTCATTCAATAAGCTGAGAAGACGGATGCTGGAAACCATTCAATTGGTCATGGATGGTACTGCTGAGAATGATGCACTCAACAAACTGTGTGTCCTGACGGGAATGGACTGGCAGGAAATCGACGTGCTCAGGGCTTACCGGAACTATTATTTGCAGCTCGGTCATCAAATCACCCGAGCCAGTATCCATCGCGCCTTGATTAACAACCCGCAAGTTGCGCAAGGGCTGTTTGATTATTTTGAAGCGCGCTTTAGACCGGATCCCGACTGGGATGACCCGGCAACCCGCGAAGAGCAGGTTTCCTTCACGTTGCGTTTGCAATTGCTGGAGAGCATCGCTACGGTCGCCGAAATTAATGACGACCGGATTTTGCGTACTCTATTTAACCTGATCGATTCAACGATGCGCTGTAATTTTCATCTGCGCCGCAACTTGGCCGATTATTTTATTGCCTTCAAGGTTAACAGCCTGGGCATTATTGATATGCCTGCGCCCAGGCCGCAAAATGAAATTTATGTTCATGCAGTGGGTATGGAAGGCATTCATTTGCGTAGCGGCAAAATTTCTCGCGGTGGTATTCGCTGGTCGGACCGTCCTGATGATTTCAGAAGCGAAATTCTGGGGCTGATGCAGACTCAGATTAGCAAAAACGCCTTGATCATCCCGACAGGGGCTAAAGGCGGATTTGTCGTTAAAAAGAACGGCTCAAAATCCTCCGGCTTTAAAGAAGCAGGGAAAAAAGCCTACCTCACCTTGATACGTGGTTTGCTTGACTTAACCGACAACTATGTCGACGACAAGATTGTTAAACCTAAGAATATCGTATGCTACGATGATCCCGATCCTTATCTGGTGGTGGCCGCCGATAAAGGCACGGCCCAGTTCTCGGATATTGCCAACGCCGTTTCGACAGAATACCAATTCTGGCTAGGCGATGCCTTTGCCAGCGGTGGTTCCCATGGTTATGACCACAAAGCGCTGGGCATTACCGCTCGCGGCGCTTGGGAATGCATAAAGCGCCATTTTCGGGAAACCGGCAAGGACATACAAAGCGAAGCCTTTAGCGTAGTCGGCATCGGCAGTATGGATGGCGACGTGTTCGGTAACGGCATGTTATTGTCGCCCTATATTCGGCTAATGGCGGCTTTTAGCGGCCAGCATATATTTATCGATCCTAATCCGCCCGACAGCGATGCGGCATTTAATGAACGCAAGCGCCTGTTCAAGTTACCGGGCTCTAGCTGGGATGATTATGACCGGGCGCTTATTTCAGCAGGCGGCGGCGTTTATCCAAGATCGGCCAAAGATATCCCGGTTTCCGCCGAGTTGAGAAAATGGCTGGGCGTACGTTACAAATCACTGGACGGCGAATCCCTGATTCGTTACTTGTTGAGAGCCCCCGTGGAATTATTATGGCTGGGCGGCATCGGCACTTACGTAAAAGCAAGCACAGAAAAACATGAAGATGTCGGCGATCGGGCTAATGACAACGTGCGCGTGGATGCGGTCGATCTGGGCGCCAGTGTGGTTGGCGAAGGCGCTAACCTGGGCTTTACCCAAAAGGCGCGTATTGAATACAGTTTGAGGGGAGGGCACATTAACACCGACGCTGTCGATAACTCGGCAGGCGTCGATACCTCCGATCATGAAGTGAATTTAAAAATCTTCCTGGTCGGACTGCAGAAGAAAAACCTGATTGTAGATTACCAACCGCTATTTATCAGTATGACCCAGGGTGTTTGCCGGTTGGTGCTGTTAGATAACATTGCCCAAAGTTTATGTCTGTCTTTGGACCAATTGCGCAGCTCGGAACATCCGGCAGATTTTCTGCAGCTGGCCGAACGTTTGGAAGCCGCCGGTTATTTCGATAGGGCCATTGAATGCTTCCCGCAAACCAAGGATGTCATGTCCCGGCCGGGGCAGGTTATAACCCGGCCTGAGCTTGCGGTATTGATGGCCGCAAGCAAAATGTACCTGACTCAATTGATACAGGATCAATCCGCCTTGCTGCAGGAAGAATGTTGCAGCCGTTACTTATATGCCTATTTTCCCGAGCAGATCAGCAACCAGTACGCTAGCTATCTGCCCGGCCACCCCTTGGCCCATGAAATTAAAGCCACCTTGATTAGCAATAAAATCATCAATCAAGCCGGTTGCAGCTTTTTAAGCCTGAATGCCGACAGCGAAAATACTCTGGACCATGTCACCTGTTACCTGACTTTCGACCAGGTTTTAAATGGCGATGCGTTGCGGCAGGCAATTAGTGCGCTGGACAATAAGATAGCGGCCGACAGTCAATATCAGTTAATGCTGCAACTGGAAAATATTTTGGCCGGTTTTTGTCGTTGGGCCTTAATGCAGGGAAGGAAAATTCGGCCGGATAAGCAGACCGTTGCGTGTTATAGCCGCCACTTAAAGGACTATGAGCTCTATTTTGAAAGCGACTACGCCGAGTTTAGCGAACAACTGGAGCAATATCGGCAAGACGACATTCCCACGCAACTGGCGCTAAGCATGGTGTTTTTAGCCAGCCTCAATGATTTTCCACTGATCGTTTCATTGGCCGCAGAAACCGGTCAGAATTTTGTTGTCACCTTGAAACTGTTCAACGAGACCACTCGCTATCTGGGATTATATGAGGTCAATGAACAGTTGACGAAAATGTCTATGCACGACTATTGGGAACGAAAAGTACTGAGTGAATTGCAAGAGGATATGAAACAAGTGATCGGGCAAGTGGTTAAAGACATCCGTGCAAGCAAAGCAGAGACTTGTGCCGACTACTTTGGACAGCCGGATGAAAAGCACAAAATCAACCGATACCGGCGCATATATCAAGAAATTAACAGCACACCGCCGGTTAACCTGTTTCCTTATATTGTGTTGGTTAAGGAGCTGGAGCAGTTAGTTGAAGGTCATTAAGCACTGACTGGGGCAAGCAATATTGCTGATGAATGGTATAGGTTAGGCACCAATAGTAGGCGCTTTACAACTGCAAGGATGCAGTTGCCGAGGTGTGCAAGCTTCGCCTAAAAGTGTAAAACTTTGAACTTGATCTGCCATTTTCAAAACATTCGTTTGGGTTGAATTTGACATTGACTGTCGTAGTTCGGCCATTTCCTGTCTATCAGTAAAATTTAGATAATGGCTGGTAACGGCAACATTTTTGCCATTCGAGAAGCCAGCTAAAAACATTAGACAGACCGTATCGAAATGTCTAATGTGTATAAAAAAATTACATGTTACGGCACGCGATTCATAAAAAATACACGGAAATCGCGTTTTAATAAATACCACATTATTTTATTTGTCTACTTTTTTTACCCTAGTCAATGATGTATACGCCCACGCACCAAATACATATATAAATAAGCTAACTGAGGAAATAAAAATAATAGGCGTACGTAAGTATTCGTCAGAACAGTACATTTGCATAACACTAGCTATAGCGTACGTTAATCCACCTACTGCAACAGGCAATGCCATAAACTGAAAGGATATATCAATCCTTGTACGCAGTAGGTCGCTGAGAGTATCTATACTATCTGAAAGGCTATTGATCCGTTCGGATATCGCTTCGCAAGCGTGCTTCGATCGCAACACTCGCTTTTTTATTAACGTTCCAAACGTAGTCGTGTTCATGCCAGAAATTGGTTCTTCTTGTAGAATCTCGAGATAGTTACATATTAACGAATCGTAGGCACGAGTTGCAGCAACACGTCGCCTATATTTTGCCGCTAACATTTGAAGATGGTTCCACTTATCTGCAACTTTGTGCATGCGTTTACAATATTGATATGGATTACCAGCATTTCCCGTTTTTTCCGCGATATTCCTAACCTCACTTTCAAGTATGTCAAGTTCATTTATTAAATTTCTTACGTCCCTTTCCGGTAGATCGAAAGAGGAGAGCGCCCGATAGGTTTCAAGATCGAGTATAGTACTCCCCATATTTCAGACCACGGCTTAAGATAGAAAATCTTATCGAGAGGCAAAGTGAAATATGGCAAAGATACGAAAAAATCATACAACGGAATTTAAGGCGAAAGTGGCCGTTGAGGCTATCCGCCAACA
>DATBRD010000060.1:0-13052 GCA_036560465.1 Methylobacter sp.
TGAAATTGCCATTATCGGTTTTACCGGGCTGGCGATATTGGTGATTTGGTCCATCGTCAAAAACCCCGCGTTAAAGATGATTCCGGCCCCGCTGCTGGTGGTCCTGGCCGGGATGGGCTTGGCGCGGTATTTTGATCTGGAGCATGACCACATGTATTTGTTCCTGCCGGATGCGCATTTTCTAGCGCATCATGAAGAAACCGTCGGCCCTAAGTTTTTGGTCGCGATTTCCGAGAATTTCATGTCCAGCTTTTATTTTCCGGACTTTTCCAAATTCGCCACACTGGCCTTTTGGGAAGCCGTGGTCAGCATCAGCCTGGTCGGCAGTTTGGAGAGCTTGCTTAGCACCATGGCGGTCGACAAGCTGGATCCCTGTAAACGCCATTCCGACCTGGACCGCGATTTAGCGGCGGTCGGCCTCGGTAATCTGGTGGCCGGTTTAATCGGCGGCTTGCCGATGATTGCCGAGATCGTGCGCAGTTCGGCCAACGTCAACAATGGCGCAAAAACCCAATGGGCCAACTTCTTTCACGGCACTTTTATGCTGCTGTTTGTGGTGCTGTTTCCGCGGCTGATCCATAGCATTCCGCTGGCGGCCCTGGCCGCCTTGCTGGTCTATACCGGTTTCCGGCTGGCCTCGCCCAAGGAGTTCGCCAAGGTCATGGGCGTCGGCAAGGAACAGCTGTTTATGTTCGTGGTCACGATTATCGGTGTGTTGGAAACCGATTTGTTGATCGGCGTCGGCATCGGCATCCTGACCAAGTTCGCTATCCATATGCTGCGCGGCGTCAGGCCGAATAATCTGTTCAAGATCCATTTTGTGATCGAGCCCAGAGAGGCCGATACGGTGGTCGTGTCGATCATCGGCGCGGCGATTTTCTCTAACTTCATGTCCTTGAAGACCGCTTTAGCTGGCCTGGACAACGGCAAAACGGTGATATTCCAACTGAACAATGCCTATCTGATCGATCATACCGTGATGGAATTTCTGCATGATTTTCAGCATAACTATGAAAGACAGGACGGGCAATGTGAATTTCTTGGATTGGAATATCATGAGGCTTATTCAGAGCATCCGTTGTCAGTACGAAGAAATAAGATGGGACAACAAACGGCATGATAGAGCCGTTAAAGCGGCCGTAATGGTGTTTAGAGGCAGGTGAGTGAACCCTAAGCGCGATCTATTCTGCGCGACTAAAACTCAACCGATACTGAAAAACATCATGAACCTAAAAAACAAATTAACCAACTCAAGGATGTAGCTGTGAATCAGCGTTCACTATTTCCAATAAAGCGCGTCAACATTGACGGGAAAATAACGGGTGCTTAATTTTTTAACCAGACTTTTATTTTCACCTGGCTAAAATAGGAATCCGGCTACGGAAACGATTGAACGTTGATGAACAGGGTATACACGTAAGTATATTTTTTAGAAGAAAACACGATGAAAACGCATTATTTATGCTGCGAAGGCGATTTCGATAATTTGACCGTCAAGCATTACGCAGAAAACTCACAAGCAGCCATCGACTATCTCGAAACCCACGGCGGCGGCATCTTTTACAATACAGAAAAACAGTTCAAGATGTGGATTTGGGGGTGTAAAAGCCCCATGGACAAGGGCACTTTTGGGTTTGATAAAAATCCGATACTTCTATCTCACCAGTAGCCCTCTCTCTTTTCAAGAGCGGTGTCAGGTTAAGTCCGAACCACTACATATAAGTATGTTGTAATAAACCAGCTTGCCCGGTTCATTACAACCAAATTCAGGAAGTTTTCCTTATCAAAACGCCTTCAACAGCAGTGTTGAGGGCGTTTTATATTTTGGCATTAGTATTGCTCTGTATTTGAAGCAATCCATGAAATAGGAAAATATATGAGAGCCAGTTCTTCAAGGCACATCTGCACGTTTATTATCTGTAGCTGGGTCATTTTATTTGCAACCCCAGCAACGGCAAACGAACGATGGGGACAAAATCATCCACGACGTGCTGAAGCCAATGCACGACTTGGCTATCAGGACCGGCGCATTCATCAAGAAAGAAGAGAAGGTGAAATCAATCGAGCACAAGCAGTAAACATACACAAACAAGTGCGCCAAATACGTCGTGAAGAGCATTAAATGGCAAGGTAAATCGCGGCGGCATGGCCATATACCGCACGGCAAGAGCAAGGGGCGCTAAACAGACAGTAAAAACGGTTCAGTAGAGAAATTGAACGTTAATAACCAAAGCTAGTGTTTTTATGGACAGGTTTTGTCCCATTAGTTTTACTCATGTAAACACAAAAAAATCGATGTCTGTAAGTAGCTTTGAGCCTGCTGCATCATCCGTTTGGATCTAATAATTATGAAACCATCTAAATATTTGTCTATCTTTGCCCCGGCCACACCACAACAAAGAAAAGAAAATTTTGACAATTATTGGGCGTTTACCCAACAGCATGGCGGGACCTTGTTGGAAGACGACAAGGATTTGGCTAAAAAACGTAATCGACTGAAGCATTTTCAGGATAACCCGGTTAAATTGCGCCAGCCATTGGCCGATCCCGAGGCTTTTTATCGTAATTATATCGAGATGCAAGACGATCCCAAATCATTGGATCGCATGACGCTGCTGCTGACAGGTATATACAAGTTTGCCCGGCATGAGTGGGTAGGTATCAAAGGCGCTTGGGATGCCGTGCCGGATATGGCTAACTCGCATACCGTAGAAGATAAAATCAGCCGCGTGCATTTAGCCGAAGAATTCTGTCATGTACGCCTGTTTGATGAAATGCTGCGCACTTGCGGATTGGATAAAGTGGAATGGGTGCCTTTAGGGCCGGTTAAAGAAAAAATTTACGAGCAGTTCCCCAAGTTGCCCGGTTTTTTAATGGACACACCGGCTTTTGTTACCGAACTGATGGGGGTGACTTTTTATTGCCATTTGTACCGTCTGTTTGACGAAGTACTGGCTGATGAACCGGAAGTGCGCGAGCGTCTAAAAGAATTGCTGGATGAAATTACTATCGACGAAGTGGCGCATGTCGGACAACGAAGAAATTTTGTCGGACCGATAGGTATTAAGGTTTCAAAAGCATTGGTTAAGCCTTTTTATACGATGTTTTTTAATGATATTCCCGAAGTTGGGCAATTGTTTAACGTCGAACAGATGATTAGGGATGGCATCGCTTTTGATTTTAATGAATTGCCTGAGTACATGATTGATCGCAGTTGGATTCCTTCATACTGCAAAGCCTAATAACCTATTTTTTCTTTAATGTTTTGAAAAAATGTAGCATGAGGATTGCCTGAATAGCTCACCGTTAAAGGTATAACACTATGACTTCAATTAAACATTAGGGATGTAGCTAGAGACACAAATATCAACAGAGGAACGATCACTCGTCTCTATCATGAAAATTTTACAAGGATCGGAAAAGATGTGATGGATACTCTGCGTGAATATTTCAATTGTCGGATTGAAGATCGTTTGAATATGTCCCCGATGAGGGCTAAGGTCACAATCTTTATTTGACGCTAAGTGATTTTAAATGCGTGGCACATACAGGGCACAGAGCCAAGTATGTGGTTTGGGAAGTAAGGCAGAATGGCGCGCCCGAGACGATTCGAACGTCCGACCACAGCCTTCGGAGGGCTGTACTCTATCCAGCTGAGCTACGGGCGCGTAGCGTATATTCTAACCGATTGGCGCGGTAATTACGACAACATTGTTTTCAAGTGCGCCAAACTCGCCTTGCCGCGCTCTTTGATGACTTCCGGGGCCAGCTGCTTCTTGTTGACCCATTCCAGATCGTCTTCGGGCAGTTCGCTTAAAAAACGGCTGGGCTCGCATTCGGCGACTTCGCCGTAACGTTTGCGATGGGTGCAGTAGCTGAACGTGCAAGTGCGCTGGGCTCGGGTGATACCAACGTAAGCCAGGCGGCGTTCTTCTTCTATGTTGTCGGTTTCGATGCTGTTTTGATGGGGCAAGATGTTTTCTTCGATGCCGATCAAAAACACATGCGGAAATTCCAGCCCCTTCGCGGCATGCAAGGTCATCAGGCTGACCTGGTCGCTGACTTCCTCTTCCTGATTGCGTTCCATGATATCCATCAGCATGATTTTGGAGACGATTTCCGCCAGCGGTTTTTGGCCGCCGGTTTCTTTATCGGCAATACGTTTTAGCCATTCAATCAGCTCGTAGACATTTTTCAGTTTGCGGTCGGCCGACTCCTTGGTTTTGCTCTCTTCCTGCAAATGCTGCGGATAGCCAATTTGGTCGATGAACTGTTCGATGACTGCGAAGGTATCGCCCCGCTCGATACGGTCGGCGGTATCGATAACCCAATCGCGGAATTTTGTCAGCCGGTGCATGGCTTTTTCGGACAACCTTTGGCTCAAGCCGAACTCGGTGCTGGCCGTAAACAGGCTGATATGACGCTCATTGGCATAGGCGCCGAGCTTTTCCAAAGTGCTCGGGCCGATTTCGCGCTTGGGGGTGTTGATCACGCGCAAAAACGCCGCATCGTCATCCTGGTTAACAAACAAGCGTAGGTAACCGAGGATGTCCTTGATTTCCGAATAAGCAAAAAACGAGGTGCTGCCGCTGATGAAATACGGGATGTTGTTTTCCCTTAAACCCTTCTCGAACAGCCGGGACTGATGGTTGCCGCGATATAAAATCGCATAGTCCTGGTAATTGCTGCCGGTCTTGAATTTATGGTGGATGATCTCCGACACAATCTGCTGGGCTTCGATCTGTTCGTCCTTATGGCTTAAAACCCGTAGCGGATCGCCGTAACCCAGCTCGCTCCACAGGCGTTTTTCAAAAGCATGGGGATTGTTCGCGATCAGCTGGTTGGCGACTTTAAGAATGCGCCCGGTGGAGCGGTAATTTTGCTCCAGCTTGATGACTTGCAGGCGGGCGTAGTCTTTTTGCAGTTGCGCCAGATTTTCCGGCTGCGCACCGCGCCAAGCATAAATGGACTGGTCGTCATCGCCGACCACGGTAAATCGGCCCAAATTACCGGCGATCAGGCGCACCAGCTGGTATTGGGTGATATTGGTATCCTGGTATTCATCGACCAGTAAATAGCGGATTTTATTTTGCCACTTTTCCAGGATGGCCGGGTGCTGCTGAAACAGCAGCACCGGTAACAGAATCAGGTCGTCGAAATCGACCGCATTGTAGGCTTTTAAACTGCGGGTGTAATCGATATACAGATTGGCCGCCGGATATTCGTTGGCTTTTGCGATGGTCACAGACTGCTCCGGCGTAACGAAGGCATTTTTCCATTGGCCGATTTGCCGGGAATAGCTATCGATGTTGTCAATATCGCAATCTTTTGCACCGTGACTGATCAAGTTGCGCAGCAGTGTGTACTTATCCTGTTCGTCAAACAGCGTAATTCCGGCTTTATAGCCCAGCGTCTTGGATTCCGCACGCAATATGTCCAATCCCAAGGAATGGAAAGTTGATACCCGCAGACCGCGCTGTTGCTTGTCATCCAGCAGTTTGGAGACCCGGCTTTTCATTTCCCGCGCAGCTTTGTTAGTAAAAGTCACCGCTGCAATATGGCGCGCAGGCAAGCCCTGCTTGACCAGGTAAGCAATTTTTTCGGTAATCACCCGCGTCTTGCCGCTGCCCGCTCCGGCCAGCACTAATAAGGGATGATCAATCGCTTTAACAGCGGCTTGTTGTTGGGGGTTTAATTTGGACATTGATGGTTTTAAAAATGAAAAGCTTATGAGGCGTAACTAAGCTACACAGTACATAAATACTGCGATCCAGCTTGCGATAGCTGATCGCTTCACTTAAATGCGAAGTTTCTATATTTTCAGATTGGGCAAGGTCGGCAATGGTGCGCGCCAATTTCAAAATCCGATGATAAGCCCGATGCGACAGGCCGAATTTATCCATCGCCTGTTCTAAGATTTGATGGCTTTGCTCGGACAGCACACACAGCTGTTTAACTTCTTTGGCTGTCAACGCCGAATTAGCTTTCCCGCTCCGCGCGACGGCCAAGTTGCGAGCCGCAACTACGCGAGCCCTGATTTGTTCGCTACTTTCTTCGCCGTCCGGCGAACCTTTACGCAATACTTCATGCGAAATTCTGGGCACTTCCAGATGCATGTCGATACGGTCCAGCAACGGGCCGGACACTCTGGCCCGGTAGCGCATGACTTGCTCGGACGTGCAATGGCAACGCCCCGACGCATCGCCCAGAAAGCCGCAAGGGCACGGGTTCATTGCCGCAATCAATTGAAAGCGCGCCGGGAAATCGACTTGCCTTGCGGCACGGGAAATGGTGATGTGCCCTGTCTCCAGCGGTTCTCGCAACACTTCCAAAACCTTGCGGTCGAACTCAGGAATTTTGCTTTTTGTTATTTTTTTGTCAAAAAATTGTCCAAAACTCTTCCAACAACTCAGAATGTATTTAAACATATTTCGCTTTGATTTGTCCCTCTGTAAAACAGAGAACAATATTTTCCAGTTTGAGCATTAATTTTGCTACTATCAAAAAATAAAAATATTTATAGAATAAATAATAGCTTTTCATTGGGAAATATTGACGGTGTTAGCCGGTAAATATTCGACGCTGATTGAGACATATGACTATAAGCGAGTTGCTATATTTAGCTTATAAAACATCTACCGCGCACCAATATCCTCTATCAATAGAGGCCCAAAATATCATCGCAAGGTGCGTACCAAATGGACTAGCAGCCTTGTGATCAAAAGAACCCCCCTTACCGCTCAAAAAGCGTGACTCAATCAAACTAATAACGCGTAAAAGGCTACTATCGCCTAAAGGAAAAACATCACGATGGCCAAAATGGAAAATTGCCAACATTGCCGCTGTCCAGTCAGAAAGCCCCAAAACTTATTGATTTCTTGCTGTAGTAATGGATACGGCATAGAACGCCATGAGTCAATTTCGTCCGGACACGCTTCATATGCCAATCCGAATTCACGAATAGCTCGGATCTTTCGGCGGCTTAGCCCGCATTAACGGACGCTGAAACGGGTAAATATTGTGCGTTGTGTTTTTTACAGACGTTCGCCACACTTTGGCGCTTGGATGCCGTTTTTGGAAAAGGGCGACCATCCCATTAGATCAAGCCGGAACTTCTACAACTGATCTTCGGTTCTTTCAGTACCGTCGACGAATTTGACGCCGTTGATAATTTCCGCCAAGCGCTGATAACCTCTTAAGTGCAGCCACTTTGTCTGGACCGTTTCTATCAGCTTAAAGGCCATCGCTCACTGCTATTTTTATGCTCAAGCAGCTGTTTTGGTATAGCCCTATTGGATGTGGTAGGTGATCATATTCAGCCTTGTTGATCTTAAGTATTTAATGAATAGATAGTTTTATATTATTCTTCGTTCATTTCTTCGAACTTCAATAATTCAAACGGTTGCACGCCTAACGTGTCTGCCAGCTTACAGATATTGAGCAGTGAAATGTTTCGCAGTCCCCGCTCAATGCCACTGACATAACTTCTAGCTAATTCACTCTCCCAAGCTAATTCTTCCTGAGATAACCCTCGTTCTTTTCGTAATTGTACTAGTCGTTTTCCAAATAATTTAAGTGAATCTGCAGTCATCGGGCCTCAACCAGAAGTCATAAACTGGTTGCATGCTATCGACGTCGACCTCTATAATGCCACGCACTATAAGTAACATATTTTGTTTTTTCTTGCTGTAACGGCTTTTTATACGCCGCATATTGTTGACATGCTTTCTTTGGACACTGATAACTTAGCCCCCCTTCTATCTCATCTTAACAAGCTTGAAATTAAAGAACTTGCTGTGCGTTATTGGTCCGGTGATGATTCTGTCGCCGAGATCATTGCCCGGTATGGCCTGAACTGCCATCCGCGCAATTTGGTAAACGCACTTCCTTTCGTGACAACAGATTTTCAATGCCCGTATTGCCGGCACCCTATGGTGCGCAAAATTCTGAGCCGGTCTTCCAAGCAAAAACTGAGCAGGCTTTTCTGCCAGCATTGCAAGCATAGCCAGTCCAGCCATTGCGCTTGCTTTCGTTGTAAAAAGCAGCAGAACGCGCGGTCAAAGAAAGCGCTTATTGCTCAAGCGCGTATTGTTTTGGATAGTCAACAGGCTGTGCAGTCGGTCACGGACTTGTCGTTGAAAGACGTGGTGTATGTGATCACGTTGATTCGCTGTTCGGTGACCGTGTCCAGTGCAGGTTGGGTTGGCCCCATTACCTATATTCCGCCATTAGCGCCTCACGATGACAAGCTGGTTGTCCAGTATTTGCTTGAGAGAGAACTCATCACGCTCAGTCCGGAGACAGAAGATGCGGCGTTTATCGTGCGTGATGATGCCCTTCAGGACACCCATTTTAATGCCATTGAGGACTTGGATTTCATGGCGGTGAAATGGACAATTCATCTTGAACACTTTGATGAAGCGCTAGCGCAACTCAATGCCAGCCTACAAAATGGCGCTTGGCTTAAGAAGTGGGGAAGTGAAGTGCAAGCCCTTTGGCGGGAAATTGCGGTTTTCGAATGTGTTGAATTTCTACACCATCTCGCTGAGGAAAGAAAGTTTGATGTTGAGATGAATGACGAGCTAAAAGATACTTTGCTAACGCTGCTGCAGCAGTACTCGGTCTCCCAATGTTTCGCTGTTATGCAGGATGTGGTGCGTGAAGTTTCCGACAGTATTGTCAAAGAGGCCTTGCTCAGAACGGATGCCGGCCGTCATATTCTTCAGCTGTGTTCTCAGGCAGCCACTCAAAAGTCTACCTATGCAGGAGCGCCCAGGCCCTACATTCTGCGCCAGTCCCAATTGAGTCATGTTCTTCATTACGACTTTTTAAAAATTGGACCCGCTGGTTTTACCGCAGTTCCGCACAACCTGAATTGATTCCCTACGCTACCCGCAAACGACTGAAGCGTTTGATCCAAGTCGTTCCCTGCCTAAGTAGGCCACAGTTTCCCTGTCTGATAAGAAAGTATGTACGCGCACGACAAGAATAACCAGTTCCGACACTATTTAAGACGAAAAGCTCTTTCCGACAAGTACGCGTTTAAATATGAAGAGATCGATTTTGATGAGTTACCGGAGGTCGTCCGGATTTTCAATACTCGTAAAATGCACGCGATGCTCAAAGAGCATGAGCGCAAAAGCAACCTGCATCGTAATCACCAGCGCTATCTTGATTTCCTCGGTGATACGGCCGGCTTTCTGCAGTTGGCCTTATTATCCGAGTCTGTCTTTGATGATCTGGCCGCACTCGGCGAGCAGTTTCCGAACTTTTCGGAGGTGATCGATTTTTACCGACACCAGTTTGCCTTGGCTCGCCTGGCTGGGCGTGGTGCTTTTGCGGCAAATCCGTTGCTGATTGCCGGCCCTCCGGGCATAGGCAAAACCGCCTTTTGCCAAGCGCTGGCCAGACTTGTCGACACGCATTTCGAACTGGTCAGCTTCTCCGGTATGACGGCAGGCTTTGTGCTAGGCGGCATGTCGTCAGGCTGGGCCGACGGCAAACCCGGCCGGGTAGTTGAGGCCTTGGCTCGAGGGCTACGGGCCAATCCGCTGATTGTAATGGATGAGATAGATAAAGCTGGCGGGGACAAGCGTTACGACCCGCTGGGATCGTTATATCAACTGCTCGAAAAAGAGACATCCGCCCAGTTTGTCGATGAAGGACTGGAGATCGCGACGGACTGTTCGAAAATCGTCTGGGTCGGCACGGCTAATGATCTTGATTTAATCGCTGAACCGATTCTGTCGCGCTTTACGATCCTGGAAGTCAAGCGACCAACACCCCAGCAAATGGAAAACGTCTTGAATTCCATCTACCGAAACATCAGGCGTGGTCATGACTGGGGAAAAGAGTTTAGTGAAGAACTGTCACCGGCCCTAGTCCGCAAGATCAGCAGCAGCAGACTGGAGCCGCGGCTGATCAAGCAGGAATTGATCACCGCTTGCGGCAAGGCTGTGATAAGAAATGCGGGCAAGAAATCCACTGCTAAAGGTCTTTATGACATCAGTCCAGAGGATTTCAATCCGCGGGAGACCGTTAACCTAACAAAGAGAATTGTGATGCCTATTTTTGCTGTTGCCCCGGTTCATGAGGAACCGGAAGAAACTATTAGTCGCTGGTCGATACGTGAAGCGCGATTCGACGAACCCAATGATCAATCCAGGCATGTGGTCGGCTATGTGGCCCGTAAAGGCAAGGGCCGAGTTAGTTCGGCGATCCAATCGTTTGACCGCGAAAAAATGCGCATTCAAACCAGGAGCGGCCGCGTTTATCAGCTTGACGGCCCGCCCGGCTTTGATCGGGATGCCGAATATGTGTGGTCACATTGGAAAGAACTGAATCAAGTCCGGGATGAGACGGACGTGACGCAGGAATACCGGCTGATGCATTAACCGATGACCTCCCTCTTTTGTGCAGCGGTCCTAGGCAACGGGCCGCAACAACCTGATGATGACCTCATGACCCGCAGACAAGACAGCGATAGCGTCGTGGTACAGCGCCGTGCGCAGATGCAAACACCCGCTTCCGCTCAGGCCAGGGCTAAGGCCTCTGGGCAACAGGCGGCTAAGCCCGGCCACGGTCTGCGCCTCGTGTGTATGTCGGATACCCATTTCCCGCCTCATGCGATTCAGGTCCCCGAGGGCGATGTGCTGATCATAGCCGGTGATATATGCGGTTATGGCACTTTGGCTGAAATCAAAGTGTTCGATGCTTTTTTAGGCAGTTTGCCGCACACGCACAAGCTGCTGATTGCCGGCAATCACGACTGGCCATTTGCACGTGTTCCTGAACAAGCTATAGCGCTATTGCACAATGCGATCTATCTCAAAGACTCCGGCATTGAAATTAACGGCATCAAATTCTGGGGCTCGCCTTGGCAACCGAATTTTTGTAACTGGGCCTTTAATCTGCCCAGAGGTGCTCCTCTGGCCAGGGTGTGGGCCAAAATCCCTAGCGATATTGATGTGCTGATCACGCATGGGCCGCCTTACGGCATCCTGGATCAGGTCCCTAGCGGTGAACATGTCGGCTGCGAGGAGTTATTGAAAGCCTTGCAGCGGATCAGGCCGAGAACGCACATCTTCGGCCATATCCATGAAGGCTATGGGGTGCTGAAACAAGACGGCACGACCTTCGTCAATGCGTCAGTCTGTGATGAACGGTACCGGCCGGTTAATGCGCCAATTGTCATCGATTTGTAGGGTACTGGATAACTCGTATGAGATCCCCTCTATCTTACTCTGGCAAGAGCATGTTGAAAGCCGGTTCTACTATTCTTCATTAGTCGAATTTTGCTCAAGGTTGCGATAAAGGCCGTGCTGGTATTACGTAATTATGATAATTACGTAATTATCATTGTTATGTATTTTAATTATCAACGAGTATAGTAAACTCGATCCAACTCAACTTGACCAGGATTACACAATGGCTACCTCCAGACTCACCGAACAAGAAGTTCATGCGACCTGCATCGATATCGCTGCTCAGGGCGAACGGCCCACCGTAATAAAATTGCGAAGGCAGTTGGGAAGAGGCAGCATGACTACCATTACTAAGTATCTGAATAGCTGGAACGACACAGATCAGGCGCAGGCAATCAAAGCTGAAACGCTACCGGCTGTGGCCAACCTACCTCGGGAGTTAGCTAAAGACGGGGAGGACTTAGTTAAGAAGATTTGGCATGCTGCCAAGGCCATCGCTGATGCAGAGCTTGAAATTCAACATGAAGCCTTGAAACAGGCGGAAGCAATCAATCAGGCCCAGGTCGACGAAGCCTTCAAGTTTTCCGAAGATCAAGAGGCTATAATTGAGCAGTTGGAAGATGCGTTGGCGGCCCTGAAAGAGGAACACGCTAGTCTGCATCAGGACCTTACTCAAACTAAAGACAAGCTCAATGATGCGGAAAAACTCAATGTCGGGTTATCGAAAGATAAAGAGCAACTGACCTTTTCCATTACCGATCTGAAACAGAAAATAGCCATATTGGTTGAGGAAAAGCAGAAATCACAAGAAGCCCTAAAACAAAAAGATGCTGAACTTGCTGGCAAAGATGTTGAGCTTGCAAAATTGAGTGTGCATTACGAAGCCGCCGTCTTAGAATTGACAGCCGTTAAATCTGATCTGGAAAATGTCAGCAAAGCCGCCGCCGAAGCACGGAATTTAGCTTCCAATTTGGAAGGCCAGCTAAAAGTTTATCAGTCATTGGATAAGGCGCCAGTTAGTCAACCTTAACGACTAGCACAGGAGAAGTCCTTACACTTGGCAACGGTTATAAATGCAAAGATGGTGTATTAGCCGAAGCAAAATGAAGGTTTTTCAAGCCATCCACACCGTTTTGCCGATAAAGCTGCAAGATCCTTTCACAGATACCGGCCACTAAGGCGATCCTATCATTAGGCAGCCATAGCCATAACGCTTGGAATCCTACGCCGAACTAACGGCAATGGGTGGGTATGTCGTTCTTTTTTCAAAGTGTCCAAGGTTTTCGATGGGAATTCAATGAGTGTCGTCACAGTCATTTCCGCTTTCAAATCATTTGATGAACCCAGCGGGTCAATTCACTTAAAAAGTGTAGCGGCACAGGATAAACATTCACTCATCATTTTGGGATATGTACGAATACCTGACAGAGAGACGTTCGTTAGTCATTGGCCGGGATTGATAGCCCAGTTAATTTTGAGTCACTTCGGATTGCGTAGATTGGGGTATCAGTCGATTTAAGTTATGAAATTGAGCAACTGATCAACTAAGTTAGAAATTGAGTGCTATATTTAGAGTGCTACCGGTTCAGGCGCAAAAGTCTTGGTTGGCTGGCGATAATAGCCGGGCTGGTAGCACTACTTCAATCCTCACCTTATCGCGCGTTCTTGTTGACCGGTTTTTGCCAGTCATAACCGTCTCTGTTCGACCCAGGCTGTGTAAAAACGCTACATCTGGTAAAATAAGCTCACGGCCAAACCACCGGGAGAGCAGATGAAACGCTTCATTCAAAGTACAGACCGAACTCAGGTGACTCTATTTCCTGAGCAACTGGAAGACTATGTTACTGA